>DGKK01000052.1:8368-83969 GCA_002387725.1 Nitrospirae bacterium UBA4572
CCAGCGACGGACGGACCGAGGGGCTCGTTCCCGATCCCTCCTTCGTCTTGAACGACCCGCGCTACAAGGGCGCCCGGATCCTTCTGGCCCGGGAGAACTTCGGATGCGGCTCCTCCCGCGAACATGCCCCCTGGGCCCTTCTCGACTATGGCTTCCGGGCGATCGTGGCCCCCTCCTTCGCCGACATCTTCTACAACAACTGCTTCAAGAACGGGATTCTCCCTGTGGTCCTTCCCGCCGAGACGGTGGATCGGCTCTTCCGGGAGGTGGGGGCGACTCCGGGCTATCGCCTCACCATCGATCTTCCGTCCCAACAGGTCCTTCTTCCCTCGAAGGAGACCGTCTCCTTCTCCATCGACCCGGTCCGGAAGAACCATCTTCTGGAAGGGCTCGACGAGATTGGCCTGGCCGAGAAAAAGGCGCCGCTGATCGAGGCCTATGAAAAGCGTCGCCAGGAGCGCGAGCCCTGGCTCGTTCCGGCCGCGCCCGGAGGACGGTGACCTTGTCGACCCTTACCCCGGCGCCCCCTTCGGGAGACCGGGGCTCTCCGGCCGTTCGGGCGCTCCTTCTCCTTCTCCTTCTGGGGACGGCCGCCGACGTTCTGGCCCCCTACGTCGTTCCCCTTTTGTGGGCGGCGATTCTGGCCTTCGCTACCTACCCCCTGCTCGCCTTCCTGCGGCGCTTTGTGACGCGACCTCTCCTGTCGGCCCTTCTCATGACCGTCCTTTTTCTGGGGTTGGTCATCGCCCCGCTTCTTTCCTTCGCCCTCCCCCTGACCCAGGAGATCCTCACCGAAGTCGCCAAGATCCGGGGCTTTCTGGAAAACCCCCAGGCCACCCTTCCCCCCTGGGTCGACCACCTGCCCGTCATCGGCCCCCGGGCCGAAGGATGGTATCAGAACTTCCGAAGCCATACCCCCAGCCTCTCCATCTTCCTCGACAAGCTTCAGTCCCATCTCCTGACCTGGGGGGACCGGCTCTTCTCGATCATGACCGATGCCGGCAAGATCGCCGTCAAGACATTGATCCTCCTGCTGGGGCTCTTTGCCTTCTATCTCCGGGGCCCCGCGCTCTGGGCCGGGATCCGGACCCTGCTTCTCCGCTTCGGGGGACCGGCCACAGAACGTCCATTCAACCAGATCGCCCCCGTCACCCGGGGGGTGGTCTACGGGATGTTCTTTACCGCCCTTTCCCAGGCCGCCCTGGCCGGGATCGGCTTCGGGGTGGCCCGGGTGCCCGAAGCCCTTCTTCTGACCTTTCTCCTGTTCTTTCTGGCGCTCTTTCCCATGGGGGCGGTGGCCGTCTGGCTTCCGGCCTCCTTCACCCTTCTGGCCCAGGGACGAACCCTCGCCTTTCTTCTTTTCCTCGTCTGGAACGCGATCGTCGTGGGCGGGATCGAGAATGTCATCAAGCCCCTCTTCATCGGCCGATCCTCGGAGATGCCCTTCATTCTGATCCTTCTGGGGGTTCTGGGGGGACTCGAAGCCTTCGGGATCATCGGCCTCTTCATCGGCCCCGTGATCCTGGTCATCCTTCAGACCCTCTGGCAGGACGCCATAGAGCCCACTCCCATGGCCCCACACTCAGGCGAACCGCCAAAAACAACACAATAAGGGACGGGGGACAATCCTGATACCCGAAGGAGAGTGAGGCAGGAGAGGGGGGTTGCTCGTCAGGGGATCATGTGAAGGGTGGAGATCTATCGAAATCCCGGGGGGGTGGAGAAAGCGCCACGGAAGACATCGGGTCGATTCGGTAAGGGTCGCCTGTCGGTCAGTCCGCATTCGCAATAGTTCTCAATCCCAGCGCCTCAACCTTCCGAAGTGAGAGATCGAGGGGGAGAAAAGAAATCTCTCCCCCCTAAAACTTATCTCATCCCTTTCCGGAGGAACGGGAGCCCTTTGTCACTCCCCGTCCCTTGGGGGCCTCCTTCATGGCGGAGGCGAAGAAGACCCGGATCAGTTCGTCCATGGTCTCCACCGGATGGATCGCAAGGTCGCGTTTGACCTCGTCGGGAAGTTCGACGGTATCCTTCAGGTTCTTGGCAGGGAGATAGATGGTCGTGATCCCGGCCTCGCGCGCCCCGATCAGCTTCTCCTTGATGCCCCCCACCGGAAGGACCCTCCCCGACAGGGAGATCTCTCCGGTCATGGCCACGGTCGAAGGGACAGGAATCCCGGTCGCAAGGGAAAGGATGGCGGTGGTCATGGTGATGCCGGCCGAAGGGCCGTCCTTGGGGATGGCTCCCCCCGGGACATGGATGTGGATCTCGTTCTTCGAGAAGAACTCGGGGGGAATCCCGAGAGTTTTGGATCGGGACTGGGCAAAGGACAGGGCGGTGCGGGCCGACTCCTTCATCACGTCGCCCAGCTGACCGGTCAGGATGAAGCCCTTGGAGCCGGGAATGGCCACCGACTCCACGAAGAGGACCTCCCCCCCGTTGGGGGTCCAGGCCAGCCCCGTCACGATCCCGGGGCCGCTCTTTCTCAGGCGGGTCTCCGGCTCGATATACTCGTTGCCGAGATAGCGGGCGAGATCCGGCCCCTTCACGACGATTTTCTTCTTCCGCGACTGAAGGGCCCGGTCCCGGACGATCTTGCGGAGAATCGAGGTGATCTTCCGGTCGAGGCTTCTGACGCCGGCCTCCCGGGTGAACTCCCGGATGATCTTCTTCAGGGTCGCGTCGGGAAGGTCGAATTCCCGGGCGTCGAGGGACAGCTCTCCCATGGCCCGGGGAATCAGATGGCTTCGGGCGATGTGGAGCTTCTCCTCCCAGGTGTACCCCGACAGGGGGATGAGATCCATCCGGTCCAGAAGGGGGGGAGGAATCGTCTGGGCCACATTGGCCGTGGTGAGAAAGAAGACCCGGGACAGATCGAAGGCCAGATCGAGGTAATGATCCCGAAAGTCCTTGTTCTGGGCCGTATCGAGAACCTCGAGCAGGGCCGCAGAGGGATCGCCCCGGTAGTCGGCTCCCACCTTGTCGATTTCGTCGAGCATGAAGACCGGGTTTTTTGTCTGGGCCTTGCGAAGCCCCGCGATGATCCGGCCCGGCATCGCCCCCACGTAGGTGCGCCGGTGGCCGCGGATCTCGGCCTCGTCCCGAACGCCCCCCAAGGAGACCCGGACGAATTCCCGGCCCATGGCCCGGGCGATGGATTGCCCCAGCGTGGTCTTCCCGACGCCGGGAGGTCCCAGAAGGCACAGGATCGGTCCCCGTCCTCCCTCGTTGTTCTTCTTTTTCCGGGCCAGGACGGCCAGCTCGTCGAGGATCCGCTCCTTGACCTTTTCCAGGTCGTAGTGGTCGGCATCGAGGATCCGCCGGGCCTCCACAAGATCGTACGACTCGGGGGACTCCCGGTTCCAGGGAAGGTCCAGCACCACGTCGAGGTAGGTGCGGATGACCTGGGCCTCCTGGGACTGCCCCCCCGCCTTCACAAGGCGGGAGATCTCCCGGGCAACCTCCTTTTCCGCCTCGGGGGAGAGGCCCACCTCCTGGGCCTTCTGACGGTAGCGGACCACCTCCTCGTCCCCCTCCTCGCCATCCCCCAGCTCCTTCTGGATTGCCTTCATCTGCTCCCGGAGGAAGAAGTCGCGCTGGGACTTCTGGACCTCGTCGGCAATCTTGGACTTGATCTTTCCGCCCAGCTCCTGGATTTCGATTTCCTTCACCAGATGGCGGGCGATGAGATGGAGCTTCGCCTCAAGGGTTCCGGCCTCGAGCACCTCCTGGCGCTCGGCCACCGGAAGTCGGAGGAAGGTGGCGATGAGGTAGCACAGGTGGAAGGGGTTCTCGACGTTGAGGGTCATCGTCTCGAACTCGTCGGGAAGATAGGAGGCGAGGGTCCCGAGTTTTTTCGCCTGGGAGAGGATGGTGCGAAGGAGTGCCTCGGTGGTGTCTGTCTTTTCCGGAACCTCGGGGATTTCAGAGATCTCTGCCCGGGGATAGGGGGACTCTGGGATTTCCCGGTCGAGATGGACCCGCCGGACTCCCTGGACCATGATGGCGATCCCCCCGGCAGGGATCCGAAGAAGCTTATGGATGACCACGAGAGTTCCCACCTCATAATGGGCGGAAGGCTCTGCGGCCATCGGGGCCGGCGGACCGTCCTCGAAGATCTCCCGGGCCTCTTCCGGAGAGATGATCTCCGGAGCCGACGCCTCTTCACCCTCCCGCTTTCCGGCGACGCAGACGAGAGTCTTGGGGTCGCGGTTCATGGCATCGTCGATGGCCGCCATGGCGCGAGGATCGTGAAAGGCGATCGAGGCCAGAATATGGGGGAAGACCACCGTGTCGTTCAACACGACATAGGGGGAATCGGCAGGAACTTTAATAGGATCGTCGGCCACTATCCGGCTCCTTCATGGAAGCTGATGGGAACGGTCATTGTCTGCTTGGGCTTTTTGCCGACGATGATCCGCAGGAACCCCGAGGCATACTCGGCCCTCACCGGACGTCCCTCGATCCCGTCCCGGAGAAGGAAGACACGCTCGAAGTCTCCGTAGTTGATCTCCATCTGGACAAAGTTTTTCTTCTTCTGGGGCTCGTAGGTCTTGGATTCGTCCTTTCGTGTCCCCCGAACCACGAGGCGGTTGGACTCCACCACGATGGAGATCTCGTCCTTTGAGACCCCGGCCAGATCCATCTTGATCACCGTTTCGTCGTCGGTCTCGTAAATGTCGGTCATGGGAGACCAGCGCCCGTCTCCCGCGGCCTTGAAGACGATATCGGGCCACATTCCCTTGGAGAGGGCCCCTTCAAGCTGCCAGAAAAATCGTTCCATGTCGTGAGGTTTCACGTGGAGATCTCCAGGTGTTTGTTGGTTGGGTCCAAGGCTGACACAGCCATTCTATCGCGGATCCGCAACGAGGACAAAGGGCCAAAAAAATGGACGCCCGGCCCGGAGCCCTCATCCTCCCTCCTCCCCCTTTCCTGAGAGGCGCTGGCGCTGGATCTCATAGAGCCTCCGGAGCTCGTCCGCCGTTGTCGCATCCTCGGCCCGCTTGTCGGCCCGGGGGCCGGAGACCATTCGGGGAAATCGCAGAGCAAAGCCCTCCTCCTCCCCCTCACGCCGTCCTGCCCTGTGGGTCGGGGAGCGGGTGAGCTCATCGGCCAGGACAGAGACCACAAGCTCCGGGCGCACCCAGAAATCGGGAACGAGCCCCGAGACAACGCCGGGAGGGGGACCGTCGGTACGAAGCTCCTCCAGGAGCCCCCGAAGATCCCGCCATCCCTCTTCGGTGAGCCCCGAGCCGATGCGGGCCACCGACTGGAACTCCCCCCTCCCGGCATCGTAGACCGCCCCGAGCACGGCCCCGATCCCCAACTTGGTCCGAAGGCCCTTCCCCCGATAGTAGCCGATGAGGGCGAGATCCACCGTGTCGGAGAGGGCGCTCTTGTAGGAGCGCTTGAGCTTGATCCAGTTGAAGTTTCTCGAGCCGGCGGCATAGACCCCGTCGAGACGCTTGGCAATCACCCCCTCGAAGCCTTCCTCGACGACCTCGTCAAAGAAGAGGTCGACTTCGTGGGGATCCTCGGTGACGATAAGGCGGGAAGCGCCGAAGACCCCCTCCGGAGGAAGCTCCCGGTCAGCAATCCCCCGCACCCGGACGGGGAAGAGTCCCTCGAGGATCTTCCGGCGCTCCTGGAAGGGCCGATCCATGAGGGAGACCCCGTCGAGATAGAGAATGTCGAAGACGAGGCACTTGAGCGGGATCTCCGAGGATTTTTCCAGAATGTTGTGTTTGCGCTTGCGGGTGATGGTGACCTGAAAGGGGTGGTAGGAGTCGTTTTCGCCATCGTATCCCAGTGCCTCCCCCTCGAAGATGGCACTTCGCCCGGCAAAGAGCTCCGACGCTGCCCGGGCGATCTCGGGAAACATGGATGTCGTCTCCTCGAGGTTGCGGGAGAAGAGTCGGGTTCCCGTCGGACCGCAATGGATCTGACAGCGGAAGCCGTCGTACTTGGACTCGACCGCCGCCCGACCGATCTTTTCGATGATTTCCTCTCCCGAACCCAGCCTCTCGCAGAGAGCCATGCGCACGGGGTACCCCACCATGGGGGCGATCTTCCGGATTCCATCCAGGCCCTCCTCACGGAGCACGGCTCCCACCCGGCCGAGGTCGGAACAGAGATTGTAGGCTCCCTCCAGCTCCTCCCGGACCCTCTTGCGTTCGGCCTTCATCGCGGACTCCTCGCCTTTGGAGGAGACGGTCGTCTGGACCAGGGCGTCGAGGATGGTGGCGTCCCCGACCCCCAGGCGAAGCCTTCCCATGACAAATCGGCAGACAAATCGGGCGGAGAGAGGGGCAATATCGGCCAGAAGGCGAGAAAGATGAAGAATCTTGTCGTCCTGGGACCCCGTCCCCGAGAGGCGCGAGATCCCGAGAAGGCGATCGTAGACTGCGGCAAGCGAGACCAGCGGTCTCTTGCCGGGAGGAAGAAGGCTCTCGGCAAGCAGCCCCGGGTCACCGATGGCCGCAAGACGCTTCTTGAGGTCGACCTCGGGCAGGGGGGCATTCAGGGACTCCAGAGCGCGAGCGATGGCGCGAAGGAGGAGGCTGCCCGCCATCCCCATGGGCTCTCCGGCAAAGGGGGGCATGAGTTGCCCCTGAACCATGTACAGGGCCTTGGCCGTCTCGTCGGGAGAGAGCTCCGAAAGGAGAATGGCGAGTCCCTTCGCCAGATCGATGCGCCCGGAGGTCTTTTCCAGGGACTCAAGCCCCTCGGCAAAACGGTCAAAAATCACAAAAAACCTCCCGGATCTCATTGAATGGCGCTCACATTGCTAACGGACGCGCCTCGATTTCGGCCTATGCATTGGGGTATGATGAAACGAGAATAGAGGAGAACGTGGAACCCTCAGAAAAATCAGGCCCAAGAACCCACAGAGGATCTGAAAGCGAGGAAACGACGATGGTCAGGGACCTTTCCAAAGACTCTTCCCGGGCGAAGACATGGCCCATGGCACTCCTTTTGGCGGGGACCCTCGCGGGGCTGGCCGGCTGCAGTGCCTTCACCTTCAATGGCCATACCTTCGGCGGCTCCGACACCCAGACTCAAGGCTCCGGAACCGCCGCCGACACGGGAGACAGCGCCTCCCCGGCAGTCCCCGGACCGATCCCCCCAGCCTTCTCCTCGGGAGAGCATCTGGGCAAGACCGAGCCGCTGGGACTTGCCCCGCTCGGCCAGGACCAGAGCCCCCGATCCCAGCTCATGAACGAGGGGACCCTAGGTTACATGCTCGACCATCTCTTCGGGGGAACCAATCCCCGAATCTCCGCGCCTTACCTCCCGCCAGCCACTTACAGCACCACGACGGCCGGAGGGGTTCCCGGAGGTCTCTGGCCCGGAAACTGGTGGATCGAGGGGCAGGGCGGCGGGTACAACCTGGTCCACCTTCCCTGACAAGGCCGAAAGGCCGGAGCTAGGGCTTTTTCCCCTGAGGGGCGGGCTTCACCGCGGGAGCCACTGACGGGGTGACGGTGCGAGCCGCCAGAATGTGGCTCCACATGGCCTTGGCCTTGTCCCACTGTCCCTGGTTCATCGTCGTCTGGACCCGATAGAGGCTCTTGATGGCATGATAGGTGAGCTCTCCCCGGAGGTTGCTGATCTCCTCCAGGACGGGCTTCACCTTATGCAGGTCGATGGGGTACTTTCCGACCTCTCCCGAGAGCATCACGGCATCCTTTTGAATTCTCCGCCCGATCTCCTCGCTCCGGCTCCGAAAGTCCCCCTGGATTTCCCGAAGGGCTGCGGTCTGCCCGGCGGTTAGCCCCAGAGCGGGCCCCTCAGTCGGGATCCATGTGAGGAAGAGATCCGTAGACACCACGCTCGTCTGGAGGGCCGACAGATCCCCGGCTCGAGACGTTGCCGGAGCCAGGACAATGCCCCCCCCCGCAAGGACGGCCACAAGGCTGACTCCCGCCAGAATCCGGTTAAAGAGCCCTTTCCGTTTTTCACTCACCAGTTTGACCCTCCCAAAAGACCTCTTTTGCCCGCTGTTCCTGACTTTTCCCTCGGCAGTCGCCATGAAGGGCACATCCCTCATCCAACACCCGAGGGCCGCATCCGGATCGACTCAGGACTCCATTATCGATCAAAAGCCCCCGATCTACAACTGCTCCAAGGNNTTTGTTTTTTCACACTTCTATATCGGAATCAGGGCAAGGATCGTCGTTTCATGATTCCGGTTTGGCCGCCGCGGGAAAGCTCCCGCCCCAATCGACAATTTTTCAAAGAGATCGTGCCCGTGATACATTTGATGCGCCATGACGACCCTGACCTCCCCCACATCGACAATCACGACCGGCGCTAAAGGCCTCTCCAGGAACCTTCGCATTCTGATCTTCCTGGGGGCGGGAGGAGGGTTTGGCGCCCTCTTCGATGCGCACTCCCTCGATGTCCCCTATTTTCCGGTGATCGCCCTGCTCCTTCTGCCGTTCTTCCTGATCGTTCCCCGCACCGGACGAGAGGGCTTCGGAGAAGGGTTTCTCTTCGGTCTTTCGGCCAATCTCGTCGGCGTCCGGTGGGTCACCGTGAGCATGGAAGAGTATGGCCATATTCCTCCCCCTCTGGCCCTCGGAGGGCTCGCACTCTTCTCCCTCTATCTGGCCCTTTACCCCGCCCTCTTCCGGGCCCTTTCCTATCGTCTGGGGTTCTGGGAGCCCGTCTCCGGCTTCCTCAGACCGCGAAGCCTCTGGATGGGACCGTCCCTCTGGATCGTCTGCGATGCGGGAAAGGATGAGGTCCTGACAGGCTTTCCCTGGAACCCTCCGGGCTCCCTTCTCTTCGCCCATCCCCTTCTGGCCCTTCCCGCCCGGATCGTCGGGACCACCGGGCTCTCCTTTCTTATTCTTCTGGAAACGGCCCTTCTGGCCTTTGCCCTCTCCCGCCTCCCCCGGGAGGATGGAGTCGCACGGAAAGGCCTATGGCTTCTCCTTCCGGTCGGACTCCTCTCCCTCTGGCTCCTCTGGGGATCGGCGCTGGAGAGGGGGACCGATCGCTCCCCCTCCCTGCCGGTCGCCCTCATCCAGGGGAACATTCCCCCGGACCTGAAGTGGTCACGGGCCACCCTGCGGGAGACCCTCTCCCGGTACCTTGCCCTCTCCCGCCAGGGTACGGGCGAAGGCGCCCGATTGCTCGTCTGGCCGGAAACGGCCCTTCCCGTCGTCTACAACGGCCCNNCCCGCCTCGCCCCCCTTCTCGCCGGAACGCTCTCGCCTCCCGGCTCCACCGACGCCTTGCTGCTCACCGGGGCCATCGGAGAACGTCCCGATCCCGATTCGCCCGTGGGCCTCTCCTTTACCAACTCGGCCGTTCTCTATTCGCCCGGGGGACAGGTCGTGGCGGCCTACAACAAGCGCCATCTCGTCCCCTTCGGAGAATTTCTCCCGTTGCCCGCACTCTTCGGATGGCTTCGTCCCATGACCGGGATCACCGGCGACATGGCCGCGGGCCATCGCTCCGTCCTCTTTCCCCTGCAGGGCAGCGCGGGAGGGGCGGCTCCCCTGATCTGCTACGAAGCCCTCTATCCCTCCCTCTCCCGGACGAATCTGGGACAAGGAACCCTGTTGGCAGTGATCTCCGATGACGCCTGGTTCGGAAACACGAGCGCTCCCTGGCAGCTCTTCCGGGAATCGGGAATGCGGGCCGCCGAAAACGGCGTCTATCTCGTGAGAGCGGCCAACACGGGACTCAGCGGAATCGTGGCTCCCGNNCCGACACCACCGTCCCCGCCATCGGTCCCCTCTTCCGGCAGGCCGTGGTGACCGGAAATGTTCGTCTCGAAACCGGACAGACCTTCTATCGCCGGCACGGAGAATGGGTCCTGCGCCTTAGCCTCTCCTCGCTCCTCTTTGCGGCGGCCATCCTTCCGCTGCTCGGGAAGCCTCGCCCCTCACTGACCGGCTCCCCTCCGTGATGGGCCCTTGACGGGACGCAGCTCCGACTTCCTCCTCCCCGAGGCCGACAGGACGTCTTCCACTCCCCCCGCCAACCTTTATTTTTTAACCGCTCTTTTAGTAACATAGGCCTTTCCTTGCGATTCTCTCCCAGACCGGAGGGAGAGACGCCAGGAGATCCCTGTCCCCTTCCATCGATTGAAAGGACCCCCTTGTGAACGCCGACCATATCGACATCCAGGAAATCAGAGACCGATTCTTGACGAACCGGGAGAGGTTCGCCCAGCTCCGGAGGCATCTTTGACCCGGAGAGACTCTCGCTGACCATCGAGCAGTTCGACGCCCAGAGCGCCGACCCCCAGTTCTGGAAGGATGCGGAACGGGCCACACGGCTTCTCAAGGAAAAGCGGCGGATCGAAAAGAGGCGCGATCTTCTGAAGGAGATTTCCCAGGAGGAGGCCGAAATCGAGGCGGCGCTGGAGATGGGCGAGGACCCCGAGATCCTCGGAGAGGCGGCCCGGATCCTGCCGCTTTTCGTCTCCCGGATCGACCAGCTGGAGCTTGAGGAAATCCTTTCGGACGAGTATTCCGACAGCCCGGCCCTCCTTGAAATCCACCCGGGGGCGGGAGGAACCGAGTCCCAGGACTGGGCCCAGATGCTCCTCCGGATGTACCTTCGCTGGGCCGAATCGAAAGGCTACGAGACGGCCGTCATCGATCTTCAGCCCGGCGAGGAGGCAGGAATCAAGAGCGCCACTCTCCGGGTCAAGGGCGAATCGGCCTTCGGCTACCTTCAGGCCGAAAGCGGGGTCCACCGCCTGGTCCGAATCTCCCCCTTCGATGCGGCCAAGCGCCGGCACACCTCCTTTGCCTCCGTCTTCGTCTATCCCGAGATCGAAGGGGAGGTCACGGTGGAGATTCGCGACGAGGACATCCGCATCGACACCTTCCGCGCCTCCTCCGCCGGAGGCCAGCACGTAAACAAGACCTCCTCGGCCGTCCGGCTCACCCACATCCCCACCGGGATCGTGATTTCAAGCCAGAACGAACGCTCCCAGATCCAAAACCGCGAGATGGCCTTCAAGGTGCTGAAGGCCCGACTTTTCGAACTGGAACGTCAAAAAAAGAAGGCCGAGCTCGATGCCATCTCCGGAGCGGAAAGCAAGAAGGAAAACGCCTGGGGAAGCCAGATCCGGTCCTACGTTCTCCAGCCATACCAGATCGTGAAGGACCACCGGACGGGGATCGAATCCTCGCGGGTCGACGAAGTCCTCGACGGAAAGATCGACCTCTACATCCGGGGATACCTCCTGGCGCGATGGGAAGGGAATCTCTTTTCCGGAAAGGACGACCTTCCAGACCTCTGATCGGGCCGGCCTCTAATCGGGGAGAATTCCGGCTATTCCTGCCTCCAGGGAGCCGGCATGACCAGAAGGCTCAGGACATCGGAAAACCCGCGCCGCCTCCAGGCGGAGAGTCTCGGGGCCTCCGTCCGCGCCATCACCTCCACCGTCTCCACGTTCGCCTCCCGAAACCACCGAAGAAGAGCCTGATACAGTCTCTCTCCCTGGCCCTTCCTCCGGACCTCGGGCTCCACATACCAGTGCATGATGTTCCCCGCCCGGGAGGGCATTCCGTAGAGGCGCTCATAGACCGACCCCAGGATAAAGCCTGCCGGGGCGGGGAGCCGTCGCTCAGGGGCAAGGGGATTCGGGACCAGAAGATACCCCCGGTAGCTCCCCGGCTGGGCCAGCATCCGCCGGAAGGCCGACTCGGCCCGAGAGACGCCATCCTCCCCCACGCGAAAGTGGGGCGGAGACTCTTCCCGCATGAGCTTCTCCCAAAAGATCGCCAGCGCGGGAGCATCCCTCACCTGAGCCTCCACAACATGAAGATCTTCTCCCTCCTCTCTTCGGGACGAAGATTCCGGACCCATCGCTTGACCTCCCTCGAAAATTCATGACGGCCGTTGCTCCGGAGACCTCCAGGGGCGGGGAAAAGTCCCCCTGCCCCCACTTCCGGCTCCTCGTCAAACAGTAGCAAATCAGGGGACTTGACTCCACCCATCCGAATCCGGAACGATAAAGGAGAGTGTAGTTTTCTTTCCGACACCAAGGAGACGTTCGTGGCATTGTTTAGAAAAGGGGACAGCTCGAGCTGGTCCGCCGCATTCCAGAGCTTTTCCCGACAGCTTTTGGTCATGGTCGTGGCGGGGCTTCTCATGATCGCTGGAGGAGCCTTTTATGGAATGCACGAGCTGGCCTCTCCGGAGGTCCACAAAAAGCTTGCCGAAAGCACCCACCTTCTTCTCGTGGGCCGCTATCCCACCTTCGAGGAGGCCCTGGGGGCTCTCGAGCGGCGGGTTCCCGGAACGCTCAAGACATTCCCCTATTCTGCCGATACGACAGTATGGTTCGGGAGGCTCGCCCTCTTCGGGGCGGCCTTTCCCGATGCCAGAGGAATCATCAGAAAAGAGCCTGCGGGATATACCCTTTACGAAGAGGACTGATCGTCATGGATCGACGGCCGCCCGTCTTGAGAACCCCCTCTCCGGAGATCCGGAGACCCGACCCCGCGGGATCGCCTTGCCAGCCCCCGTCTGACTCACGGCCCTCATGGGAGGTAGGGACGCCATGCCCATAGAGATTCCCCTTTTTCCCCTGCCGAATGTCGTTCTTTTTCCAAAGACCCTTCGGCCTCTTCACATCTTCGAGCCCCGCTACCGGAAGATGATCGAAGCCGCCCTGGAGGGGGAGCACCTGGTGGGCATGACCCTTCTCAGGGAGGGGTGGGAGGAGCAGTACGACCAGTCTCCTCCGGTGGAAAAGCGGGGGACCCTGGGCAAGATCGTTCAGAGCAACCGGCTTCCTGACGGTCGATATTACATCACCCTCCTCGGGATCTCCACCTTCGACATCGAAGAGGAGACCTCCCGGCAGGAGTGGCGAACGGGCCTCGTCTCGGTTCTCCGCCCGGAGACGCGCTGGCCCCTGGCCCAGGCCGACATGGACAGGATCAGCTCCGTCGTCGGCGATGTACTGTCCCAGTGGGACCTTACCTCCGAGCTCAAGTGGATCAACGAATCGGCCAAGGACCCGATTTCCTTGCTCCATCACTGGTCGGCCTTCCTCCCCCTCACCGCCACGGAGAGGCAGTTTCTGCTTGAGGCCCCCGACATCCGGACCCAGGCCGGGAGGCTTTACGATCTCCTGCTCTTCAAGAAGATCACCTTCGAAACGGAGATGGCGGAAGAGAACCACACCGACGGGGCGAGCGACCTCTTCTTCGATGTTTGACAAGATCGACGAAGGCCGGGTTCTGGAGGGACACCACAAGGCCCTCCGCCTCGTCTCCCCCCCCGGGCTTCCCCCCTTTCTTCATGCCATCCACCATCCCCGGGCGATCTTCCCGGAAGAGCTGTGGGGACAGGAGCCCGCAGCAGAGACCCTCCGAAAAAATCTTGAGGGCCTCCTGCACGGCCTTCCCCCACTCCCGGCCCTGATTCACGGCCATCGGGGAACCGGCAAGACCTCTCTGGTCCTCTCCCTCTGGAATGAATGGAACCGAACCCCCGAACGCCCTCCCCTGCGACTTGTTCAGGCCGACGTCACCGGGATTCCCTACATTGCCCCCCTCGTCGACCTTCTCTCCCTTCGTTCGGAGCCCTACCTTCTGCTCCTCGACGACCTGGCCTTCTCCCCCCGGGACTCGGAGTTTCGCCAGTTCAAGGCCTTTCTTGACGGCGGGGCCATGGGNNCCATGGCCCCGCCCGACAACCTGGGCCTTGTCGTCACCACCAACATCCGGAACCTCCTCCCCGAGTCCCGCTCCGCCCGGGGAGACTCCCTCCATGCCGAGGAAGAGGCCGACGACACCCATGCCATCCGGGACCGTTTCGGGATCGTTCTCTCCTTTGACGAGCCCGACGTGGCGACCTACCTCTCGATCGTTCTCCGAAAGGCCCGCCTCTCCGGCCTTCTTCCTCCCGACCCATCCGAGGAAGAGCTTCTCTCCCAAATGGCCGACTGGCAGGCTAAGTCACGGGAGNNTCCCGCCGATCCTCCGGTGCGTCTTCTGATCGCCGCCCTCGCCTACTCCCGGGGGCGAGGATCCCGCTCCGGACGAACCGCCCGGCAATTTGTCGATCTCGCCCTCCGCGGCCTCCTGCGGGACATTCCCGACAAAATATCGCACAACTCCTCTTCATAAAATAAAAACTCAATTACTCGCCCCTGAACCCTCCATTGATCTCGCAAAAAGATTCCGTTAAGATAATAAGATTATTCGACCAGAACAGAGGGGGATTTATGCTGTCTCACGACCTTCCCATGGGGCTGACCTTCGACGATGTCATCCTCGTTCCCCGTTTTTCCGACTTTCTTCCTGCCGACACCGATACCAGCATCGTTCTTCAGGAGGGGATCCGGCTCAACATTCCGGTCCTTTCGGCGGCCATGGACACCGTCACGGAGGCGAGGCTCGCGATCGCCCTGGCCCGAGAGGGGGGGATGGGGGTCATTCACCGGGCGCTCTCTCCCGAAGATCAGGCGCACGAGGTCGACAAGGTCAAGAAGTCCGAAGCCGGGATGATCACCGACCCCATTACCATCGACCCCGACGAAACCGTCGGCCGGGCGCTTGAGATCATGCAGACCTACCGCATCTCGGGGATCCCTGTGGTCAAGGACAAGAAGCTCAAGGGGATCGTGACCAACCGGGACCTTCGCTTCGAGACGATCCATACCCGCAAGGTCTCCGAGGTCATGACCTCGAAAAATCTGATCACGGCCCCCGTGGGAACGACCCTCGATGCCGCCAAGAGGCTCTTTCAGGAGCACCATATCGAGAAGCTTCCGGTGGTCAACGACAAGAACGAACTCGATGGATTGATCACCATCAAGGACATCGAGAAGAAGATCAAGTACCCCAACTCCGCCAAGGACGCACGGGGCCGTCTCCTCGTCGCAGCGGCGATAGGGGTGGGCGAACCCGCCATCGAGCGGGCCCGGCATCTGGCCAAGGCCCAGGTCGACATGCTCGTGATCGATACCGCCCATGGACACTCCACCGGAGTCCTGCAGATGATCCGGGAGGTCCGGAAAAACCATCCCACCATCCCCGTGATGGCCGGCAACATTGCGACCGGAGACGCGGCAGAGGCCCTGATAAAGGCGGGCGCCAACCTCCTCAAGGTTGGCGTCGGCCCCGGATCCATCTGCACCACCCGCATCATCGCCGGGGCAGGGGTCCCACAGCTGACGGCGATCTCCGATGTGTGGCAGGTCGCCAAAAAGTCGGGAGTTCCTGTCATCGCCGATGGAGGGATCAAGTTTTCGGGGGATATGGTCAAGGCCCTCGCCGCCGGCGCCTCCGCCGTCATGCTCGGATCCCTTCTCGCCGGCACGGAGGAGTCTCCCGGAGAGACCGTCCTCTTTCAGGGACGCTCCTACAAAACCTACCGCGGCATGGGGTCGATTGGCGCCATGGAGCGGGGAGGCGGGGACCGCTACAACCAGCCCTCCGGCTCCCGGAAATGGGTTCCGGAAGGCATCGAAGGGCGGGTCCCCCACAAGGGGCGCCTCTCGGATATGATCTACCAGCTCTCGGGGGGCCTTCGCTCCGGCATGGGCTATTGCGGCTGCCGGACCGTCAAGGAGCTCCAGGAAAACGCCAAGTTCGTCCGGATCTCCCCCGCAGGACTGAGAGAGAGCCATGTCCACGATGTCATCATTACCAAGGAAGCCCCCAATTACCGTCGCGAATGGGACGACGCCTGATCCCATCGTCCTTACCCTCTAGAAAGATTTCACGCCCGTGACTCCATCCCCTGTCCTCATTCTCGACTTCGGCTCCCAGCTGACACAAAACATCGCCCGCCGGGTTCGGGAGATGGAAATCTATTCGGAGATCCTGCCGGCCTCCGCCCCTCTTGCGGAAATTCGTCGACGCCAGCCGCTTGCCCTGATCCTGTCGGGGGGGCCATCGTCCGTCTATGAGCCGGGAGCGCCCGCCCTCGATCCCGCCCTTCTCGATCTGGGGCTGCCGGTCCTGGGGATCTGCTACGGCATGCAGATTCTTGCCCATGTCGCCGGAGGAAAGGTCGAGCGGGCAAAAGTCCGCGAATACGGAGTCCAGCCCTTTACCCCGGCCAAGGATGTTTCTCCTCTCTGGGATCTCTTCCGCCCCAACTCCCCCGTCCTGATGAGCCACGGGGACAACATCATCACTCCTCCTCCGGGATTCACCGTTGCGGGCCACACCGAGACCACCCCGGTGGCGGCCATGGAAAACCGCAAAAAAGGCCTCTACGGGGTCCAGTTTCACCCTGAAGTCACCCAGACCGTTGCGGGAGTGGACTTTCTCCGTCATTTTCTGCGGGATATCTGCGGAATCAAAAAAAACTGGACCCTCAAGGGCTATCTCGACCGGCATGTTGAGGAGATCCGCGCCCGGGTGGGAACGGACCATCTGATCTGTGCCCTCTCGGGGGGGATTGATTCGACGGTGACCGCCCTCCTATGCCACCGGGCCCTGGGCGAGCGTTTCCATGCCTTTTTCGTCGACAATGGCCTTCTCCGCAAGAACGAACTTCCCGAGATGGAGAGGGACCTCTCCTCCCTGGGGATCCCTCTCGAGATCATCGACGCCCGCGACCTCTTTCTCGACCGCCTCAAGGGAGTGGCCGATCCGGAGAAGAAGCGAAAGACCATCGGGAGAACCTTCATCGATGTCTTTGTCAGGGAGGCACGCCGCCGGGGAACCTACCGCTATCTCGCCCAGGGCACCCTCTATCCCGACGTCATCGAAAGCGTCTCCTCCTTCGGCGGACCTTCTGCCGTCATCAAGAGCCACCACAATGTGGGAGGGCTCCCGAAGCGCATGCCCTTCGAGCTGGTTGAACCCCTGCGTGAGCTTTTCAAGGACGAGGTCCGGCGGCTCGGACGCGAGCTGGGTCTTTCCGACCGCTTTGTCTCGCGGCAACCCTTTCCCGGACCGGGGCTCGCCATCCGCATTCTGGGATCCGTGACCCCGGAACGCCTCCATATCCTCCGGGAGGCCGACGCCATCGTGCGGGAGGAGGTGGAAAACTCCCCCCTCCGCTCCGAGCTCTGGCAGTATTTCGCCGTTCTCCTTCCGGTCAAGTCTGTCGGAGTCATGGGCGACGCCCGGACTTACGAAAACGTTGCCGCCATTCGAGCCGTCTGCTCGGTGGACGGCATGACGGCCGATGTCCATTATCTCGATCCGGGCCTGCTCGGCCGAATCTCGCACCGCATTATCGCCACCGTTCCCGGAATCAACCGGGTGGTCTTCGATATCTCCCCCAAGCCACCTTCCACCATCGAGTGGGAGTAAAGGATCCCGACATGACAACCCCAGGGTCCGACCCCGACCGGCACTCCCCCGACGACTCAGAAATCCCCGAAGAGGCCGATGGCCGCCTCAGGCTCCACAAGATCCTCGCCCATCGGGGAGTTGCCTCCCGGAGAAAGTCGGAGCAGCTGATTGCGGCGGGCTCGGTTACGGTGGACGGGGAGGTTGTCACGGAACCCGGGACGCGGGTCGACCCCAAGCACCAGGTGATCCTTGTCGATGGGCGCCCTCTGCCCCGGGAGCCGGAGACCTTCCTCTTTCTCTTCTACAAGCCCAAGGGGGTCGTCTCCACCCTCTTCGATCCGGAAGGACGGCCGACCCTCCGGGACTACTTTCCCGGCATCGATCCCCTGCTCCATATCGGGCGCCTCGACTTTCAAACGGAGGGGGCACTCCTTCTCACCAATAACGGGGATCTCTCCCAGCGCATTCTCCATCCGCGCTTCGAGATTCCTCGCACCTACCTTGTGAAGATCCAGGGAGGGATGTCTCCGGCCCACCTCGAACGGATGGCCCGGGGGGAAATTCGCCTCGACGGACGACCGGTGGTTCCCCTCGAGCTCGTCCCGGAACGGCAGACCTCCACCAATGCCTGGTACCGCATCACCCTCACCGAGGGAAGAAACCGCGAGGTTCGGAGACTCTTCGAGACTCTGAACTATTTTGTTTTAAAACTCGTCCGGACGGCCTTCGGTCCGCTGACACTCGCCGGCCTCGAACCCGGAGAATACCGCACCGTCACCCCTCACGAGACCGAGCTTCTCCTCGCGGGGACCCGCCCCCAGAGCCTTCCCAAAAACCTCGACTCCCGATTTTCCCGGCGCGACGATGACGGGGGGGCTCCACGCTCTGAAGGACGAAGGAGCGGCAGGGAGGAAAAAGTGGGGCAGGGATCTCGCGAGCCTCGCAGGACGACGGGAAAGAGTGCCGCCCCCCGAGGGGAGGGCTTTGACCGTCCTTCCCGGCCCCGATCGGCTGCCTCGAGAGGAAGCGCCTTCCCGAAGATCCGGAGGACTGAAGGCGAATGGCCTTCCGGAGTTCGCTCCCCCCGGGAGGAATCCGGGCGGGAGGCCCGAACGGTCCCCCGCACACGGTCCTTCGAGGAAGGCACACGCCCCGAACGTCCGGCCCGTCGCGAATGGTCCGACCGGGAGACTCGTTCGGAAGAGCGCCCCCAAAGACGGTCTTCGGGCTATCCCTCCCAAGATGAAAGACAGGATCGTCCACGGCGGGAGAGCTTCAGAAAGGAGGGACGATCCGCCTCCTCTCCCTCTCGCCCTGTGAGGCAATATGCCAATAGCCCGGACCGCCCTGCCCGTCCGCATGCCGATCGTTTTGAGAGACCCGAGCGCCCAGCCTCTCGGGAAGAACGCCCGGAAGGACGTTTTGATCGGACCAGAAAACCCTACCAGCCCTCTGGCCGGCCCTCCGTTCCAAGATCAGGCGCTCCCCGGGGACAGGCTCGGGAGGATCGCCAAAGCCGCACCAGAGACGAGGGGCGACGCGAGAACTCTTTTGGCGATGAGAGAAAACCCCGATCTCCCCAAGGACGTCAAGAACGCTCCGAACGACCGGAGTCAAGGTCCCGGAGCGATGACGGCCGCTCCCCTCGCCGGAATGGGCCATCGACGAAACCAGGGCGGCGCTCCCCGTCGGGATCGGGTTCCTCGTCCCGGGGGCCAAAAACCTCGGGACCGACAAAACGGGGAGGCCGGCGTTGACCCTTCCGCTTCGCTCTCCTCGTGACACTCTCGGGGGGTATGTGATTCTTCCCCGCCTTATCGATAAAGTCCGGGCCCACTCCCGGGGAGAGCTTCCGGAGGACTATCGTCCCAACCTTCTCCGGCCGGTGGACCCGGAAATCGGGCTCTACCCCCTGGACGGTCGATTCCTGGCCTTCACGGAGCTCGACCCCGGAGAGCTCGAGGCCGCGATTCTTCGAGCCCCTGACGATGCGGCCGTTCTGGCCTTTGTCGAATCCCGCGGGCGCAAGAGGAGCAAGAAGGAAAAGGAGGAATGGCGACGCTCCATCGAAGAGGCCCCCGCTGACGAAAAGCGGACGGCCCACCGAAGGCGGACCTATCCCACCCTGGCCCACCGGCCTGACATCGGAACGCTCTCTCCCTTCGACCTGATCGACCTCGACGAGGGTCGTCCGCTTCCCTAAAGCCCTGACCTGATCCAGTCAGATCAGGAGCATGGAAGAGGCCCTCTCCTGTGCTACAATGGGCCCGGCGGTCCGGAAAGGACAGCGACAGAAGACCCTCTTCCCCCATTGCCATTCCGGGGATCCGCCGGATCCCCCCAAACCCTGAGGATTTTTCATGTACCGTTCCCACCCTGTCTCCGACCTCTTCACATCTCCCCCCGGAACCCCCGTCACCATCGCCGGATGGGTCCAGACGGTCAGGGACCACGGCGGACTTCTCTTCATCGAACTGCGGGACCGCTCCGGACGGATCCAGTGCGTTGTCGACGCCAAGGACAATCGTCTTCTGGAAGAGGCGGCCAAGACCCTTCGGGACGAATGGGTGATCTCCCTCCATGGAACCGTTGGGATGAGGCCCGAAGGAACGGTGAACGTCTCTGTGGCCGGAGGAGACCGCGAGGTCAGGGTGACCCAACTGACCATCCTGAACTCCGCCAAAACTCCTCCTTTCCCGGTGGGGACATCGGAGGAGGTCTCGGAGAGCCTTCGACTGACTTATCGCTACCTCGACATGCGTTCCCCCCGGCTTCTGGAGGCACTGAGGTTCCGCTCGGAGCTCACGGCATTGATCCGGAACCATATGACCTCCCACCAGTTCTGGGAGATCGAGACCCCCCTCCTCACCCGCTCCACCCCTGAAGGGGCCCGGGACTTTCTGGTCCCCTCCCGGCTGGAAAAGGGATCATTCTATGCGCTGCCCCAGTCCCCCCAGCTCTTCAAGCAACTTTTGATGGTGGGAGGTCTTGAGAGGTATTTTCAGATCGCCCGCTGCTTCCGGGACGAGGACCTGCGCGCCGATCGGCAGCCGGAGTTCACCCAGGTGGACATCGAGGCATCCTTCCTGACGCGGGATAAATTTTTGGGGATCATCGAGGAGCTCTTCTGCGACATCTTCAAGAAATTCCGGGGAGAGACACTCTCCCGCCCCTTCATGCGCCTGACCTACGATGAGGCGATGAATCGCTATGGAAGCGACAAGCCCGACCTCCGCTACGATCTTCCCATTGTCGATCTCACGGACCTTGCCCGGAATACCCAGTTTTCAGTCTTTACCAATGCCGTGGCAGCGGAGGAGGGAACGGTTCGGGGGATCCGCTACCCCGGAGGTGCCGCGCTCAGCCGGAAGGAGATCGAAGACCTCACGGCCTGGGCCATGGGACAGGGGGCAAAGGGCCTTGCCTGGATCAAGTCGGAGGCAGAAGGACTCGCCAGCCCCATCCTCAAGTTCATCCCTGAAGAGGTCCAGAAAGGGGTGAGGGAGCGGATGGAGGCTCAGCCCGGAGATCTCCTTCTCTTCATTGCCGACACAAAAAAAACCGCCTTGAGGATCCTGGGAGCCCTCAGACAGCATGTGGCGGAGCGGGCCGGACTCATCGACCGGTCAAAGACCTCCCTGTTCTGGGTGGTCGACTTTCCGCTTCTGGAATGGAACCCCGACGAGAAACGCTACGAGGCGATCCATCACCCCTTCACCGCCCCCCATCCCGACGATCTGGGGATCCTCTCGGAGGCCCCGGAGAAGACACGATCCCTGGCTTATGACCTCGTGCTGAACGGAACGGAAGTGGGGGGGGGTAGCATCAGAAACCACGAGCTCGAACTCCAGCGACGGATCTTCGACCTGATCGGACTCTCCGAAGAGGAAGCCACCCGAAGGTTCGGCTTCCTGCTGGAAGCGCTCTCCTTCGGGGCTCCGCCTCACGGGGGCATGGCCATCGGACTCGACCGGCTGGCCATGATTCTTTTGGGGCGGGATTCCATCCGGGAGGTCATGGCCTTTCCCAAGACGCAGAAGGGATCCTGCCTTCTGACGGAGGCGCCTGCCCCTGTGGACGGAGTTCAGCTCAGGGAGCTTGGCATCCGCCTCTCTTAAGGGTCGGCACTACTCCTCCGGAACCTCATCGGGGATCTGGTATTTGATCATCCGGTACCGGAGCTGTCGGGGCGTCACGCCCAGGGCCCGGGCCGCCCGGGTCTTCACATACCCATAGCGCTTGAGGACCGCCTCGATCTGCTCACGCTCAAGAGAGCCGACCGCACCCAGAAGCCCCTTTTCTCCCCCCGGCTCGGGGAAAGATCTCCGGGTTGATCTCTCCGGGTGCTCTTCCCGCTCCCGTTCCGGCGACACCTCCGCCCGTCCGGGGCGGGGGTAGAGCGTCATCGCCTTACGGACATCTTCCACCGCGATCTTCTCCTCCCGGGCCATCACCACCAGCCGCTCCACCATGTTCTCGAGCTCCCGGACATTGCCGGGCCACTCATAATCCACCAGAAGATCGATCACCCCGTCCCCCAGGGTCACCGAGCGGGAGTTGTCCCGGTTGAACTTGTCGATGAAATGATTGACAAGCAAAGGAATGTCTTCCCGGCGATCGCGAAGGGGAGGAAGGACCAGGGGAACCACGTTGAGTCGGTAGTAGAGATCCTCCCGGAACTGATTGCGCCGGATCATCTCCTCGAGGTTGCGATTCGTGGCCGCGACGATCCGCACATCCACCGGAATGACCTTCTGTCCCCCCAGACGCTCCACCGAACGCTCCTGAAGGACTCGCAGAAGCTTCACCTGGACCGCGGGCGAGATCTCCCCGATCTCGTCGAGGAAGATCGTCCCGCCCGCCGCCGCCTCGAACTTCCCCGGGCGGGACAGATGGGCGCCGGTAAAGGCCCCCTTTTCATGGCCGAACAGCTGGCTCTCGAGAAGTGTTTCGGGGATCGCGGCGCAGTTGATCTGAACGAAGGGGTTCTTGGCCCGCGGGCTCATGAAGTGGAGGGCCTTGGCGATGACCTCCTTGCCCGTACCGCTCTCTCCCAGGATGAGGACGGTGGCCCGGCTTCCTGCAACCTGATGGACACTTTCGGCAATCTGGTTCATGACCTTCGAGCGGCCGATCCACCCTTCGATGGCATAGCGGCCCTTCAGAGCATGCTCAAGCCTCGTCGTCTCCTCGAGGAGCTTTTTGTTCTCACGGCTCAGGCGCTGACGAAGGAGAACAGCCTGGGCAATGGTCGATCCGATGATCGAGAGAACCCGCGTATCTTCCTCGAGATCGCGCTCCCCCTGGGACATGTCGCAGTCGGCGGAGAGGACGCCGATCTTCTTCCCCTGAAAAATGAGCGGAACGGCGATGAAGGCCGTCTTGGTGCGCCCTTTTCCCTTGCGGCTTCCCGTCCGATTGAGGAAGCGGGGCTCCGCATCGATATCCGGAACCACAATGGGCTGGCCGGTGGAGAGGACCGTTCCGCTGATCCCCTCTCCCGACTTGAACCTCCCTTTGCGCTTTTCCTCCTCCGACATGCCAAAGGCCAGTTCGGTCATGAGTTCGTCGGTCTGTGCGTCGAGAAGAAGAATGGCCCCCCGATGGAGGTTGAGCTGGGAGTCCATGATGCCCAGGATGTGGGACAACGCGCTGTCGAGATCAGGAGAGCTTGCAAGCTCCCGGCTGATCTCGAAAAAGGCTGTCAATTCCTGAATGATCTTCTGTTCGTGATTCATAGGTCCCCGCAAAAAAAAGGCCCGGACAAATCGCTTTGTCCGGGCCCTGTCGTGATTGTCGGGCCCAGGGCTGACTCTCCCCGCGGCACCGTTGCCGAAAAGATACTCCCGAAAAAACTCCCTGACCTCTAGATGTCGAAATACAGGAAGAACTCGTGGGGATGGGGACGAAGACGAATGGCGTCCACTTCCTTCTTGGTCTTTTCATGGATCCAGGTCTCGATGAGCTCTTTGGTGAAGACTCCGCCCTTGAGAAGGAAGTCATGATCCTTCTCGAGAGCTGCCAGGGCCTGGTCAAGGCTTCCGGGCATCTGACGGATCTTCTTCTTCTCCCGGTCGGTCAGCTCGTAAAGATCCTTGTCGAGAGGAGCCGGCGGCTCAAGCTTGCGCTCAACCCCGTCAAGTCCCGCCATCAGAAGGGCCGCGAAGACGATATAGGGGTTGCTCGAGGGATCGGGAGTCCGGAACTCGATGCGCTTGGACTTCTCGCTCTTCGAATACATGGGGATGCGCACGCAGGCCGACCGGTTCCGCTTCGAGTACATGAGGTTGATGGGAGCTTCATAGCCGGGGACGAGGCGACGATAGGAGTTCGTCGTGGGGGCGATGAAGGCCAGCAGGGCCGGCGCATGGTGAATGAGTCCACCGATGTAGTGTCGGGCCATCTCGGAGATATCTCCGTATCCGCCCTTTTGGTAGAAAAGATTCTTGCCGGCCTTCCAGAGGCTCTGGTGGACGTGCATTCCGGACCCATTGTCCTGGAAAAGGGGTTTGGGCATGAAGGTCGCGGTCTTTCCGTACTTGACCGCGGTATTTTTCACCACGTACTTGTACTTCATGACATTGTCGGCCATTTTGGTCAGGGTATCGAACCGCATGTCGATCTCGCACTGTCCGGCGGTGGCGACCTCATGGTGATGAACCTCGCAGCGGATGCCGATCTGCTCCATGGTCAGGACCATTTCGCTTCGGAGATCCTGCAGGGTGTCGGTGGGAGGAACAGGGAAGTAGCCTTCCTTGTGGCGAACCTTGTATCCGAGATTGGGATCTTCTTCCCGGCCGGTGTTCCAGGCACCCTCGATGGAGTCCACGGAATAGTGGGAGAAGTTCGAGCCCGTGCCGTAGCGCACGTCGTCGAAGACGAAGAATTCGCATTCGGGGCCCCAGTAGGAAATATCGGCCACCTTCTTCACGTAGCTTTCGGCCTTCTGGGCAATATGGCGAGGATCCTTGGCATAGGACTCCCCGGTGATGGGGTCCTTGATGTTGCAGATCAGGGAGAGTGTGGGAACCTGGGTGAACGGATCGAGAAAGGCCGTCTTCGGGTCCGGAACCAGAAGCATGTCTGACTCGTTGATGCTCTGGAAGCCGCGAATGCTGGACCCGTCGAATCCCAGCCCTTCCTCGAAGGTCTCTTCGGTGAGCTGGTGGGGGGTGATGGAAAAATGCTGCCAGGTGCCAAACAGGTCGGTAAACTTCACGTCGATGATCTGAACGTTGTTTTTCTTGGCGTAATCAAGCACTTCTTTCGGGGTCATGCGGTCTGGCTCCTGTGTAGGAAGGTCATGAAGGGTCAACGTTCCGGAAAAGCGGCGGAACTCTCGGTCATCCGAGCACAAAACGGGGGCGAAACACAAAAAAAGGGAGACTCCATGACGATTCATGAAGACTCCCTTGTCTTCGCCCCTTATTCTCGCTCCTGATCTTGGCCCCCTGGCTCGACTTGTCTGGAAGCTGGAGATGTCAACGTCCACCAGTCTGGAATTGCTTCCGAGGGAACCTGACGATCCTCCTCCGGAGCCTGACGACGGCCCGGAAGAGACGGATGCGTTTTCGCGATACCGTATGAAAAAAGAGTACACGTTGAGAGAAAAAAAGGCAAGATCCTTTCTCGAAATGGGATACGGAGCCCGGGTTTCAAAGAAATCGGAAAAAAACGCCCAACGGATGACTTCGGACGGAGTGATTCGGTATGATCGGAAAGGAGCGTCACCGGATTCAGTCACCCCTCATCGGAGGTCTCCGTGAGCAAAAGAAAAGTCCTTGTCATCGGTGCCGGATCGGCCGGCCGCTATGCCGCACGTCAGGCGGCAAGGCTCGGCGCCGAGGTCACACTGGCCTCTCCCCCCCCCTTCGGGGGCCTCTGCATTCTCTCCGGCTGCATGCCATCCAAGGCCCTGCTCAGGTCAGCCCATGTATACCACTTCATCCGCACCGGGCTTTCCGATCTTGGCCTCTCTCTCGACACCTCCACACTTCGGGCCGACATTTCCGCCATGGTGTCCATGAAGGACGCCATGATCGAAGAGATGGCCGAATCCGCCCACCTGAGCGTGACAAACAATCCCGACATCCGCTTTCTGCCTGTCGAAGCCCGCTTCCTCTCTGAAAATTCGGCAAAAGTCGGGGATGAAACATTATTTTTTGACCGGGCCGTCGTTGCCACGGGCTCTATTCCCCGAATCCCCCCGATCCCTGGGCTCTCCCGGGAATGGCTCTGGACATCCGACGATGTTCTTCAGTGTCGATCACTGCCCCGCTCGGTCGTCGTCATGGGGGCCGGACCGATCGGACTCGAACTGGGTCAGTATCTGGCGATGCTGGGAGTGGACGTCGAGGTTGTGGAAATTCTCCATCCCTGGAGTCGCTCCCTCGATCCCCGCCTTGCCGACGGATATCTTGAAGCGATCAGAAAGAGTGGCCTCCCCATTCATTTGGGAATGACCGTCCAAAGGTTTGAAACAATTCAGGGGAGGGCCCTCCTGCACGCCAGCACCCGAGAGGGGGCTTCCCGCCAGTTCGACGCTGACCGGGTCCTCTTTGCCACAGGCCGCCAGGCCGCCATCCAAGGACTCGACCTCGACGCCGCCAAGGTCCGCCTCACCCATGCGGGAGCCGTCTCCGTCGACCCCTACCTCCGCACCTCGAATCCCCGGATTTTCGCGGCAGGAGACGTGACAGGCCAGCTCCCGGTCCTTAACCTGGCCACCTACCATGGAGAGATGGCCGGGACCAATGCCGTTCTCGACAAGCCCCTGCTGGTGGAGGAGCGAGCCGTCCCCGTGTCGATCTTCACCGAACCTGAGTTTGCCCGGGTCGGGCTGACCGAATCCGAGGCCAGGGAAAGGGCTATTCCCGTCCTGACAGGCTATCTCCCCTTCTCGGAGCTCGGCCGGGCCATTGTCAACAGACAGACGGACGGAGCCCTGAAGATCACTGCCTCGGCGGCGACCCGGGAAATCCTGGGCGCCGAGATGTTCGGCGCCGGAGCCGCCGACCTCATTCACCTCATGGGTGTGGCGATTTCTCTCCGGGCCACCATCGACAGCTACCAGAGGATCCTCCACATTCACCCGACCATGGCCGAGATCGTCCGCTATGTCATCGACGAGATGACCGGAGCCCTCTGAAGGGCCAGGAGCCCTTCTCGCATTCCTTCGTCTTCTGCCACACGGACCTCTCCCTATGGTAGGATGTCGGACAAGGTCCCGACTGGCACAGCTCTGTGCATAACCGCGCCGTGGCACTTTGACAAGAAAAGGCCCCATGACCTCTTTCTCCCTCCCGACGACCGTCTGCCGACTTCTTCTCGTCCGTCCACGACATCTCTCTCCGTCGCGATGGGATCTTGTTGTCCAGACCCTGATGCAGCTGTCGGATCCGGGAGTGGTCCTTGCTGCCGTTGTCGATCCCCATCCCTCCCCCAACCTTCAGATTGTGGCCTCCATGGACGGACTTCCCATCGTCGTCCAAGCCAATGATCTGCCGGCGGGAACCTTCACCCATGTCGTCCTGCCCGACGATGCCCCCGACATCCTCTCGCCCGATGGAACGCCCTGGCCCCGCATCGCCTTTTCCGTGGTGGCGCTTTTGGCCGAACAGGTGGCCGCCCGCAACGGTCTCATGGCCATCTTCAACCGCTACCGCTCCTTTGCCCAAAGCCTCACACACCTGATTCCCCTCGACACGACCTTTTCGTACGAATCCTTCATCTGTCAGTCTCTGCGGCATCTCCTTTCGGCCAATGCCACGGCCTACTGCGAAGCCAGTCTGAAGGAGCGATCGGTCGCCATCCTTTCAAGCGACCCGGAGAGCCTCTTTGCGCTCGAGGCCTCCTTTCCCCTGACAGAGTCCATCCGGGAAATTCTCCTTCTCCGGGACCGCTACTTCGACGATCTTGATCCCGACAAGACGGGAATCCTTCACCTTCCCCACACCGGATCCCGAAGAGTCGTCGTTTTCAAGCTCCAGCAGGACACTAGCGCCACGATTCCCTTTCTCCTGATCTTTCCTCCCCCCTTTCCCGAGGAAAACCCCCTTCCCGAGTCGGAGTTCCAGAACGCGCTCGAACTGTCGGCCCCGGTCCTCGAGACGAGCCATGCCCTATTTGCTCACCGGAGCCTCCTCAAACGCAAATCCGAGCACGACCCTCTCACAAAGATCCTTAACCGCGAGTCGCTTGATCTCTTCATCCACAAAGCCTGGAAGGAGGCCCTTTTCAGAAAGACTTCCCTGACACTTCTCATGATCGACATCGACCACTTCAAGCAGGTGAACGACACACTGGGGCACCAGATCGGGGATGAGGTCATTGTCTCTGTAACGGAAAAGATCGCGGGAACGCTCCGTGCCAGAGATGGCTTCGGAAGGTATGGGGGAGAGGAGTTTGTTGTCGTCCTCCCGGAGATCGACAAGGAAACGGGGCTCAGGATTGCAGAACGCATCTTGGGAGCTGTCCGGTCCCTGGCCCACCCCCAGGCCCGAAACATCACCGTGAGCATTGGAGTTGCAAGCTACCCGGCGGACGTCTCCCGGGAGGAGGAGCTAATGGCGCTGGCCGACCGGATGCTTTATGAAGCGAAGCGGGCCGGTCGAAACCGAGCCGCCTCCGTCCCTTCGCCCAAGCCCTAGCGGCAGAGGACTCCCTGCCGCTTGAGCGCACCAAGGAATTCCATCCCCTTGGCCAGAACACTCTCCACATATTGCCTGTGAGCGCCTCCCACCCGACCGGAAAACCGGCCCAGCATCCCTACGGGATCTCCTCCGGCGAGCCGGAGATCGTGGATCAGAATCAATGACGCCGCCCGAACATTGACATCGATTCCCAGGAGATCGCTCCGACGGATCGCCCTGAGCCCCTGGGGAGACCGCTTGGCCAGGCGTGAACGCCAGAAACGGTAGTGCACCTGCAAAAGCCCGTAGTCCCCCGACGCAAGGTTCACCGCACCGGGGTTGAAGGAGGATTCCTGCTGAGCGACTGCCACCAAAAGGTAGAGCGGGAGATGGGTTCTCCGGGAGGCGGCCATCAAGGCCCCGGCGATCCGGAAGGAGACGGGAAGGGGTTGGGCGGGACGGCTGTGCGAGGCAATATACCGGGCTACCGAGGAGAGTGAGCAGGAGTCGGCCCCGGCCTTTTTCGAAAGCGGAAAAACGAAGAGAAGGAGCACGAGGAGAAAAAAGGCACAAAAAAAGAGGGTCTGCCGTGCCACAGACCCTCCCTGACCTTCCGGAAGCTGTCCCGGAAGTTTCAGACTGAAAAGGAGCTTCCGCATCCGCAGGAGCTCTTGGCGTTCGGGTTCTTGATGGCAAATCCCGAACCATAAAGATTCTCGACATAGTCGACGGTCGCCCCGGAGAGAAGGGGGTAGCTCTGGGAGTCGATAAAGAGCTTCACGCCAGACTCCTCAATCACCTGATCCATATCCCCGGGAGCCTCCTCGAAGGACATGCCATACTGAAATCCATGACAGCCCCCTCCGGAGACATAGACCCGAAGTCCATAGCCTTCCTTGTTTTCCGTCTTGAGATATTCGTTGACCTTTTCAACTGCCTTTTCGCTCATTGTAATCATTGTCTGACTCCTGTCTTTTCCAGTGAAAGTTCCATATTGTATGATGGGCGGAGAGCAGATCTCCCCGATGAGAGCTTCCGGTCCGGGAGAACTTCCCGCAACGACTCCCGGAACCGGCAAGAACCGGCGTATGGGCCGGATTCAATGATAGGCCATGATCTTCCGATTGCGGCTCACGATTGGAGTAGGCCTGTGGCTCCGGTTCGAAAGGATAACCGAGTCCACAATCTCTCCACACAGGAGACACCGCCACCCACGAAAGTTCAGCGAACCCGAATCATCCTTGAGATCGCTGAATTCCTCTTCCACCATCTTTCCATGACATCGTTGACAGTCCATTGCACTCCTCCTTCGTGGAACGGGGAGCCATTCAGGAACCTTTCCCCGTTGCCACAATAGAGATGCAATTCAGATGCCAAAAAAGAGAGATTGGAGAAAAAAACTAAATCCTCGAAGACTTAAGAGGTCATCCCTCTCATATCCACTTCCAAGAACTTCCGGCACTCATTCGAAATCCGTTTCCATTTGAAACACATCTGAAAAACTTTTTTGAATTTGAAACACTACCCCCCCGTCAGAAATCGGGAGAGCTGGGGGCCAAAAAAGTAAATCCCGAAGACGACCAGGGCCGGAATGGCCACCGTTAACGTAAAGAGAACGATCGTCAGGGCCTTTTTCATGAGAGTTCCCCTTTCCGGGAGAGAATCACTCCTCGTAGTCGATCCGACAGACTTCGTATTCGATCTCTCCGGCGGGAACCCGGATCAAAACGTTCTCTCCCACGCGATGGCCCACAAGCGCCTTCCCGACAGGGGACGCCACGGAGAGGCGTCCACGCTTGAGATCTACCTCTTCCTGCCCCACGAGAGTATAGGTTTTCTCCTCCCCCGTTGAGGTATTTTTAAGTGTGACGGTGGCCCCGAAGGTCACACGATCCCGGTCCTGATGGGCAGAGGAGACCACAATGGCCGTCGAGAGCTTCGCCTCGAGCTCCTTGATCCTTCCCTCGATGAAGGACTGCTTTTCCTTGGCGGCATGGTACTCGGCGTTTTCGGAGAGATCTCCGTGGGCACGGGCCTCGGCGATATCCTGGATGTTCTTGGTGCGATCCACCTTCTTGAGACGCTCGAGCTCTTCCTGGAGCTTGGCGTACCCTTCCTTCGTCATGGGTGTCTGTTGCATGGATCCCCCTGTCTCTGTCCTGTCTGTCTCCATAAGAGAATTGTCGTCTCTTCGAGCTTAAACAAATTTTCGGAGGAAACTCAAGCGCCGGATTCTTCAGAAAGAAGCCGATGGAGCTCCTGAAGGGAGCGGGGACCGGCCTGAGACTGGTTTTTCTCCAGAGCCAGCACCAGGGCCCGCGCCCCTTCAATTGTCGTGTAATAAGGAATGTTCCGAAGGAGTGTCTCCTGGCGGATGGAGAGCGAGTCCTTCTGAGCCTGCTTGCCGGAGACGGTGTTGATCACCAGCTGAACCTCGCCGTCCTTGATGAGATCGACGATGTGGGGGCGGCCTTCCTTGACCTTGAGGACGCGCACAGAGGGAATGTTCGCCAACTCCAGGGCCCGGGAGGTTCCTCCGGTTGCCACAATCCGAAAGCCCGCCTCGTAAAGATTTCGGGAGACCTCCACTGCCGCCGGCTTGTCCCGGTCACTGACGCTCACGAAGACCGTTCCCCGCACCGGAAGTCGCATGCCCGAAGCCTCCTGGGCATCCCGAAAGGCTCCCCCGAAGTTTCCGGAGATTCCCATCACCTCTCCAGTGGACTTCATCTCCGGACTCAACAGGATATCGGCGCCCCTGAAACGGCGAAAGGGGAAGACGGCCTCCTTGACTGCGGTATAAGGAAGGGGACGGGGGCGGTGTCCGGAAAGGCCCATGGAGGCCAGTGATTCTCCCATCATGATGCGCATGGCCAGCTTGGGAAGGGAGAGGCCGATTGCCTTGGAGGTGAAGGGAACCGTCCTCGAGGCCCGAGGGTTGACCTCCAGAACATAGACTGTTTCATTTTGAACGGCAAACTGGATATTCATGAGCCCCTTCACCGATAGGGCTTCTCCCAAAACCCGAGTCTGCCGGCAGATTTCGGCAAGAACCGTTTCCGAAAGAGATCGGGGGGGGATAAAACAGGCGGAATCCCCGGAGTGGATTCCCGCCTGCTCCACATGCTCGAGGATCCCCCCCACCATGATTTCCCGACCGTCTCCCAAGGCATCCACATCCACTTCTGTCGCATCGGAGAAGAAGGAGTCCACAAGAAGCGGAAAACGGAAGTCCAGAGAGGCAATCCGCCGTTCATATTCCTGCCAGTCCTCGAGATCGTAGAGGATCTCCATGGCCTCTCCCCCCAGAACATAGGAGGGCCGAACCAGCACGGGAAATCCGATGCGGAGGATCTCGGGAAGGGCCTCTTCAATCCGATGGACGAGTCCGCTCCGGGGCTGGAGAAGGCCCAGGCGGTCGATCAGCTCCCGAAAGCGCTCCCGGTCCTCCGCCAGATCGGTCATCTCAAAGGAGGTTCCCATAATCGGAATGCCGGCCTCGGAGAGCCCCTTCATGAGGCGAAGCGGAGTCTGTCCTCCGAATTGAACCACCACGCCGCGAGGTCGCTCGGCCTCCAGAACCCCCAGAACATCCTCCAGTGTCAGCGGATCAAAGAAGAGACGGTCCGAGACATTGAAGTCGGTCGACACAGTCTCCGGGTTGCAATTCATCATCACCGCCTCGACTCCCATGTCCCGGAGAGCCATGACCCCATGAACGCAGCAATAGTCAAACTCCACTCCCTGCCCGATCCGGTTGGGGCCGGATCCCAGGATGACCACCGAGTCTTTCATGGTGGAGCGACTCCACTCCGGGGAGCCATGATAGGTTCCATAGAGGTAGGGGGTTCGGGCGGCAAATTCCCCCGCGCAGGTATCGACTGTTCGAAGACGCATGGTGATTCCGGCGGCCCTTCTCCGCTCCCGGACTTCGGTTTCGGAGGATCCAAGAAGACGGGCCAGAGCCCGGTCGGAAAAACCATTTTCCTTGAGGAGACGGAGAAATTCGGAGGGAATGGCGTCAAGAGGCTGGCCCCGGAACTCTCCGACCTCCCGTTCGAGCTCCACGATGGCGGCAAATTCCCGGAGAAACCAGGGATCAAAGCCGGTGACCCGGGCAAGATCATCCACCGAAACCCCCTGCCTCAGGGCTTCTCCGATCTGGTGGATCCGGCGGTCGGACGGTTGGGACAAGACCCGGTCGCGCTCATCGGGATCCTCGGGAAGGACCACCGGCATCAGATGATCCGTCCCGTTTTCCAACGAGCGAAGGGCCTTGAGGAGGGCCTCCCGAAAGTTGTGTCCGATCCCCATGCCTTCTCCTACCGACTTCATCTGGGGTCCCAGCGTCCGGTCGGACTGGGGAAACTTCTCGAAGTGAAAGCGGGGGATCTTGACCACCACATAGTCGAGGGAGGGTTCAAAGGCGGCCGGGGTCGTCCCGGTGATCTCATTGGCAATCTCGTCGAGGGAGTAGCCGATAGCCACCCGGGTTGCGACCCGGGCAATGGGGAAGCCTGTGGCCTTGGAGGCCAGGGCCGAGCTCCGGGACACCCTGGGATTCATCTCGATGACCACAAAGCGCCCGTCCGCGGGGTTCACCGCAAACTGGACGTTGGATCCTCCCGTCTCCACCCCCACCTCCCGAAGAATGTCGATGGCGGCGTCCCGAAGTCTCTGATACTCCCGGTCAGTCAGGGTCATCGCGGGAGCCACGGTGATGCTGTCCCCGGTATGGACTCCCATGGGATCGACATTTTCAATGCTGCAGACGATGATGGCATTGTCCTTCTTGTCCCGGACAACCTCCAGCTCAAATTCTTTCCAACCGATCAGTGACTCCTCCACCAGGATCTCGCCGATGGGGCTTTGGTCGATCCCGAAGAGAACCGCCCGGGAAAACTCCTCACGATTGTAGACCACCGATTGCCCCGTCCCTCCAAGGGTAAAGGAGGGGCGGATGAGAAGGGGAAAAGAGAGGGAGGAGAGGGTCTCCATGGCCTCCGGAAGGGAGCGCACGAGAAAGCTTTGAGGAACGGAGAGGCCGATCCGGGCCATGGCCTCCTTGAACTTGCCCCGATCCTCGGCCATTTCGATTGTCTCAAGCGAGCTCCCCAGAAGAACGATCCCCAGGCGGTCGAGGATTCCGTCGCGGGCAAGGGCGACCGCCAGGTTCAGGGCGGTCTGGCCTCCCATGGTGGGAAGGATGGCATCGGGCCTTTCCCGCTCCAGCACTTCGCTGACCTTCTCCACCGTCAGGGGAACCATGTAGGTCGCATCGGCCAGATCGGGATCGGTCATGATGGTGGCGGGATTCGAGTTCACCAGGCTGACGCGATATCCCTCCTCCTTCAGTGTCTTCACCGCCTGTGTTCCCGAATAGTCGAACTCTCCGGCCTGTCCGATCACGATGGGACCACTGCCGATGATCAGGATATGGCGAAGGTCATCTCTTTTTGGCACGCGCTCTCCTCTGTTTCCGGTCGGGAGGAGGAAATCGGCTCCTCCTCTTCAAATTCCTGGACATATCCCTCGAGAAGTCCCTCAGAAAAGAGGATTCCCAATCCTTTTTCGTATTCCTCGGCCGTCAGCCTCCGGGCCAGGAGGGGAACCCGCAAGGCCCGATGGGTGGGGAAGTACTGGCCCATGAAAGAGACCGGAACATGCTCTCCCAGCTCTTCGCGGATGAAGCGCGCCACGCCCTCAAAGCCCGAGAGTTCGGACGGAAGGAGAAGATGGCGGACCAGAACCCCCCGTTGGGCCAACCCCTGTCCGTCAAGGCTGAGGGCCCCCACCTGCCGAAACATCTCGCGGACGGCGGCCCGGTTGCGCTCTACATAGGCCGGGGCCTTGGAGTAGCGGAGAGCCGGGGCTTCGGCAGAATACTTCATGTCCGGCAGGTAGACGTCGATCCAGCCCTCCAGGAGGCGGAGCATGGCGGGCTCATCATATCCGTTGGAGTTGTAGACAACAGGAATCGTCAGTCCTCCAGCCCTGGCCAGCGCTAGGGAGTGAAGAACCTGAGGGATGACATGGCTGGGGGTCACAAGATTGATGTTGTGGGCCCCCCGGCGCTGAAGGTCGAGGTAGATCTCCGCGATCTCTCCGGGCGTTCGCTCGACTCCCTGACCGTACTGGCTCAGGGGAAAGTTCTGACAGAAGTCACAGGCCAGATTGCACCCGGAAAAGAAAACGGTTCCCGATCCTCGTGTTCCGGTGAGACAGGGCTCCTCCCCAAAGTGGAGATTCGCGGCCGCCACTTTTGCCAGGGCCCCCGTTCGACACGTCCCCTGCTCCCCGGAAAGACGGTTGACCCCGCAGTGGCGCGGGCAGGCCCGACAGGGGAAAAGGGCCCGGTAAGCCTCGGCAATTTTTTCCCGAACCTCCGGAGAGATGGAATCTTCGAGAAGGGGAACGCTCACGGATCTTCTCCGAGAAGAATTGAATGGAAGCTGGAAAAGACGGAGCGTGCATCATGAGGACCCGGGGCTGATTCCGGATGGAACTGGACCGAATAGATCCGCGCCTCCCGAAACCAGAGCCCCTCAAGGGAATGATCATATAAGCTCTCGAAGGTCCGGATCGCACCCGCAGGCAAAGAGCGGGGATCGACCGCATAATTATGGTTCTGGGAGGTGATCAGAACCCTTCCGTCGCGAAGGTCAAGGACCGGATGGTTAATCCCGTGGTGGCCAAAGGGCAGCTTGAAGGTTCGGGCTCCGACAGCTCTGGCGAGAAGCTGGTGGCCGAGGCAAATTCCGAAGAGCGGGAGGCGTCCGACCAGCCCACGGATCGTCTCCACCTCGGAGTCGAGGCTGGCGGGATCGCCGGGACCATTGGACAGGATCACCCCGTCGGGGCTGTCATCAAGAATCTGGCGGGCTGTCGTTCGGGGAGGCACCACAGTGACTCCGATCCCAAGACCGAGAAGGAATCGGGCGATCGAGGCCTTGGCCCCGTAGTCGATGAGGACAACGCGGAGGGAGGACGGTCCCTCCGGAAAAAGTGTCATCCTCTCCCGGGAGGCGACCCGGCCCACAAGATCGACCTCGGAGATGGGCAAGATTTCGTTTGCCGCCTTCCGAAGGGCAACAGGATCATGCTCCTCCGTCGTAAGAATCCCCCGGAGAACTCCTCGGTCCCGGAGACGAAGCGTCAGAAGACGGGTGTCGATCCCGGAAGCCGCCACAACCCCACGCTCCTGAAAGTAGTCCGGCAAGGAGAGCCGGGAGCGGTGATTCGAAGGAAGTGCAACGATTTCGCGGGCGACAAAGCCGGAGAGATGCACTCCGGTGGACTCGGCATCCTCCCGAGTGATCCCGGTGTTTCCAATCATGGGAGAGGTCATTGTCACGATCTGACCGGCATAGGAAGGATCTGTCAGGACTTCTTCATAGCCCGACATGGCCGTATTGAAGACAAATTCCCCTGTGACCGTTCCGGAGACCCCGGCTGACATTCCCCTGAGGACGGTCCCGTCCTCAAGCGCCAGAGAGATTTTTTTCTTCCAGGAAAGCCCGCTCACGACCTATCCTCCGAAAAGACAACTCGCCCGCCCACAATCGTGGCGGCCACCCGGCCCTTCATTCTTCTTCCCGTAAAGGGAGAGTTCCGACTCTTCGAACGATATCCGGGTCGGCCCGCCTCCCATTCGCCCGAGAGATCGAGAAGAACGAGATCGGCGAGACCTCCGGTTCTCAGACATCCCCGGGGAAGCCCGAATAGCTCCGCCGGGCGGGTCGACAGGCGGTAGATCAGCTCCGAGAAGGTCAGTGCCCCTTCCCGGACAAGCTCGAGGGAGAGGGAAAAGGCCGTTTCCAAACCGATAATTCCGAACGGGGCGCGGTCGAACTCCTGTTCTTTCTCATGAGAGGCGTGAGGGGCATGGTCGGTGGCGATGACATCGATCGTCCCGTCCTTGAGCCCCTCAATGACCGCGAGCCGGTCCTCTTCCCGACGCAGGGGGGGATTCATTTTGGCATGGGTCCCGTGGCAGAGGACCGCCTCGTCGGTCAGGGCAAAATAGTGGGGGCAGGTCTCTGCCGTCACGGGAAGGTGTCGTCGTTTGGCCTCCCTGACCAGCCTCACTCCTCCGGCGGTGGAGAGGTGGGCCACATGAAGACGCCCCCCTGCAAGCTCCAGAACCGAGAGATCCCGCGCGATGGAGACCTCTTCCGAGGCATTGGGGATCCCGGCAAGGCCCAGTTCGGCAGAGACGCTTCCCTCGTTCATGACGCCGCGGTTTGACAGGACGAGATCCTCGCAATGGTCGATCACCGGTCGTCCGAAGATGCGACTGTACTCCAATGCCCGGCGCATCATGAGGGCCGTCGAGACAGGGCGGCCATCGTCAGAAAAGGCCACACATCCAGCCGACGCCAGGGCTCCCATTTCAGTCAGCTCCTGCCCTTCGAGCCCCCGGGTCACGGCTCCGATGGGAAAGACCCGCACCAGATTGACCTCACGGGCACGGTCAAGGATGGCCCTCGTAATGGCGTCGTTGTCATTGACCGGACTGGTGTTGGCCATGACGCAGACCGAGGTGAAGCCACCGGCCGCCGCGGCCCGGGAACCGCTGGCAATCGTTTCCTTGTATTCAAATCCCGGCTCGCGAAAATGGGCGTGAAGATCGACGAAGCCTGGACACAGGACTCCTCCCCGGCCATCAAGCTCGGGAGTCCCGGAAGGAATCGGCGTTCCGGCGGGAGCGATGCGCCCATCCTTCACCAGGAGCGGGCCTTCCCCCCCGAGGATCCCCTCGGCCGGATCAAACAGTGTCACGTTCGTAATCAGAAGATTGCCTGACGAACCGTCCCTCACAACCCCTCCCCCCTTGAGCCGGCAGCGAGGAGGGAAGACTCCTCCCCTCGACCGCCCATCAACAGATACAGAACCGCCATCCGGACGGCCACACCATATTCAACCTGATCGAGAATGGCCACATCGTTGCAAAAGAGTTCCTCTCCCGAGATCTCCACACCCCGATTCACCGGTCCCGGATGAAGCACCACGGCCTGCGGAGCGTGTCTCTCGAGAACTTCCCGCGAGAGGCCATAGAGGCGAGAGTACTCCGCCAGAGAGGGAATATACCCACCCGAGGCCCGTTCGAGCTGAAGGCGGAGGGCCATGACCACATCGGCACCGTCGATTCCACGGTCGAGACGGTCGTAGACTGTCACCGGCCAGCGATCAATCCCCCGCGGCAGGAGTGTGGGAGGAGCCACAAGCCGAATTTTTGCCCCCAGGGCAGAGAGCCCCAGAATGTTCGATCTCGCCACCCGACTGTGAAGAATGTCTCCGACGATGGCCACCGTAAGTCCGGCGACCCTTCCCTTCTTTTTCCGGATCGTGAAGAGGTCGAGCAGGGCCTGGGTCGGATGTTCATGGCATCCATCGCCTCCGTTCACAACATGGCACTCCACCCGTTCCGCCACAAACTCGGCCGCTCCCGAAGAGGCATGGCGAATCACGATGCCGTCGGCTCCGAGGGCTTCAATGGTCTTGACCGTATCGGACAGGCTCTCTCCCTTCGTCACGCTGCTTTGGGAGGGCGTCACGTTGATCACGTCCGCCGAGAGTCGCTTGGCAGCAATCTCAAAGGAGGATCGGGTTCGGGTGGAGGATTCATAGAAGAGGTTGACCAAGGTCTTTCCCCGAAGGACCGGAACCTTCTTCACCGACTGCTGGCCGACATCAAGAAAGGCTTCTGCCGCATCAAGGATCCCGACAATCCTCTCCTGAGTCATCCCCGACAGGGAGAGAAGATGGGGCCCGAAGGCCGGCAAGGGCGTGGGCATGAGTCGTTCAGGCATGGAGGTCTCCCTGGGAAGGACGAACAACGGTCACGCTTTCCGCCCCCGGAGCCAGGTCAACCAGGACCCTCTCATCATGGGCGGTCGGGATATTCTTTCCGACGAAATCTGCACGAATGGGGAGCTCACGATGACCTCGGTCCACCAGGACAGCCAGCATGATCCGGGCAGGACGCCCGAAGTCGACAAGGAAGTCCATCGCGGCACGAACCGTCCGTCCCGTGAAGAGAACATCGTCCACGAGAACGATCTTTTTTCCATCGATCGAAAGAGGAAGGTGGCTCTGTCTCAGTAAGGGAAGGGCCTCCCGGCCGGACAGGTCATCCCGGTAGAGGGTGACATCGAGGGCACCGGCTGGAGGACGGATCCCCTCGAAGGACTCGATCAGGTCAGCGAGCCTTTTTGCCAGAGGTTCGCCCCCTTGCAGGATTCCCACAAGATAGAGTCCTGCGGGACCCTGGTTTTTCTCGAGGATTTCATGAGCCATGCGGCGCAGGATCCGGTCGACCCGCGGAGGATCCAGAAGCTGTCGGGAGGGATCGGCGGGGTTCACGGACGACATATCCCATGGAACGCCTGCCGGAACTGGTGCTGAAAGAATACAGCGAGGCGCTGATGCTTCTGGAAAAATGGGGAAGGTAGACTCTTAGGGAAGAAAGAAACGCAAGAAATTTGATGCCGGTCAGGCATACGGGTGACGCAAGGCATGGCAAGATCCCCTTTCCGGGCTCGCAGTCCCAGACTTAAAGGAGTCGATGGCAAAGCATGTTTTTAGTCCCCCCCCTCCCTCATCAGGGCGGGAAAGACAAGGAATCTTCGGAGGCTAACGGGCCACGGAGGCGGGGGCGGCCTGTGTATTCTTGGCCTCCTGGCGCTCCTTCAGACCATTGACGAGGCCCATCTTGTGAAAGGAGGGCTTGACGAGCTTTGTCATATGGGTGGAGCCGTCCCCATGAACCTCGGGATAGACGCAATAATTTGCCAGAATGGTCGCCTGCGTGTCCTTGAAGAAATTACCGTAAAAGGGGCCTCCGGTCAAGATCCCACCGGCTTTTTGCAGAAACCCCCGATACATATCAATATTGCGGGGATAGATCGCCCCATTGTCGATATCGAAATTGGGCTTGCCCAAAACCAGGCTCTCCTTGTCCTGCTCCACCGTCCAGAGCCACTCCCTGACGCCCTGAAGATTGGTAAAGACAGCGGCTTCCCGGGTCCAGGGATGCTGGTTGATGGGCATGAAGTAGGGATAAAAGGTGCGAAGATTGGCCTCCGCCGCAAACATTCGCTTCGACCAGTCCTTCTTCCATGCCTCATACCGGGCGGGAGAGACCTTCGGATCTGCCAGCATCGAATCCATCTCCGTGGCAAGCGTCTTGTACTGATTATACAAAGTCGCGAGCTGGGCATGGACTTGGGCCACAGGATAATTTGTCTTCTCATCAACGACCCAAGCCTTGGCGGCTCCTGGCTTCACCGCCAAAGAAATCGTCACGGCCATAACAATAGCCGGCAGAACAATCAAATATCGAAATCGTCTCATTTCAACCCTCCCTGCAACTGAAAAAGCCGACACCTTTTCATCCTACGCCGGCACCTTTCGGCAATCAAGTCTTCGAGACAAGGGATCCGTTCCCTCCAAGATGGCCTTGCCCCTTGGTCTTTTTTCAAGGGGTGGAAACGGCCGAAAGACGGATAAAGGAGGGCCTGAGGCGGTCATAGCTTTCACGAAGGTCCTCAGGAACAACCCGGGCCTCGGCGACAGTCGTCAGAAAATTCGTGTCCCCGTCCCAGCGGGGAAGGATATGGGCGTGAAGATGTCCGGCAATTCCGGCTCCCGCGGCACTTCCCACATTGATTCCCATATTGAACCCCCCCGGCCGGTAGATCTCCTCAATGATTCTCTCGCATTCCCGCAAAAGGGAGGTCATCTCGGCGAGAACCGGGAGAGGGAAATCCCCCATCTTGGCTCCATGGTCCAGGGGAACGACCATGAGATGTCCGCTCGTGTAAGGGAAGGCATTCATCACCACATAGCAAAGGTTCCCTCGATAGAGAACCAGACGGTCACGGCTCACACCGTCGCGGGGAATCTCGCACAGAAGGCAACTCCCATCATCGGCGGTACGCGATTCTCCCTTGATATAGCGCATTCGCCAAGGGGCAAAGAGGTGATTCATCGGCATCTCCTTGGGGGATCTATGTTCAGCTCTAGCCTTTTCGACTGAGAGAAGGAAGCTTTTTATCCAGCAGGGTCCGCACGGTTCCCCGCATCAACCGGAGATCCTCGGACCTGTCTGTTGCAGGATCCCAGAATATCTTAAGCAGACGGCCCTCCCGGTCCCTTGGAATTGACAACAAAAAACGGACCCGCAGGGAAAAGCTTGCCACAAGCGAGGCTGGAAGCTTTTCTCCCCATTCGACGAGGGTAACCCTGTCTTCCGCTCCAGAGACCAGAGCCTCCTCAAGATCCTCCGATCCGGGAGCGACCCGGTCCCAGTCAGCGTGCAGAAGGGGCAAGGAAGAGGGGCCTCCGGAAGACTCATAGGACTGCAGGTAGAGAAAAGTGGGCGAGGCGATCCTGGACGTGATGCCCATTCCCCGGGCAACGCCGGCGGCCAGGGAGGTCTTTCCTGCTCCCATGGGTCCCGTCAAAAGAAAGAGGAGACCTGGGAGGACCGCATGGCCAAAAAGCTCTCCCACCGCTCCGAGTCCGATCCCGGAAGGAACAAAAAACTCTTCGGACTCTTCTGACAAAGAATCAGTCGACGACGTCATCACCCGTCAACAGGAGACGCACCAAGTCTTCCCGCCCCACGACGCCGACCAGAGTCCCCCTATCGACAACGGGAAGGATGTCCACATCCTCCCGGTCGAAAAGCTCGACCGCCTTGCGTAAAGGATCTTGCATTCCAAGAGTCGGCGCTGTCTTGTTCAGGATGTCCTTCACCGATGTCGCCCCGATGCGAGCGATTTCTTTTTTCAGGGTCGAGGGAAGCTCAAGGGGAATCCACGAATCAAAGAGTGTCAGCACCGTCGGAATGTGAAGGGGCTTCTCATGACGGATCAGGTCATGCTCCCCCACGACCCCGAGATAACGCCCCGTGGAGTCGACGACAGGAGCTCCGGAGATCTTTTCAGCCGTCAGCACCTCGGCAAGTTTTCTGAGGGAATCCTCCGGGGAGACCGTGATTACCTTTTTCGTCATGATATCTGCCACCGTCTTGTTCACACGCCTCTCCTACAGGACACAGTTTCTTCTTCGGCCCTTCGCACCCGATCCAAAGGGACAGCCACCGTTCTTTTGAAAAAGTATAGCATGGAGACTCATCCCGAAAAGAATGGAGGCTTGGAAGGCTCAATCCGGGAACTTTCCCTCATTCCCTGCCAGCCGACAGCAAGAAGACCTGCCAGCAGGGGAGCCGGAAGAAGAATTTCAACTCCGGCCTTGAGTCCCAGATGGGTGGAGACGAGCCCAATCAGGGTTCCTGCAGGAAGATCTCCCCCAAGATGAGAGAGGAAGAGGCCTCCGCCCAGAACACATCCCCAGAGCGAGGGAGCGCTCATCCTCATGAAGGCGGCCACCAGACTCACATTCAGGCCGAAAAGGGCCCCACTTGAAAGAACCATCCCGACCAAAAGGAGAGGACGACGATCTGCCACAAGCACCAGACAGATTCCTGCCAGTGCCAAAAACTGTGTTCGGGACAGGAGAAAAAATATTCCAGCCGAGTCTCCCTCCTTCACTTTGTCGCAAAAATACCCCGACAGGAGGATCCCGATCACCCCGCCGATCACCAGAGCAACGGCACTCGTCTGTCCGGCCTCCCTCATCGACAGGTGTCGTACGCGTGTCAGGTACACGGATAGCCAGACGCTCATCCCTCCCATGACAAAAAAGGTCACGCTCTGCAGAAAAACCAGGGTCCGCAAACGCACATCGAGAAAAAGAAGAGAAAATCGGGAGATCACCGGGACGGATGGAGACTCACACTCTGCACCCCTTTCGAGATTCTTCCCCCCATTAGCAAAGGGAAGCAGAAACATCCCGCCCAAGAGAAGTCCCGGGAGAACCGGGAGAAAGAGGATCCGGTGAAAATCAGAAAGTGCCCGGGAGGCGAGCAGAAAGCCCGCGGCAACCCCGATGGGCAATGCCAGGAAAAACAGACCCAGCCTGACCCCCCCTCCTTTTTGTCCCCCCAGGATCCGGGGTCCCACAACAATAAGAGACGCCTCTCCCACCCCCGTCAGAATCCGACCCGAAAAAAGCCCGACCGTTCCTGAAGCCGTGCTGGCAATGGCCATGCCAAGAGAAAAAACAAGAACACCGGAGGAGAGAAGAGTTCGGGGAGAGAAACGGTCCAGGAGGACTCCGACCACAGGGGCCGCCACCAAATAGGACAGAGTGAAGGAAGAGCCAAGGAGGCCCATCTTCGCATCAGAGAGATGGTAGGCCGGACCCAGAACCGGGAAGAGTGCCGTGAAAAGCTGACGATCCAGATAGTTGAGCAGATTGGAAAGAAACAGCAGAACAGGAAGAAAGACGGCCATGAACTTCCTCATTGTCTGACGGAAGGAAGGTCAGGCAGGATCTCCCTCGTCGACCGCTTCGTGAATCCCATGGAAAAGCTGCCTGTTGCGAAGAAGGTAGATCACGATGATCACATTGAGGATAAAGGCTCCCAGCCTCCATGGAGAAAAGTGGGAGTGCATGGCGTAGACCTCGAGGGGAATCAGGGCCGAGATCTCGATGATGGTCATGTATTCTGCCCATCGAAAGCGACGGTGGAGCCCCCAGGCCACAGTAAAGTTGACCATTCCGTAGACGATTCCCCCTACGGAAATGATCATCAGCATGTTCGGCCCCACAAGGCCTGTCTTCCGGAAAATCTGTCCGGTAAAGGCGTTGTCCGTATCAATATTAAAGTTTTGTGCCCAATGGTAAAGAAGGTGATTGAGGCGAACCGGGCCCAGGGAAAGCCCTCCGAGACCGATGAGAAAGGCGACGGCCCCCTTCGCAATACGTTCGAGGATGATGTATTTTAAAAAGAGGGGAGAGCGATGGTTGATTATCATGGGGGCCATTGTATCAGATGAGGGGCTTGGATGGATAGGAAAAAAGAGGACGAAGAAGCCAGGGGCAAGCCGGGAATATTCTCTTCCCGCGACTTTCACCGCAGCCGGATTGTCCGGAGATTGCTCGCAGGATTGGGGCGATCCTTCCTTCTATGGGGTCTCCTATGGGGAGCAATCTCACTCCCTCCGGCCTTTTCCAAAGAAGCCCCCCTCATGACTGTGGTTTTTCCCGACAAGCCACACCAGGGAAAGGCGATCAAGATCCGCGTTCATTTTTCCCACCCGCCCCTCCCGGGTGAATTCTACCGTCTTGAAGCCGATGTCGACAAAACTCCGGTGGCTCTTTCGGATCTATCGGAAGCCGCGGCCATCTGGGTCACACTCCCGGGCCAGACGGCAGGAACTCATACCGTGGCCGTCATCTGGAAGAATCCTCCCGGAAAGACATCCCTGACCCAAACAAGGGTCCTGACGGTTCTGCCATAGGATCGGTCCATCCCGGGAGCATCCAGGGATGGAGGGGGCCTTCCATCCAGAAAGGAGTTGCGTTATGACACCAATGCCACCCATGCTTCTTGGGGATTTCCTGAAAAAAAGACTTCACAAGACAATACCCGCCGGGATACTTTCCCTTGCCGCAATCGCAGGTCTCTTCTTTTTCCCGGGATGTGCCTCTTACGGACCGGCGCCTCCGGTGGTCGTCTCTGCTCCGACCGCCGAAGGGGCTGCAACCGATCATGCGGCCGGGTCGCTTCCCATAGTCGTTATCCCGACCCGAACTCCTTCGGGGATGGCCGATGTCGGAACCCTATTCCATCAGGACGGAACCTATTCCCAACTCGTTCCCCAAAATCCCGTAGGTCCCGCTCTCGACACGATTCTCATTCAGACCCTTTCCGGAGGGGGGTTCGCTCCAACGCTGGCCCAGGGAGCTATCCCCCGAAATGCCCCGACGCTTTCCCTCTCCATCGAAACATTTGAGGATCGTGTCCGCCAGAGCCTTGTCGAGGCGAAGCAGACAGTCCGAATCGCCTATACTGCGACATTGGTTCTTCACGAAGGAAGAACCACCCGGACAATCACCCGCAAGATCGAGCGACACTTTTCGCCCAAGCCTTCCGTCTCCTTCGATCCGGAGAAACTCCCTGCACTGATGGGAGATCTCTTTGCCAAAAGCATCAGGAAGGATCTCCTTCCGACTCTCAAGACAAAAACAGGAGCCATGCATTGAGCCGCAGCACCCCTCTTTCAAACGGCAAAGCCCTAGCCATAACGGCCGGGGCCGCCGTTCTTTTTGCCGTTCTTCTCCTAGTCCTTCCCACTCCCAAGCGACAATCCCCTCCCACGGCACCGATCAAGAGCCCGGGGACAACCGGAGCTCCCATGACCGCGGAATCCCTCTTCCGAAGTCGGTGCGTCCAGTGCCATGCCCTTCCGGCGTTGACACATCGAACTCCGGAGGACTGGCGAATTCTCGTGCTCAAGATGAACCGCTACATGCAGCAGACAGGACGGTTGTTCCTGACCGCCAGCGAAGCCCAGGCAGTGACCAACTATATCGTCGAAAATCAAAAATGATCCTTGCCTCCGGGATGTCACAGGGGAGAACGAAGCCCCCCGAAACGAAATCCGCCAAGGGGCGCCATAGGCCCCATCGCCTTTGACATCAACAGGACCTTGAATATTCTCCCCATCCGAAGTGGATGGACAAGAGTTGCTGCCTCCTGGATGGCCGCGTCAGACAGGCGGTCGGAATTGGCCCGGATCCATTCTTCAAAGCCAAGCCCCATCAGCCAGGACATCTGGTCGGTATAACCCTCAAGACGGTACCCTCGCACTGCCAGATCCCCGGCCACCTGTGAAAAGTCGACAAAGGCAGTGAGATCGGTATGCCCTGGAGATTCGATGAGGCGGTCGGAGACCTGATGCCCCCGGTAAGCGCGAAGAGTTCCCCCGCGCCGCCGTTTGGAGCGAATTTCGGAGCCGATATCCCCGTAGTCGATCCAGAGCATGAACCCAGAAGACAGGCACTGGTCCAGAAGCGAGAGCACTCGGGGAAGATCCTGGCAAACCTCGGTCTCCTGCCCTTCCCACCCCGACAGATCTGACCCAAACCTTTCAAGAAGAAGTCCCGACAACTCCCTATCCGACAGATCGCCCCAGATCTCCTCCCAAACTCCCTCCGAACCCGCTCGGACATAGCACTCCTCCCATCGACCACCCTGGATCCTAAGACGATGGACGGGAAGAGCATCAAGAAATTCGTTGCCCAAAACAAGCCCTTGGCCCGGCTCGGGCCAATCTGACGGAGCCCTCCCGGAGGTGGATGCCAAGTTTTCCGGAAGGGCAATCCACCGAGGAGGATGGAGCAGCTCGAACTCCCGAAGCCTCTCGCGCTGTCGTGCCTCGAGAACCCCCGGCAACTCACAAAGAATGGGGGAGACCCGCTCGAAAAAAGCCGGATCTGCCCTTCTGAAAATTGTCAGTAAATCGGACATCAGGGTTCCGTTGCCCGGTCCAGCCTCGATCAGATAGAATGGATCGGGAGATCCAAGTGCCCGATCCAACTCTCCGATCTGGAGGGCCAGAAGAGTCGCAAAGGCGGGGCTTGTCTCGGGGGAGGTGAGGAAGTCCCCTCCCTCGCGCCCGATCCCGGCATGGCGGGTGTAATACCCTCCCTCAGGACCGGCCGCCGCCTGTCTCATGAACTCACAAAATGTGACCATCTCCTCATCCTTATCCCTACAGGCGTCCATGCTGATCCGTCTTTTACTCATCGCATTCATTCTTGTTATTGTGGGCCGAACGGTTCGGTCTTTCCTCGGCAAAGGGCCGTCACAACCCCGGGACAATGGGCCAACTCCTCTGGTTCACGATCCGGTTTGCGGGCTTTATGTTGATAGGGACCGGGCTTTGGTGGCACAAAGCCCTTCGGGAGAGTGCGTCTATTTTTGTTCCCAGGCGTGTCGGGAAAAATACCTCACTCCGCCTTCCTCAGAGAGCTCCTCTCCTCCCTCGCACCAGAAACAGAGACCCGAATAGTGGAAGAGGATCGCCTTAGGAGAAGAATCCTCGAGAAAATTCCTGAGTTCATGGCCGACATTGCTCCTGGCAATCTTCTCCGGAGCCACCTGAAGGACCATCCTCTCCCCGACTCCTTTCTTCCCGGAGCAATTCTTTCGATGGGAAAGGCCGCAGGATTCCTCACAGAGGCACTTGCAGAGTTTTTTTCCCTCTCTTCTGCCCAGACCCTGTCAATCCTGCCAGAAGGCTACCCGAGACCCCCACTCAACTTTCCTTTTTTTGAAGGGGCGCACCCCCTTCCCGACAGGAGAAGCCTTGAGGCCTTCGAAAGAATCCGGAACTTCATCAATGGGATTCCTCCCTCGTCCCCGATGGTGATCGCCCTCTCCGGGGGAAGTTCCAGCCTCATTGCCTCCCCGGTTCCCCCGGTGACTCTCGAAGAGAAGACTCTCGTCTCCCGACAGCTCATCGAGGCCGGTGCCCCCATCGAGACACTCAACTCCCTGAGGCTTCATCTCTCGCAATTTAAGGGGGGAGGTCTCGCCCGAATAATCTCTCCCCGTCCTCATGTGACCTTTGTCCTTTCCGATATCCCGGGCACAGGGGTTTCACTTGTGGGCTCTGCTCCCATGACTCCGATTCATCGGAATGGCCCCCGGCTTCTTGAAGAATTGCGACTTTTTATTCCCCTTGAAAAGATCCCCTCTTCGGTAAGAAACACTCTTCTTGGTCAATCGCAGGATCCCTTCCTCGCCGATCCACCTTCGGACTCTCCGCTTTGGGTCATTGGATCGTCAAGAAGCCTGATCCGGTCGATGAAGGTCCATTTTGCCACAATCCCCGAGATCTCGGGCCTTCCTCTTCACCTTCTCACTGATGAGCTATGCGGGGAATCCAGGGAGGCGGGACGAGTCCTTGCCTCTCTCATTGCCTGGCAGGCGAGCTCATCCCCCAGCATTCATACTGGGGGTATCTGGGCCGCATCAGGTGAAACCACCGTGACCCTGACCGGAGGCCCCACGGGAAAAGGCGGGAGAACTCTTGAGTTGGCGTTGTCCTTGGCCATCTCCCTTTTTCCGCTTCCCGCCCTCGTTCTCTCTCTTGCATCCGATGGCTTTGATGGAAACTCCGGGCTGGCAGGGGCCCTCGTCCCTACCTCTTTTTTTTCATCCCCCCAACGTCGGATCGAGGGCCAGTTGGCTCTCCGCCATCATGACTCCGGGCATTTTCTAGAGGAGAATGGTTTCGGGATACGGACAGGTCCCTCGGGAACCAACGTCAATGACCTTCTCTTGGTTATCGTCTATCCCAATTTAGCCTAAGGACCCTTTCTTGAAAACAATTTGGCGGTCACTCCTCTCCCGCATTTTTTTGTCGTTTTGCACCTCCACTATCCTGATAGTCGGAGTCGCCCACGCGTCTCGACCTGCAGGGCTTCCCTCCCCTGGCGAAGAATTTCCTGTGGTCTGGTGGGCCCAGAATCATGTCAAGGAGTCTCTGGCAATCTTTCGCCACACCACCTGGCAGTCACTCGGAGCCGCCTGCCGCACTGGCCACTTTTCCGACCCTGCGCTCGAAAACAGTTTTAAGCACTTTCTCCGGAATCCCAAACGAAGGAGGTTCTGCCGTCATTACCCGGGTCCCACCCACCATCTCCTCCAGGAGGCTCCTTATTTCATGATCAGGCCACCGGGAGACCAGAAGTAAAGGGGAGTCGGCCCGAGCGAACGGATAAGTCCCGCGAGAGCCTGGGCTGAAACGGAACGAAAACCTCCGGCATCCATTCCAAGAAGGGAAGGCGACCCTTCGTCAGACTCCCGATAAGTAACCAGCATCAGCTTGTTCATCCCCAGCTTTTTTTTGAGATGATCGATCAGGTCCGATCGATATCCCACACGGTCGAGCAAACCATCTGCCAAGGCCTGACGAGCCGTAAAGACACGCCCATCCGCCAACGGTCTAAGATGATTGGCCTCCATCCGCCGGCCCCGCTCCACAACTTCAAGGAAGGTTGCGTAAAAGTCTGCCACGAGGCCTTCAAATATCCTTCGATCCTCAGGAGTCATCTCCCGAAAGGGCGACCCCATCTCCTTTTCAGCTCCAGATGCCACGGTCCGATCCGTCACCCCAACTTTTTTCATCAGACCTTCCACCCCGACATTGGCAATCATAACTCCGATACTCCCAACCACACTTGTCGGCCGAGCCCAAACCTCATCCGCCCCCATCGCCGTGTAATAGGCTCCCGAAGCGCCCAAATCTCCAAAAAAGGCGATGACCGGGATCTTCGTCCTTTGACGAAAGAGAAGGATCTTATGGTAGAGCCTGTCGGAGGCAGTGACCGACCCGCCAGGGCTATCGATATCCAGCACGATAGCTCTAACATGGGGATCCCGTCTCGCCTTTTCAAGCTCCCGATCCAACAGGCGCACCTGATCTGTTTTCCCCCCCAGTAATGGGGTCCCCCCCTTTTTTTCCTGATCTCCTATAAACCCATGAATCGGAAGAAAAACAACCTTCTCTGTGGCGCCCTCTTGAGGGCGGAGTTTTTTTTCCACCAGGCCTCGGTCCTGGGGAAAGAGATTGACGGTGATACACCCACTCAAGGTAAGAAGAGCCGTCCCGGCAATAACCGACTCCAAAATGCGGTTTCCCCAAGTCCTGGCACGCGTCATCTACCGCCCCTTCCTTTTATTTGGCTATCGGTAATTCGTGAACTGGAGGTCGATTCCAAAGTCTACGCCTTTCAGACGAGCAATCACTGCCTGAAGATCATCTCTGGATTTTCCACTGACCCTGACGCTGTCCCCTTGAATCTGCGCCTGAACCTTCAGCTTCGACCCTTTGATTTCCTGAGTTACTTTTTTTGCAATTTCCGCTGAGAGTCCTTGCTTGATCGCAATCCTTTGCCTCACGGTTCCGCCAAGAGCCTCTTCAATTTTTTTCTTATCAAGGTTCTTCAGGGGGATTCCTCGTCGGATCATCTTGGATTCCAGGATATCAATCACAGCCGTTAATTTGTGAGCATCTTTGGCCGATACCACAAGCTCCTCTTTTTCCCACTCGATCCGGGACGCACTGTCTTTAAGGTCAAACCGCGTTCCGATTTCCTTCAGTGCCTGATCAACAGCGTTTTTCGCCTCCTGAAGGTCGACCTTTGATACCACATCAAATGACGACTCCGTAGCCATTTTTCCTTCCTCCATTAATAAACTAGTTATTTTTTAGTCTGTTTTGTTAAAAAGAATTACCGAAAGAACTCCCATTACTCCCATAAAAACAAAAAGGCTGCTGAGATCGGTCAACAGTGAGTGATAATGGACTCCCACCAAATCCCATCGGAGCAGGTCAACCCCGTATGACAGAGGGTCGATGCGGGAGGCGACTGAAAGCCACCCGGGAAGACGATCGAGGGGATAGAGCGCTCCCGATAGAAAAAAGAGCGGGAGAATAACGAAATTCATTAATACCATAAATCCCTGGCTTGAGGTCATTCTTACTCCCAGAAGGACCCCGACCGAGGTTTGGGTCAGTCCGATAAGAATCATGACAAGAAATGCCAGAATCAACCGCTCAGGGGATATGCGGAGATGGAAGAGAGGAAAGAGGAGTAAAATCAGACTTCCCTGCACAACAGAGTTTGTTGCCCCCCCGAAAATCTTTCCAAGGACCACGGCAGTCCGGGAAAGAGGAGCAACCAGGACCTCCTTCAAAAATCCAACCTCCCGATCCCAGACAATGGCTACCCCCGCAAATGAGGCTGTGAACAGGACGCTCATAGCCACTATTCCGGGAAAAAGGAATCCCTGATAGCCAAGCGCTCTCCCCGAACGCATGATTCCCATTGCACCCATTCTCGGGGAAAGTCCGCTCCCGAGTATAAAGAGGAAAAGAAGAGGTTGAATGAAGGAACCCACAAGACGGATCCTGTCTCTCCAGAGTCGAATCACATCCCTCTGCCACAGGGTATAGATCCCCATCAGATCTCGCTTGATTGGCGAGGCCAATATGGGAGGAGCTCCGCCCAAAGTTGCCTTAAAGGAGTATTCTTTTTCCATAATCATCGCCCCCCCCTTTTATCGGCATTTTCACTCTTCAAGCCACTTCCCGTATGGTAAATAAAAACATCATCAAGGTTTGGGCGTCTGACCGAGGCTTCACGAATTGGCAAAGGAATAGAACGGAGAAGATCCCAAGGAGATAGGTCAAGCCCTGGAGGAAGCGGAAATAGAAGGGTTCCATCCCCTTCTCTCCTGATTTGTCCCTCTAACGAGGAATAGTGAGAGATTAGATAGGCATTGAGTGAGTCAGGATTCTCGGTTTCAACAGAGAGCATTTCGGATGAGAGGTCTTTTTTTAAGCGGTCAGGAGTCCCTTGGGCGACAATTTTACCTGAGCTCATGATTGCGACCCGATCAGATGAGTCGGCCTCTTCAAGATAGTGTGTCGTCAGAAAAACGGTCATTCCAACTTCCCTTCGAACACGGTGAATGTATTCCCAGACAGATCGTCGGGAATGGGGATCGAGCCCCAATGTCGGTTCATCGAGGATGAGAAGTCGCGGTGAATGAAGAAGCCCCCTTGCAATTTCAAGACGTCTTTTCATTCCTCCGGAGAAGGTGCGGACAAGGTCATTGCGTCGTTCTGAGATCCCCATGACATCAAGAAGAAAATTGCTCCTTTTATTTCGTGTCCTCGAATCGATGCCATAGAGTCGTCCATGGAATTCAAGGTTCTCCCAGGCCGTTAAGCGGTCATCAAGACTAGGGTCCTGGAAGATTATCCCAATTCTTTGTCTTACCTCATGAGGAGAGGTCACGACGTTAAGTCCATCAATGATGATCTCACCGCTTGTTGGCGCAAGGAGCGCCACCATCATTTGAATGGTTGTCGTTTTACCGGCTCCGTTTGGCCCTAAGAAAGAAAAGAACTCTCCCTCACCGACAGTAAATGATATTCCGTCTACGGCGACACGATCTCCTCGTCTGGAGCGATAGATCTTCTTGAGATTTTTTGCTTCGATCATACGACTTGTGGCTTCTTTCCATAGGGTGGTTAACTGTTCCTTTTATTTTAATCTGGCAAAGGATATCAATTCGAGAATTTTTTCAAAAAAAAACGGCAGGATTTCTCCTGCCGCCTTTGATGAGGTTGCTACATTATTAATTAGATTGGTCAGCTTTCGGCTCGCCTGGGATGAAGACTCCCTTATAATTCGTGATGGGGATTGGAATCGGACGACCATTATCACGATCAATCGGAAGATACTTCTGCGGAATCGTAATGACCGAAGGATCGTCAAGCCCCAAGACCCAAGTTGTAAGTGCAGTGGTCTGGAGATCCGTCAGGTGGAAATTGGGCATGATGGTGGGAGGGACCTTGAATGCAGGAATCCCCGGAGAAATCTTGCGTGGGTTCTTAAAATGCTCCCATTCCCATTCACGCTCCGAGTGAAGTCCTCCGACATGGTTGAAGTCATGGACATTATAGAAGCCCAACTCAGTACGACTTCCGAAACCGGATAGATCCGGAGCCAGCACTCCATGAAGGTTAAACTGGGTCATAGTATGGCAGGATCCACAACCTTTCTGAACAATCGTCTTCTTTGCTAGGTTCAGAAATGGGGTCATTGGTGGATTGATTCCTGGCTTGAAAAGATCTGTATGGCACTTTAAACAGGAGGCTTCGGCAAAAGCTCCCCGCTTTGGCTGGTAGTTAAGAGAGACATTAAATCCATGGGCCTCTGCAACTGTCGTGGCAACCCCTTGGCCATCGTGACAAATAGTGCATCCAAACTTTTCAAAGGGATGCTTTCCGATATACCCGGAGAGGTCAGGGTGGGTGGTGAACGGTTCAGGGGCTGTCTTGAATGCCGGAACTGAAATCCCCATATGGCAGGTCATACAGCGATCTGGCTTATTCATGATCGGATTCCAGATCTGAACCACCGTCAGGGTGGATTTGGCTAGCTCTGGTTTTTTCGTGATCTTTGCCAATAGCTCATAATAAGAACGTTGATACGTCATCCATTCTGGGTGCGTATCTTTATATAATTCATAGAAAAAGACTCCTCCGAGGAGAACTGTCGAGAGGAAAAAAAGAGCGTAAATGCGCATTTTCATTCTTTTCGTCCCCTTTCCGTGCTTTGGGCCGACTTACGAAGGGGGTGCCCCTCAGGATAGAAGGATCCTTCCTGCCACTTCTGGAACCAAATGACAAGGTAATAGAAGATGGCGGTTCCAACAAAGAGAGTCAAGGAGATGCCAATTCGGTAGGGATAGCCGAAATACTCCTCAACCCAAGGGGCATTGAGCAACTGATGAAACTGGTCCATCGAACCTCCTTGCCCGAACATGGCGGACATTTTGACGTATCGGAGGCAGGGCGAGCGGGCAGGCTGCCCCTCCGTGACAAGTCAGTGCGTTAATATCGTCAGATATTGATCCAGGGTGTGACGAGTACGTATTTGATGTTGAAGAGAAGTCTAAGCACGATCTTGAGCGCAACCCCCATCATCGAAAGGAAGAAGAATGAAAATGTCAGGTAGCGCCATAACCCCATCGCCTTGTACATTGGCTTCCAGACGATCATAGGGATGATTGTCCCGAGCGCAAAGTACCCGATGAAGATGATGTCTCCAAAGAGCTTGCCAACACCTTCGCTGACGTGAAACCAATTCACAAAGATAAGATGGAGTGGAACAAGAGTCACCAGAGCCGGGTTCATGTGTTCCAGATGGTTGCTCCATGGCCAATACCACTGCCAATCCAGCCCACGAAGGTAAGTTCCGATAATAATCGTAATCCACCAGATCGCAAAGCCGAAAGAATAGTTGAAAACTGCAAATTTTCTCTCAGAATAGGTGTAATACCCTACTCCCTTGGGATTCACATCAAGGTATGGGAAAAGCATCAGTCCGACAATAATCATTCCGGGTAAAACCACTCCGGCATACCATGGATCAAAGTAAACGAGCAGCTCCTGAAGTCCAAGGAAATACCAAGGAGCGCGCATGGGATTCGGCGTGGTCGAAGGGTCGGCCAGTGAACGAAGGGGAGCATGTTCAAACTGAATCAAAACCATCAGGCCGACCGTCACGAGGATGGCACAAATAATCTCGATCATCAGCAGGTTCGGCCAGACATAGACCGTGTCTTCTGGCTCCTTCTTGACGATGGGTGCCGTTTTTTTCATTAGCTCGACAAGTCCATAAGACTTTCTCGAGTCGCGGGGAAAAATCTCCCGGGTCACCTTTTCATCCATTATTGCCCCACCTCTCCATATAACACTTTCACTCATGTATTAACCATTTATGCCATAAGTGCGGTGGTCCCCTTTAACAGCCTTATAGGGGACCCGAGAAACCATCTTTCCGGATCCGCCAGAAATGGACCGCAAGAAAGACTGTGACGACGAGTGGAAGGACGACACAATGAAGCACGTAGAACCGGATGAGCGCATTTTGACCCACGACCGTTCCACCAAGAAGCATGAACATAATGTCGTTGGTCGGAAGGAATCCGAGCTGCGGCCCCCAAGGACCGTTTTGTCCGATAAGGGGGGTATATGAGGCCATCTTGGCACCGACCGTAACTGCCCAGTATGCCAGCTGGTCCCAGGGAAGAAGATAACCAGTCCAAGAGAGAACCAGTGTATTCACCAGCAGGACGACACCAACAACCCAGTTAAATTCACGAGGTGCTTTGTAGGCACCTGTGAGAAAAACACGGGTCATATGAAGCCAGACGAAGAGAACCATACCATGGGCGGCGAAACGGTGAAGATCACGCATGAGATTGCCGCCAAAGATGACGAACTGGAGATCTTTAATATTGCGATAGGCCAGACCGGTATAAGGAGTGTAGTAGAACATGAGCCAAATTCCCGTTACAGCCAATATGATAAAGAGAAAGAGGGTAATTCCCCCAAGACAAAAGGTATAGCGCATTCTAAGAGCGGACCTGCGAACCTTCACGGGATGGATATGAAGGAAGACGCTTGAGAAGATTGCGTAAGCACGGTCGAGGTCATTGTCGGGATAGCCGTGCCGAAAGACAGATTTGAAGATCTGAGATTCGACGATCTCATTTTTAATTTTCTGGAGCATGCCTTACGTCCCTTCCGTTAATAGGACCATTCCCTGATAGGCCTTCGCCAGGTTTTCCGATGTCCACTTGCGACCCGGATTTGGTGCAGGGATAAGGATCCTTGCATGGGTGTGCGGTGACGCTTGATTCAATATGCGTCACCGTTTAACCGCTAACGAATCAGTGAGCTTATGTTTATATTAACCGCCCCCATCAACAGAGAAGGCGGTTGGAGGCGCAAGAGGCTCCTGCGGGAGCTGAATGTTCAATATAGAATGGTGTAACTTCCTTGACCTTTTCTTTGACCCAGAGGCCTTGAGGCGTCTGAACCGGATCCGGGTCAAGCCGGATCACCGTATTGACGATCAACTCCCCGTCAAGGGGATCACGGGTGATTTGCCCACGCCAGAGCGTTCTTGGAGCAGGTCCCCCACGAACATTGCCATGAGCATCATAAATCGATCCATGACAAGGACAACGGAATCTCTTCTGGTCCGGGAACCAATTCGGGGTACAGCCGAGATGACGGCAAATGGAAATCATGTTGTAGATTCCCCGCATGTTTCTCACAACCCAGAAGCGCCCCTTCAGCTTCCAGCGCTCGTCCACGCCCAGACCATAGATCGAGACATGACCGATCTTAAAAACAGTCGGTGGTTCATAGAGAACTGGAGGAAATAGATATTTGTATGCGGCAAATGCCGTCCCGGCCATCGAAGCGCCCATGAGGGACCAGCCTGCTGCCACGAGAAATTTTCTTCGCCCCTTGTCGGCGGGACTTGCCATATCACCCGTTTCCCCGGGGTGTTGCATTTGGGCCGTTAGATTTGTCATTGGAGCGCAACCTCCTGTTTAATTTCGAGATGTTCCATGGCGATGGCCCCGGTAGGACAGCGCTTTGCGCATAATCCGCACCGGATGCAGCGCATCCCGTCCCATATCATTGCCGTTGACTGTGAAAGAGTTTGAACTACCGGCTCTTCAATGTGGTCTAGAGTGATCTCCGTTTCGGTAAAAGCCTCGACCAGAGGCTCCACTTTCCCATGCTCAAGATCCACATCGGTAAGAGGAACCATCTTCAAGGCATATTCGGGGCAAACATCAACGCATCCCCCGCATAGCACACACTTGTGTCCCTCAAAAATCGGATTCACATGACAGGTCAAGCAACGAGAGGCCTGAGTACGCGCCTGCTCCTCTGTCATGCTGAGCTCGGCCAGGTCAAAGTTTGTTCGACGGAAATCAGGATGAAGCAAATCCGGGTTCTTCCGCTCAATCGTATAGTAGCCTTTTTTATTAAAGTCTTCAGGCCAGATCGGCGATGGATTCGCGCGATGGGGAATCGGCGTCGAAATACCGCTGAGGTTCTTTGCGACTCCCCTCTTCATAAGGTAGGCGTGAACCGATTGGGCAGCCTTTTGCCCTCCGGCAATAGCATCAATAAAGATTCTCGGTCCTGTGACAACGTCCCCGGCAGCAAAGACCCCTGGAACACCAGTATCCATCGTATGCATGTTCGCTCGAATGACCCCATTGCGGCCAACGATGCCTTCTAGATCTTCCGGAACATAGGTCGTATCAATAACCTGGCCGATCGCGAATGTGACCGATGATCCATGGACAACACTGATTTTCTCCTCATCAAACGTTGGCGAAAATCGTCCCTGATCGTCGAACACCGAAAGCACCTTCTTGACCTCGAGACCTTCGAATCTTCCACCTGAGCCCAGGATACGCTTTGTCCCTAGGCGAACAGCAAATTCTGCGCCTTCATGGACAGCATCCTCAATCTCAAGATCATCAGCCGGCATCTCGTCCCATGTTTCAAGGGTCACGACAGTAACCTTCTCCACCCCGGGAACGCGAATGGCAGTCCTCACCACATCCATTGCCACATTTCCTGCCCCGACAACGACAGGGCGAGGGCCGATCGGAAGCGGATCATGTCGGTGATAGACCGACTGCAGGAAGGGAAGAGCGGAATAAACACCTTCAAGCTCGCGCCCCTCAAATGGGACCTGACGACTTCCCCATGCCCCAGACGAAAGGACTACCGCGGCATACTCCTCGCGAAGCTGTGCAAGGGTTACGTCCCTGCCGACCTTGACATTGAGGCGGGCCTCAACACCCATACTGAGAATCGCCGCGATCTCCGCCTGGAACAGCGGACGAGGAAGACGGTACTCCGGAACGAGATAAAAGAGACCGCCCAATCGATCCTGAGCCTCAAAGATTGTGACACGATAACCGAGACGAGCCAGATCGTGGGCAGCAGTAAGACCGGCAGGGCCNNGCCCGCCTCCGACAATGGCAACCTTCGGTCCGGTCGCCTTCCCGTAAGGGACGCCGGGAGCCGTCGAATAGCGCAAGGTTGATGCTGGATCAGAGACGGCTTCTGCCCCGAACTTTTCAGTCACAAATCTTTTAAGGGCCCTGATCGTCACGGGCGCATCGATATTTCCGCGCGTACATGCCGTCTCACAGGGTGCGTTGCAAACCCACCCGCATACCGAGGCAAATGGGTTTGGCCCTCGGGCAATGGCGTATGCCCGCTCATAGCGTCCCTGAGCAATTGCCTGAACATATCCGCCGGCATCAGTTCCTACCGGACAGGCTTTCCGGCAGGCCACCTGATCGGCATAGTACTGATAATCTGGTATGTGAAGCTTGTATTTTCCCTTCATTCCGTTCCTCCTCCGCGGGTTGCAAAGATCCCATACGGAAAGAGGGACACCAAGCTTGCGAGGTCTGACCAAGGTTCAGCCAAGACCCCCAGGGTTCCCTATCCGGTCCAACGATGAGAATGATTTTCGGATTAAATTTGCAGTGGCGCAATTTATAACATTTCCATCCCGGAGAGTCAAGATGTCGTCAACAGACTTTATTCCGTGACAATAATTGATTCCCCCAACAAACAACAGTCGACTCCCCAATGACCTCGAGTGGCCGTTGTGCTACAATCTCAACGGGCTAGCGGCAGGAAGCGGGGAATCGCCCCCTGGGCCGATGTCAGAGCCTCCCGGACCTCTTTTCACGGATGGATGATGTCGAAAAAGATTCTCCCGAAAACGATCGGCATTCTTACCAAGCCTCACCGCTCGACCGAGGTCCGCCAGCTCCTGACTCCTCTTCTCCCATGGCTCGCAGGCAAAGGCTTGTCCGTGATGCTCGATCGGGAAGCGATACTTTCAATGGGGCCCTCCCCCCTTTCGGTCTTTGATCGTGAGGAAATTGCCCGATCTGCCGATTTGCTGATCGTTCTTGGTGGAGACGGAACGATCCTTTCAGCCGCCCGAATTGCCACCCAGAGACAAATTCCCATTCTCGGGATCAACCTTGGAACACTGGGTTTTCTGGCAGAAGTCCCCAAAGAAGAGACCTTTCTTGTTCTGGATTCGGTGATATCCGGCCACTACGTCGCCGAAAGACGGGCGATGATCCATGCCGACCTTCTGAAAAACGGCGAACGGATCACGGAATCCCATGATGTTCTCAATGACGTGGTCATCAATAAAGGGACAACAGCCCGTATGATCGAAGTTGAAATCTATGCAAACAACCACTTCGTCACGGAGATGAAGGGAGATGGAGTCATTTTCTCTTCCGCCACCGGCTCCACCGCCTATTCAATGGCGGCAGGTGGCCCCATTCTTCATCCAGAGTCCCAAGGGATCGTGATGACGCCGATCTGTCCGCACACATTGACACAACGCCCCATTGTATTTCCCGAGTCCGTTCGCCTTGAAACTCTCTTTAAGACGGCGGACGCCCATGTCATGGTCATTTTTGACGGTCAAATCAGCGTTCCGCTGGAAAAAGGCGATGTGCTCAGGATTTCCCGATCCGATCATGTCACCCGGCTTCTGGTTTCTCCCGACAGGAATTACTTTGAAGTTCTTCGGGACAAGCTTCGATGGGGAGATGCATGAAAGAAATCTTTGCCAGCCATGAGTTTCTGTCGGAGGTCACCAGAAGGGGAGAAGCCGCGGGTTTTCGACCCAGAATTCTCGGAACCGTTTCGGCCGACACCGGCACTGTCCCGATCCTCTCTCTCTCCCGGAAGGTTCCGGGCCTCGCACCCAGAATTCTCATTGCTGCGGGCATTCACGGAGATGAGCCGGCCGGGCCCCACACGATTCTTTCCCTGCTTGAGGACTTCAAGGAAAAGTGGGAAGAGCTTCGTCGATTCCATCTTGAAATTGTTCCCTTGATCAACCCTTCTGGTTTTGACCGGAGACAACGTCATGATGCATCTGGGATCGATCCCAACAGGGCCTTTGGATCTCCCTCCCCGCCGCAGGAGATCCGGTATCTGATGGACGACTACAGAAGAAGGCGAATCGACCTATTCATCGATCTCCATGAGGATGTCGACACCCCCGGCTTCTACCTCTACGAGCTTGCCCCTGACACTGCGACAGCCTTTGGCCCTCACATCATTTCCGCCCTTCGGTCCGCCGGATATCCCATCAATCAATCCCCAACCATCGAGGGAATGGCGGCTATCGATGGATTAATCCTCCGAACATCCCGCTCCACACCCCGCTTCTTCCGCCAGGGAGCACCACAAGGCCTCTATATGAAGCGTCTTGGAACCCGTCGGACACTAACCTTCGAATCTCCCCCCAAGCTTCCCCTCTCCGAACGAGTCGACATGCAGCGCCTTGCCCTCCGGACCGTCGTGGAACGATTTGCCCCCTAACCGCTTCGATTCTCTCTAGACTCATTGATCACTTAGTCTATGGCACCACTGGCGGCATGATCACATTCATGATCGGGGCAAGAGCCGCCACCCCATTGAGACTGATGGTGAAACCGAACCCTGTCTGAACCGGGAGAGGCGCGGGCTCGTTCACGATATAGTACATGAAGGCCCCCGACCAGCATTGTCCGTTGTATCCAAAGTTAAAGGACTCCATCTGTGTTCCTGCCCCGGGACCCTGCCCCAGATCATAATAATAGGCCGCTCCCATATACAGGCCATTGCTGGTGGTGATTCCCAGATAGGGCACGAGGAAGTTCGTCCCGAAGGGCTGGGTATACGTCTCGGTTATCTCGTCCGGGCTAAAAAAATTTCCCATCAGGGGAATATTCCCGGCATGGGCCTCGGTCTGCCCGAGGATGGCATTGAGCATGATCGGTCCTGGGGCGATAGCGGCCTGATTGAACATAATCGCGGAATCCTCTGTCGGCATTGTCCGCTGACTCATGTCGAAGAAGCCTTCGGCAAAAAATGATACAGGCTGTCCGCTCAAGATATGAAGCGAGCCATAGACCGGAGAAAAAGGCGTCTGAATGGGAAGAAAGGGGTCCGGCAGGCTCTGCCCCCCGAAAAACATCGTCTGGGCATTTCCCGGGAGGGTCGAATATTGATAGGTGTCGGCGAGCTTGAGTGATACGAGCTCTTTGGACTGACCGTCAGATCCCTGCCAGAAAAGCCTTTGGGTCATCGTCAATGTTGTGGCATTCATCCCTAAAATGTTATCGGAAAACCCACTTTGAATGATCTGGGTCTCGTTGTTCTGGGGAGCATAGTCAAAGTCGAGATCCATTTGCATCTGGTGGGTCAGATCCCCCCCACCGGCCGTATAGAAATCCCGCTCAACCGTCGACTGGGCTCCTATGCCCAGATTGGGAACGGCCTGGTCGAGAGGCGTGGCCCCTTGGTAACTCTGGCTGTAGGCTGTCGTCAGGACACCGGCATGAGGCGTGAGAACGAGAGCTCCATCCCCCAGCACGTAGGAGCCTGTGGCATGGGGATAGACGAGCCCGCGCTGAAGCATGAGCGGACCGCTTTCAATCTCCGCCCCCGAAAGAAATGACGAAAAATAGATCCCGGAGCCTCCCAGAGAATAATCATAGAGGCTGGCACTTCCCTGAGGAAGCTTGCTCACCGTGGTATTGAGCCCGGGAAAAATGTCCTGGTTGTAGTCGGCGATGAGATTGATTTCGCTGTTGTCCTGATAGGCGCTGATATAGAAGGTGGAGAGCAGCTCAGGGTTGAAGCTCATGGTGGACCCCACACTCATGAGCTGATAGAAGTCCTGGGCATTGACATAGTTGATGTTTCCCATGATGGAGACATTGTCAGTGTTGTAGTTATAGAGATCGGTCGTGGAGGAGATGTTTGTCCGAAGCCCCAAGGCCTGGTAATCCACTGCCTGGTTGGTGATATTCAGAAAGAGGTTCTGGTTGGAGCTAATGGCCTGGCGATAGGTGACTCCTTCCCCCACACCGAAGTTCGACATGTCATCCATTGTGACGGCCAGGTCATAGGATGGATCGAGGTTCCAGAAGAAGGTGTCGTAGAAAACCAGCCCCTGGACGGAGTTAAACTGGACGAAAGGAAAGAGGAAGCCCGTTTTCTTCGATGCCACAGGAAAGGAGAAGTACGGCATATACAACGCCGGTATCCCTTTGATGTCCAGCGAGTCCGAAAGTCCCGAGAAGGCATCCCCCAGCGTCATGTCTCCTGACAGAGTCGAGATCGACCAGGAAGGAGAACTGTCCTTTCCACAGTCACAGGTTGTCACCGACCCCTTCCTGACGTGGTAGTGCTTATGGTCCTTCCGATGAATCACCTCCCCCTTGATATGGTAGGTATAAAGCACCTGGGAGTTGTTCATCGAGAAATATTGCCGGGTCTTCACCGTCCCATGGTAAAGGATGGCCTCTCCCGTCAGAAGATTCGCCCGGATCCGGTCCCCCTTCATTGTTGTCCGGGGTCCATTGAAGATCACGTGGCCTGCACCCCATACGATACTGGTCTTTTTATTGAGGATCAGGGAGTCGGCGCGGAGAGACCATGGGTGGCGGGAGATATAGGCATGTCCATTGGCATGAAGAAGGGATGTGTTCCGATTAAGGCGGATGTGGTCGGCCAGCACGACAACCTTGTCGGTATCGGCCCCCCCGACGGGAGTGGCGGGAGGTGAGGCCGCATCGGCGCCCTTCCCCAGTGACAATAATAACCATGCCAGAATGAGGATAATCCCTGAGAGCCGGACCAGCCTCCCCTGAGGATTCAAGCGTCCTCCGAAAGGGGCCGATCCCTTTCATTTCCCGAAAAAAGGACGGGGGAAGGGGCAGGAATGAAGCGTGGGCGCACCGCCCCCACAAGATAGAGCGATCCGGACACGACAAGAACACGAGCAGGTTCCATTTCGGCCCAACGCACTGCCTGATCAAGAAGGCTTTCTTGGGCTCCCCGCTCTATCCTTATGGCTGTTTCTTCCCAGAGCCCTCGCGAATAGGACTCCATCTCGCGAGACTCTGCCCATTGCCCCCTCACAGCTTCCGCATTCCCCTGTTCGGGAAAGAACAAGGCCTGCGAATCAAGTGGGGAATCATGGATGAGCGCCAACATCTGTCGCCAGTTCTTGTCCATGTGAACCGCCAGGAACCAGCCGACGGAGGCGTGAGTGCCAAATCGGTCGAGGAGGGATTCAAGAAGTCTCTCCATGGCCTCCGGATTATGGGCCCCATCGAGAAGAATGGCAGGATGACGCGAGATCGTCTCAAAACGCCCGGGATGTTCGGCGCGGGAAATTCCTTCCCGAAAAGCGGTCAAGGAGATCGGGAGCGGGCTCCACTCAATGGCCGCGACAGCGGCTCCCACGTTCTCCACTTGGTAGGCTGCGGACATCCCCGAAGAGAAGGTTCTCCTTCCCCAGCGTCCCTGATAGAGAACTCTCCGTCCCCTCCCTTCTAAGCCGTTCACAGAAGGCAGTGGCGCTTCATCTTCCCATCTGGCCTCGAAATCCCTTCCGGAGAGAACAGGCAAGAAGCCCACCAAACGGGCTCGGTCAAGAAAAAGCCCCCGCAGGGAAGGGTCTTTGAGGTTCGCCACGAAGGGGCGCCCCCTCCTTCCAACAGCGACCTTTTCTTCAAAGATACGAGAGATGCCGGGCCCCAAAATCTCTTCATGATCGAGTGAGACCCCTGTCAGAACGGTAACAATGGGCCTGGAGACAGTTGTGGCGTCCCAACGGCCTCCCAGTCCGGCCTCAAGAACGACACAGTCGACCTCGGCCCGTTGAAAGGCCACATGGGCCATGACGGTCAGGAATTCGAAAAAGGTGAGTCCAATCTGAAGTGAGCCATCAAGGGCAGCCACCTCCCGGACAAGGGCAGAAAACGACTCCGGTGAGAGCATCTCGCCCGAGATGGAAATCCGCTCCCGTATGTCGGTCAAGTGAGGCGATGTAAAACGACCGGTTCGATAGCCGGCTTGACGAAGAATGGAGTCGATGAAGGCTGCCGTCGATCCCTTTCCGTTGGTCCCGACAATCTGGAAGGTCAACGGTCCCCGTTCCGGGTGTCCGAGGGCAGTCAGAGCCGCATCGACTCTCTCAAGCCCCGGCCTGACCCCAAAGCGCAAGAGTTTGGAGAGAATGGTGGCGACATCCTCCGGTGGTGTCACCCCTTACTGCTCCCCTCGACAGGCGGATGATCCCTCGAGGTTTCGTGCAGAACCCAGGTGACAGAGAAGGCGGGAGAGGGTTTCCTTAAGATGTTTGCGCTCGACAATCATATCGATAAATCCATGTTCAAGAAGAAACTCCGCCCGCTGGAACCCTTCGGGAAGTTGCTGACGAATGGTTTGCTCAATTACCCTTGGCCCTGCGAAGCCGATGAGGGCCCGGGGCTCAGCAATGATCACATCACCCAGCATCGCAAAACTCGCGGTGACTCCTCCAAAGGTGGGGTCGGTCAGAACGGTGAGATAGGGGATTCCTGCTTTCCCGAGACGACCGACAGCCGCCGAGGTGCGGGCCATCTGCATGAGAGAGAAGATCCCCTCCTGCATCCGCGCCCCTCCGGAGGCGGTAACAAGAATCAGAGGAAGGCGGGCCTCCAGTGCCCGGTCGGCGGCGCGCACAACTTTTTCCCCCACAACGGACCCCATAGATCCTCCCATGAAATGAAAGGAGAAGAGACCAAGAACGGTCGGGATTCCCTCGATCCGACACTCTCCGACCTTGACGGCATCTTCGAGACCCGTTTTCTTCTGAGCGGCCCGTAGCCGATCAGAGTATCTTTGACTGTCGGTAAAGGAAAGGGGGTCGGACGAGACAACCTCTCGGGCAAATTCCGTGAAGCTCCCGGGATCAACGAGCTGTTCAAGACGCTCTTCCAGGGTAATGGGGAAGTGGTAGTTGCACTTTGGACAGACCTTTCCCGCCCGATCCACCTCCTTGCGATAGACAATCTGGCGGCAATGGTTGCATTTGATCCACAGACCTTCAGGAATCCGAACCTTTTTTCCGGAGTCCGCTTCAGGGTCACCCTTTCCGGGACTTTTTTTATCCTTGCCCGGCCTGTCAAGCCAGCCCATTCTTCGTTTCTCCTTCACTGTCGAGGTTCTGCCTTACGGCACTCCGCAACAAACTCCAGAAAGGTTTTTTCCCAGAGGCCAGGATCCTCTTCCTCCCTGACCAATCGGCTTCCGACGATGACTCCGTCTGCAAACCCCAGAATTTCCCGGGCCATCCGAGGCTCATTGACTCCGAATCCTAAACACACTGGGAGCGCTGTCCACTGCTTCAGTTGGCCGACCATGTCCCGAACAGCGGGAGTGATCGACAAGGACGCCCCTGTAGTTCCCATTAACCCGACATAGTAGACAAAGCCACGGGCCTCCCGGACAATTCTTCGGGCCCGGTCGACAGGTGTCGTGGGCGACACAAACCCCACAAGGTTGATCCCGAACGAGCGAAATAGCGGCCGATAATCCCGACTGTCTTCAAATGAGAGATCGGGAATCACCACTCCTGCCACCCGACCTGTCGACCGAGCCTTCTTGCAGAAGGACTCCACCCCCATATGGTGAAAGAGGTTGAAGTAGGTCATCAGGTAAAGGGGGGGGAGCTCTTCCGGAGGAATCGTCCCGAGCCAGTCGAGAAGTTCCGAGAGAGCTGTCTCGTGGCGAAGAGACCTGCGGGCCGCCTCCTGAATCACCGGTCCGTCCGCTGTGGGATCGGAAAAGGGAACCCCCAATTCGACGGCAAAAACGCCTGAAGAGGCCGCCAATCGGAGATAGCGACGCGTGGTCGCAAGATCAGGATCTCCCGCCACAAGATAGGGGATGAGTGCCGGCGGTGAAACCCCGCGTCGGAAGGGCTTTTTGTCCATGGTGGATCGATCGGGGACTGCGACCCTCATAACCGTTCCCCTTTCCCTTCCAGGATGCGGGAGACCTCCATCACATCCTTGTCTCCGCGCCCGGAAAGATTCACAAGGATATTGGATTCCCGAGGAAGAGTCCTGGCAAGGCGGAGGGCATAGGCCACCGCATGCGAACTCTCAAGCGCCGGGATGATCCCTTCCGTCCGGGAGAGGGTCCGGAACGCCTCAAGCGCTTCATCATCCCCGACAGAATCAAAGACAATCCGTCCGGCGTTCCGGTAATAGGCCAATTCGGGACCGACAGCCGAATAGTCGAGTCCCGCCGAAACGGAATGGGTGTTCTCGATTTGACCATCCGGATTCTGAAGGACATAGGTTCGGGTTCCCTGAAGGACCCCCACGGACCCTCCAGCAAATCGGGCGGCATGAAGCCCGGGAGAGATGGAAATTCCTCCAGCCTCCACACCATACATGCGAACACCCGCATCCTTTACAAAGGGATGGAAGAGGCCGATCGCATTGCTTCCACCTCCGACACAGGCAACGAGTGCCTCAGGAAGGGCTCCGACTCTCCGGAGAAACTGGCGGCGAGCCTCCTGTCCGATCACCGACTGAAAGGTTCTCACCATGAGAGGAAATGGATGCGGGCCAAAGGCCGTTCCCAAAAGATAATGTGTTTCGCCCACTGTGCGGGACCAGTCACGCAAGGCTTCGCTGATCGCATCCTTCAGGGTTCGACCTCCCAGATCGACAGGACTTACGGTCGCACCCAAGAGCTTCATGCGAAAGACATTCAGTGCCTGTCGCCGAACATCCTCCGATCCCATATAGATCTGACAGGAAAACCCGAGTTTGGCAGCCACGGTCGCCGTCGCCACCCCATGCTGACCCGCGCCGGTTTCAGCAATCAGGCGACTCTTTCCCATCCGGCGAGCCAGAAGTGCCTGCCCCACCGCATTGGTGATCTTGTGGGCTCCGGTGTGGTTGAGATCCTCTCGTTTGAGCCAGATTCTCGCTCCACCCATTTCCCGAGAGAGGGATTCCGCCAGGTAAAGGGGTGTGGGGCGACCGGAATACTCGGCAAGCATTCCGTAGAATTCCTTCCTGAAAGACGAATCCCTCCACGCCGAGCGAAAGGCTTCTTCGAGTTCAAGAAGGGCCGGCATCAGAGTCTCCGAGACAAAGCGGCCTCCGAACTCCCCAAAATACCCCCGATAGTCGGGAAGCGAAGGAGAGCCCTTTCGGGGCGCCTCCCTATGTTTTTCGACAGCGGCCGATTCCCTGCTCACAACAATGCCTCCCACTCGCGTACGTTCTTCACAAAGGTATTCATCCGGATCTCATCCTTAACCCCCGGTCGTGACTCCACACCGGAGCTAACATCAACACCAAAGAGTCTCCGTCCGTCCGGATTGCCCGGAGAGCAAATGGAATTTAGCGCAATTGCCACTCCCTCCGGGGAGAGCCCGCCGGACAGAACCACCGGAAGAGGCCATTCGACCTCTCTCAAGGCCCCATAGCTCCACCCCTCCCCCGTCCCCCCCCAACCTTTGGCCGAACGTCCTTCCACCAAAAGACGGAGAGCGGTGTGGGGTGTCTCGAGAGGACTTCTGCCGTCCCATCTGATCGCATGCATCCAGGGGACGCCGAAGGATCCCAATTTGGCGTCTTCATCGCGACTGAGGGGACCTCCATGCCACTGGATCAGATCGATGCCTAGCCTCTCCACCACCTCCTCGATCCGATCCCAATCCGGCTCCGTGAAAACGGCTACCTTTTCAAGATGTTCCGACAAGGGCGCAACGATGAGTGCCGCGCGCTCCGGAGAGACTGTCCGGGAGGAGCGAGAGGAAAAAATCAGGCCAAGGGCATCGGCACCGGACCGTTCCACTGCAATGGCGTCCTCCGGGCGAGTTATCCCGCAGATCTTAATCCACAATCCCACAAAAAACCTCCAGAGCCCTTCCCGGATCCTCCGAGAGAAGAAAGCTTTCTCCCACCAAAACAAAGTCCGCACCGAGCTCTCCCATTCGGAGATAGTCGGACGGGGTTTTCAGTCCACTTTCGGCGACCTTGATCACCCCCGGGGGGATTCCCGAGAGAAGCCGGGCACCCCGGTCAAGATCGACCTTGAGAGTGTCCAGATCCCGACTATTCACTCCAACCACCCGAGCTCCCGCCTCCAGTGCCCGCCGGACCTCGTCCTCTGTATGGGTCTCCACCAGCATGGTGAGGCCAAGGGATGAGCCCAATTGAAGAAGTTCGGAGAGAAGCTCTCCAGGGAGTATTCTGACGATCAACAGAAGAATGTCTGCTCCGGCCACTCGACTTTCGATCACTTGGTAGGGATCAACCACAAAATCCTTCCGGAGAAGAGGGAGCGCCTCTCCGGCAGGGGTTTCGCGCACACGGGACAGGTCCCCGAGGCTCCCTCCGAAGAAGGGGCCGTCCGTCAGGATCGACAAGGCGCGCGCCCCTGAATGCCAGTAGGACGCGGCCAGAGCCTCCGGATCGTAAGGATCTCGAATCAGGCCGCGTGACGGACTCCGTCGCTTCATCTCGGCAATGACTCCCGGAGAAGCGACCGCCCCCTCTCTCCTGATCGCCGTCAATGGGCGAACGGAAGGAGCCGTTGGAAGGGCGCCCTCGAGATCCTGAAGAGAGTGCCTTTTCCGGGCGACGGCGACCTCTGCCTTCTTGCGAGAGACTATCTCTTCAAGAAGACTCATAAAAGACTCTCCTTCTGGATGCTTGTGAGTACGTCCAGGGCCTTTCCTGAATCGATCGCCTCTCGGGCCATGGACACACCCTCTGGAAGCGTTCGGGCCTGTCCGGCCACCATAAATCCCGGAGCAGCTCCTGCCAGAACCCAGTCCCGAAGAGGATGTCGATCACCCGCAAGGACTCCCCGGATCAGGGCGGCATTTTTCATGCGGTCACCTCCCCGGGCCGCATCAAGGGATGAGGGAGAAAGGCCGAAATCTGAGGCGCGGAGCTCTCTCCACACCTTCCGTCCATTGGACAGGTGAATAAGTGTGGTCGTAGAGGCCAGATTGACCTCGTCAAGCCCATCCCCATGAAGCGCCATCACTTCGGAGCTTCCGGTCTTTTCAAGGACGTCGACCACCATCTCCAGACGAGCCGGATCGTAGACACCGATCACCTGACGACGAACTCCAGCCGGATTGGCCAATGGTCCAAGAAGGTTAAACAGCGTTCGGACTCCCAGCTCGCGACGAACCCCCGCCGCCACCCGAAGGGCAGGATGGTAGTAGGGAGCAAAGAGAAAGGTCCACCCCGTCTTACGAAAGATTCGAAAGGCCTTTTCGGGAGAGACCTCCACGGGAATGCCCAACGCCTCCAGAACATCCGCCGATCCTGCCTGACTCGACACGGCACGGTTGCCATGCTTCACCACACCGATACCACCGGCTGCAAGGACAAAGGAAACAGCCGTGGAAAGGTTCACCGTTCCCGCGCGATCCCCTCCCGTTCCACAGACATCGATGGGCTCTCCGAGCCCCTCGGGACCCTCCGGCGGGAAGGGACGGCAGCGAGCCCGGAGAGCATCCACCGCTCCGCTGATTTCTTCGGCAGTCTCGCCCTTGGAGACCAGTGCCACAAGGATCCCGGCCAAGAGGCTTTCGGAGACCTTGCCGTCCATGACGGCTCCCATCACCTCCGCCATTTCGCCACGACCAAGCGAGCGCCCCGAAAGGACTGCCGCCAATGCCTCCCGGGGAATCACGATAAAAAACTCCCAGGAGAGTTCTTGCCATTGCGTCGTTTCGCCAGATCGACAAAATTGGACAGAATCTTTTTCCCATGGAGAGTCAGAATGGATTCGGGGTGAAACTGAACACCCCATACCGGAAGGTACTGATGGGCCAGAGCCATGACCTCACCCTCTTCAGTCCGGGCCGTCACCCGGATCTCCTCCGGGAGGGAGCTTTCCAAGACAATGAGGGAATGGTACCGTGTGGCCTCAAAAGGGCTGGGAATCCCCTCAAAGAGTTCCGACCCGTCATGGAAGACCGGGGAGGTCTTTCCATGCATCAGACGAGGCGCACGTGCGACCGTTCCGCCAAAGACTTCCCCAATGGTCTGATGGCCCAGGCAAACTCCGAGGATAGGCAATCGGGTCCCCAGCTCCCGGACAATCTGAGGGCAAATTCCAGAGTCGGCAGGGGTCCCTGGCCCTGGAGAAAGAACAATGGCCTCGTATCCCCCTGACTCGATCTCGGACAGAGATATCCGGTCATTGCGAAAGACCTCCATCTCCACCCCCAGTTCCCAAAAGTACTGGACGAGGTTGTAGGTGAAGGAGTCGTAGTTGTCGACCATCAGAAAAGCCATGATCCCTCGCTTGCATGAGTGATCTCGAGCGCCCGGACCATCGCCTGCGCCTTGGCGAGGATCTCCTGATTCTCCTTCTCCGGCTCGCTGTCTGCAACAATTCCTGCCCCAGCCTGGAAAAATCCTTTTTTCCCAGAAAGAAAGACCGAGCGGATTGCAATCGCCAGGTCAATTTCCCCTGAAAAAGCGACAACTCCGACGCATCCGGCGTAGGGACCACGGCGGATCGTCTCAAGCTCTTCAATGATTTCCATAGCCCGCACCTTGGGAGCGCCCGAAAGGGTCCCGGCCGGGTGGGCTGCCCGAATAACATCGTACCCTGTCTTGCCGGGAGCAAGGAGACCCTTCACGTGGCTGACGATGTGAATCACATGGGAGTATCTCTCCAGAACCATCATCTCGCTCACTTCCACACCCCCCTTCGTCGCAACGCGCCCCACGTCATTGCGGCCAAGATCCACAAGCATGACGTGTTCGGCCCGCTCCTTGGGATCCGAAAGAAGGGCTTGAGAGCGCCGCTCGTCTTCCTGGGCGTCGCCTGAACGGCGAACGGTTCCAGCAATGGGGCGCAAGTCAACCGTTCTCCCCGACACCCTGACGAAGAGCTCCGGAGATGATCCGACCAAAGCCCGCTCTCCTTGTTCGATCAGGAAAAGATACGGTGAAGGATTGATGGAACGCAGAACGCGATAGAGAGTGAGCGGAGACGCCTCCCAATCAAACTCAAAGCGGCGGGAAAGGACAACCTGAAAGATATCTCCGGCACGAATATGCTCTTTGGCCCGCTCGACGGAGCGCTTGAAGCTCTCCGCATCGGTCGTCTCCCGCAACGCCAGCTTGCCAGATCCACCGGACGGCTTTTCCGGGGGGCGAGAAAGGGAGAGAGCCTGCCAAAAGGAGGCAAGACGAACCGTTGCCTCGTCGAAGAGACTGTCCGGGCTCCCCTCCTCACGGTCGATCCATGTGAGGAGCTTGAGGCGTTGGATGGCGTGGTCAAAAACCACCATGACCTCCGGAAGAAAGAAGGAAAGATCCGGAAAGTCATCGGCTGCAGGGAGAGCCTCGGGAAGGCGTTCAAAACAACGCACAATGTCATAGCCGAAATACCCGACCACCCCTTGGGCAAACACGGGAATGCGATCATCCATCCCGGCATCAAGTTCGGCCATTGCCTGGGAGAACTCAGAAAAGAGATCGCCGGTCCGCTCCGTGACTTCGGTTCGCCGCCCCTCTCGAAAGCGTTCAATCCTGAGGGGGGCACCAACCGACCCGGAGAAGGAAACCAGGACGCCTGAGCCCACAAAGGAGTAACGCCCCCACCGATCTCCTCCCGTTGCACTTTCCAAGAGGAACCGAGGACGCTCCTGGGAAAGGGCTGCATAGGCGGCGGGAGGGGTCAGAAGATCTGACAACGCCTCTCCGATGACAGGAACGATCCGGTGTTTCTTCAGGGAGTCAAGGGCCTCGGTTCGGGAAGTCAGGATCTTCACACGATATCTCCCATCTCCCGAAGCTTGCGCCAGAGAGTCGAGCGGCCGATTCCCAGGAGCTTGGCGGCCTGTGACATATTCCCCTGGGTCTTCTCAACGGCCTTTCTGATCATGACATCCTCCATTGTCCGAAGGGCATTTGAGCGGGACAGGGCCACATCGGCAAAGGAGCTCTCCTCCGGGATAGGGGCCAGGTCACGCGGAAGCTCCCGAACTCCAATGGTACGCCCGGTGGAGAGAAGAACAGCATGTTCGATGATGTTCTGAAGCTCCCGGATATTCCCTGGGTAGGAATGGTTCATCAGGATATTTTGTGCTTCCTGAGAGAGTCCCACGACATTCTTTCCGAACTCTGCATTGTAACGGGAAAGAAAAGAGGAAATCAGAAGAGGGATGTCCTCTCTTCGCTCTCGAAGGGGTGGAAGGAAGAGGGGCACCACCCGAAGCCGATAATAAAGATCCCGACGGAAGGTCCCGGCGTCAATCGCGGCCTTAAGGTCCCGGTTTGTTGCAGCAATCACCCGGACATCGACCTTGAGGGTCTTCGTTCCTCCGACTCTTTCAAACTCCTCCTCCTGCAGAACACGCAGAAGCTTGACCTGCATGGAGGCCGAGATTTCTCCAATCTCGTCAAGAAAGAGGGTGCCTCCGGAGGCGAGTTCGAATCGTCCTGGCTTGCTCGATACAGCCCCAGTAAAGGCCCCCCTTACATGCCCGAAGAGCTCGGACTCGAGGACACCCTCAGAAAGGGCCGCACAGTTCACCTTGATAAAGGGACCATCCTTTCTGGGGCTGTTTTCATGAATTGCATGGGCAATAAGCTCCTTGCCCGTACCGCTTTCCCCTTCTATCAAAACGGTGGACTTGCTCTGTGCCACCACGGGGAGAAGATCAAAGAGCTCGCGCATCTTCTCGCTCTGGCCAATGATTTTTCCAAAGGCATAGCGGCCCTTGAGCTCTTTTTTGAGCTCAGCCAACTGGGTCACATCATGAAAGATCTCCACCCCTCCAACCACGTGACCATCGGCATCCTTGAGGAGGGCCGTGTTGACTCGCACGAGCCGGGTTCTTCGATGGCGGTCGGTCAGGGAAATCTCATAGTTCCGATAAGGCTCTCCGCTTTCGATCGTCTTTTCGATGAGACAACGGGCACTGCAGACCGAGCTTCGCATGGCCTTTTGGCAGTCCATGCCAAACACTTCCCCTTGAGAGAGTCCGAGCATTTCCCGGGCTGCTCGATTGAGGTAGAGGACCTTCTTGTCAAGGCCAATAGCGATCACCCCCTCCTCAAGGGAGTCAAGGATATTGGCCGGACCAAGGGCATCGAGAACCTTTCCTCGAACCTCCTTGATTTCGGACGGAGGCGCTCCTCCCCCCTCCCACGAAGGGTGGAGGGGAAGGGGGATCACCGAAGTCTTTTTATTGGCCATCTCACATATATCCTGCAAAATCATTCATAAACAGCATCTTGGAGTGCTCCTGCACCGGAAGCCCTTCTGTCCAGGGGCAAAAAAGATAAAGCTCCAGAAGGGCACACTTGCAGGCAATGCCTGCACCGCAGGCACATGGCACCCAAAGCCCCCTCTCGGGAGAATTCTTGCAGTCCCAAGACTCCCGTCGGACAGATCTCCTCGCAGTGTCCGCAAGGACCGGCGGCTCGGCAGGCCATGAAGTTCCAGAGAATGTTTCCTCTGGCCACGGCCATGCCGTAAGGCTCTCCCTCCCCCCCCACATTGGCGGGCGGCCCTTCGGGAATATCTCCCTGTGAAACAAAAGGGCCTGGGGTCCCCCGTAAAGTCTTCATTTTATCATCCCGACACACAAAACCCAAACATTGACAAAGGTATGCACTGATTGGAATCTTGGGGGCACACCATTCAGAGGAATCCCGCTAAACCTAACGCAACGAGAGTCTTGGCATCCCGGATCTCTCCCGCAGCGATGCGAGAGCGAATCTCTTCCCTGTTCAGAAAAAGGGGGGGGTCGATCCACTCGTCCTCTTCGGGATGGGGGGGACCTGCGATCCCCCCGCGGGCCATGACGAGATGGATCACCTCATCACAAAAACCTGGCGTGGTATAGATGGACTGCATGAGGTGAAGATCGGCCCCTTCGATTCCGGTTTCTTCCAAGAGCTCGCGGCGGGCCGACTCGAGGATCTCCTCACCGGTCTCCATTTTTCCTGCAGGGATCTCAAGGATCGCCTCGCCGACTGCGGGGCGAAGCTGGCGAATGAGGACCACCCGCCCATCGTTCGTCACAGGGAGAATGGCGACTCCTTGACCGAAGCGAACAATCTCGAAGGGTCGACTCTCCCCGGCTTGCCCTGGACGATGGACTTCCAACAAGTCCACCCCAATCCGTCTTCCTTGCCAAACCCTCACAACCCCTCCCACGATTGAATGTGGTCCGATTATATGCTATTTTTTCATCCCATGGTAGACAAACATTTCATACTCGCCCCCGATAAAAAAGGGGCCCTGACTAGCGGCATTTTTCACGGCTCGGCACTGATTCTTTCGGGAATCCTTTCCTGGTCCTACTACGCCCATCAGCAAGCCAATACCATGTGGTTTTACGTCTTCTTTGGCGCATTCTGGCTTGTCTTCTTCTCTGCGGTGACGTCCATTGGCAACCAATGTCTTTTACTGACTCCCCACTCATTGAAATCGCTCCGGATCCGGGGGAATTCCCTTCTTCTCGAGTGGAAGAACGGGGATGTTGACGAGCTTATCCGCAAGATAAACTTTCATGGGAGTCGGACCATTCTCGGCATTTGGGGACAAACCATCGACAAAAGAAGGGTGCAGGCAACCATTCGCCGCAGATCCCTTCCACCGGAAGAAATCACTGAACTTCTCGAACTTTTGAAAAACCTTTCCTCTGCCGACAAGACCTCTTCCTGAGAACCGCTATCCTCCCGCAACAAGGTTCGCTCTTCATCACCCATCAGGCTTGTGTTAGAATTAAGAAAAGTGGCAGATTCATGCCACCGAGACAGGATTAGCCCCTCTCGATTCCTTAGGGAACGCTGAACCTGTCGACCGATCAGAAGGCATTGACAACCATTGCGGCATCACCCCCGGACACCGAAACGCCATGAGCCAAGAAAAGCTGTCCCTGACTGAGCTCGTCAAACGCCATCCCCTCCTGACCACCGTTTTTGGATTTTGGGGATTTGGATACACCTTTATGGTTCCCAACCTTTTGGGCGGACGATTCCTTCAGGCATTTTTCCATGCGGTCGGGAGCGAACCTGGCAAGGTCTTTCTCGGATTCGGAGCACTCTTCTTCATGGTATTTCTCTTTGCGGGTGTCGTGCCTTTTGCATTGTGGTACTTTGTCTGTCAGGCACTTGAAAGTGCCGACACTTCCTCTCAGACCCCTAAGAACGGATAGCCGCCATGCACGGATTTCTTGGTACAAAAGCAGACTTCTGGTGGGACCTTACGATCACCAGCGAAACTATTGTTTTCTCCTGCCTTTTTTTTGGCGCCTATCTCGGACGCAAACACCGTGGGACCGCCCACCACAATACCATGCTTCTCTCGACCATACTCGTGGCGGGATGGTTTCTCATGTATCTGGCCCAGCAGTATATCGTTGGCATTGTGGGTTTCGGCGGTCCATCAATGATCAAATACATGGTCTACTATCCCATCATCATCTTCCACTCGCTTGTCTCAACAGCAGCCCTGATCCTGACCGGTGTGGTGGTCTTCAACGGATTCATGACCACTGAAGTGACAGGAGGAGTTCGGGTCCTCAAGAAGAATCCAATGGTTCACAAACGTCTGGGTTGGGTCACCCTTCTCTCGTTTGTCTTCTCCATTATCACGGCCTACACAGTCTATGCGCTCCTTTTTGTCATCTACAACCCGGCCAGAACTCCTACCTACGGAATCAAGTCTTCCATTGGAGCTCTTTCAGGCATCGGAGCCTTTGTTCTCATCGGGCTTCTGTCCCTCTTCTGGTACCTTAACAGAACCCGACTGCGATCCTCAGGCTCTTAAGGCTCTCGTCGCCGATTCATTCTGACCGATCTCACCCCACAGCCAGATAAAAGAAAAGCCCCTCTCCGGGATCTTTCCGGGAGGGGCTTTTCTATCAAGAACACCGATCCATCTGGTTTTGAATGCGAGGGAGAGACGCTTCTTGTCAGTAATACTCCACCGTATCAATCCCCTTGCGCGAAACATAATGAAAAAAGAGATTTGAGGGAAGCCCGTCACGATGGAATGTGAAGGGACTTTTGGGGTAGAGAAGCCGCTTCATGATGGAACGGGGAGAATAAAACGAGCGCTGAACCCAATCGATCCCCTTTTCTACCTGTTCCTTCGTCATGTTCTTAGGGACGAACATGCAGACGTGGCCTGAAGAATATTGGTCAGCAGTAGGATCAACCACCCGATTTTCCGCATTGAGCCGGGCACGCAAAGGCGTCCCCTCCCTTGGAGAGACAATACTGAAAAAGGCCAGCGGGGCACGAACTTTCTCCAGAAAGTCCAATGTCGCAGGAAAGACATCCGGAGTGTCATGGTCAAGGCCAAACATCAGATTCAGGGAGTAAAAAAGCCGACGTTTTTCCATGGCCTTTAACAAGTCGATGTAATCCTTCACATGGTTCTGTTTCTTGTGAATGTCGTTCAGATTAGCCTGATTGATGCTTTCCATCCCAATGTTGACATGAATGCAACCGGCATCAATGGCCAAATCCAAAAGCTCTTCGTCATGGTTGGTGTTGAGCGTCCACAAGCAGCTCCATTTTATGTCAAGGGGCTTCAGAGCCTTAAAGAGCTCACGTGCAAAGGCATGCTTCCCCGTCAGCTGATCATCGATGAATTGGAACTGGTTGATCCCCATGATTTTCTTTTGCTGGCGAATCTCTTCGACAATATCTTCCACCGGCCGCATGCGATAGGCTCCGTCATAGACAACAGGAACCTCACAAAAGTCACAATGATAATTGCAGCCACGGGTCGCCTGAATTGGCATCATATGAATGCGGTAACGGGAAAGATCAAGAAGTTCATAGCGAGGGCGGGGAAGACTTTTCATGTCGCTTGGCTGTTCTGCCTTATAAAGGGACTTTATTTTTCCTCGCCGACAATCATCAAGTAGCTCGCCCCAAACATTTTCCGCCTCTCCGACGACAACACTGTCGGCATGGAGGAGGGTATCGGCTGGGTGAAGGGTTGAATGAAACCCTCCCATTACAACGGGAATCTTTCGTTCCCGAAACTTTCTGGAAATTTCATAGGCCCTGTTGGCAGACCCGGTTGTCGTAGTGATCGCCACAAGATCAAAATCCCCTTCGTAGGGAATTTTCTGAACCTTGTCATCGACAACCACAACATCATCGGAAAGGGGGGTGAGACCTGCAAGATATGGGGTCACCATCGTCATAATCAGGCGTTTTTTTGCCTGAACCGGCACCCCGGAGAGCCTCATGAGCGTCGGCTGGATCATCAGTATTTTGAGTTTTTTCGTTGAGGGAGGCATAATTGGGACTCCTTAAGGTCATAGGGTCAAGGGATACTGACTAAAAACCCTTCTCTTTCAATATAATTTCATATAGAACTATCGTCAAGTTTTGATTGGGGCTAACGAGAAACGGAGAATTTGAGGAGAAGTCAACGAACGAATCATTATGCAGAACCTCCATCCGGAACAGTCACAAGAAAAAGACAGCATTGCCAGTTCTAGGATGGGGGAAGCCGATCAGAGATTTTCAGTTGGTGGCGATGGAGGGATTCG
>DGKK01000013.1 GCA_002387725.1 Nitrospirae bacterium UBA4572
ACGCCCGGCTAGCCTGTGGAACAAACACTTCGCCCGAAGTCGGGGCGTCGGCGCAGGAACCCACCGAAGCGGCCTAATGGCCGCCGCCGGAATCCCCCTCCTTTCCGCAATCGCGGCGATGGAAGCGAGAGGAAGGGGAGGATGTCAACGGCAACGGATGGCGAAGAGGGGTTCCCCCTCTCGACAACGTTGAAAAAAATCTGCTAGAATCTTGTCCGTTGTCCATCCTCGTCCCATCACTGGGGGATCGTCTAATGGCAGGACGACAGTCTCTGGATCTGTCTATCTAGGTTCGACCCCTAGTCCCCCAGCCATTCTTGTTACCCTTTCAAATAAAAAGCCCTCAACGTGGATCTCCCTCAACGCTGCATTTTTGAAAATCGTTCCTCAGTTTTTTGCCGAGGCTCCTTCCGTCTGTCAGCGATGACCGGACAATCAATCGAGTGGGAACCGAGTTCCCTGCAAACTCTTTGTCCTCGTTTTTTTGTTGCAATCCTCTTGAGTTGAGACGACTGCTCCTTTAGGATAAAGAGATAGGGTCCATGCCCGATGTGGGACAGCATGTTTGACTGAAGTCCTAAATAATGAAGAAAACCCGATAGAAGGAGAGAGAATGCCTCGTCCTGAAAAGCATGTTTTTATCTGTGTACAGTCCCGCCCTCCGGGCCATCCTCGCGGTTCCTGCGCCCAGCGGGGTGCCATGGAGGTTTTTCAGGCCATGGCCATGCAGCTTGAACAAGGCGGGCTCTCCCGCAGATTTGCCGTGACGAATACCGGTTGCCTGGGTCCTTGCGACACCGGAGCGAACATGATCGTCTACCCCGATGGCATCATGTATGGGGGAGTCAAGGCCGAAGATGTTCCCGAAATCATCTCGGAGCACCTTGTCGGGGGCAAGCCTGTTGAGCGCCTCAAGGTCCCTGCGATGATCTGGGAGTAACTGTTTCGCCTTTATGAATTTTTTCAAAAAAAAAGGGGAGGTCCGAGACCTCCCCTTTTTTCTTGGGATCCCCTCCGCTATTCTTTGGGTCTGGTCATCTCGTCTGGACGGACCCACCGATCAAAGTCCCCTTCCGACACATAGCCAAGCTTGACTCCGGCCTCCTTGAGGGTCGTGTGCTCCTTGTGCGCCACGTGAGCAATCTTTGCGGCTTTGTCGTAGCCAATGTGAGGAGAAAGGGCTGTGACCAGCATCAGGGATTCGTTCACCAGCTGGGAGATTCTCTCCGTATTGGGCACGATCCCTTCGACCATATGAGTGGTGAAGGATCTCATGGCATCGGACAGAAGGTTGACCGAGCCAAGAAGGTTGTGGATCATCACCGGTTTGAAGACATTCAGCTCGAAATTTCCCTGGGATCCGGCCACGCCAATTGCCGTATCGTTGCCGATGACCTGAACGCACACCATGGTCATGGCTTCGCATTGGGTCGGGTTGACCTTTCCCGGCATAATGGAGCTTCCCGGCTCGTTCTCGGGAAGGGAGAGTTCCCCCAGCCCACACCGGGGACCGGAGGCCAGCCAACGGATGTCATTGGCGATCTTCATGAGAGAAGTGGCGAGAGTTCGAAGGGCTCCGCTGGCCATAACGATTGCATCGTGGGAGGCCAGTGCCGCGAACTTGTTCGGCGCCGATACGAAGGGATGGTTCGTCTCTCGGGCAATATGGCTCGCGACAAGCTCGGCAAATCGGGGATGCGCGTTGAGGCCGGTTCCGACGGCAGTGCCTCCGATGGCCAGTTCGTAAAGTCCCGGCAATGTCGACTCGATATACCTGCGTGCCATATCGAGCTGGGCGACATAGCCCGAGAACTCCTGCCCCAGAGTCAGAGGGACGGCATCCATGAGGTGGGTTCGTCCGATCTTCACGATATCGGAAAATTCCCGGGACTTGGCGTCGAGCGCATTTTTCAGGAAGTCAAGGGAAGGAAGCAGTCTGTCCTTGATCTCTTTCGCTGATGCGATATGCATGGCCGTGGGAAATGTGTCGTTCGATGATTGGCTCTTGTTGACGTCATCGTTGGGGTGGATCGGTTTTTTTGAGCCCATCTCCCCCCCCGAAAGCTCAATGGCCCGATTACTGATGACTTCATTGGCATTCATGTTGGTTTGTGTGCCCGACCCCGTTTGCCAAATTCTCAAAGGAAATTCATTGTCGAAGTTCCCGGCGATGACCTCGTCTGCCGCACGGATGATCAGGCCGGCTTTTTCGGCAGGAAGAAGACCCAGATCACGATTGGCCTGGGCGCACGCCTTCTTCAGAATGCCAAAGGCCCGAATGATAGGGATCGGCATGCGGTCCTGTCCGATGGCGAAATAAATGAGGGACCGTGCCGTCTGGGCTCCCCAATAATGTTCGGCTGGCACAGGAATGCTTCCCATGCTGTCCGATTCCATGCGGTTTTGTGATTTCGGGTCATTCTCTGACATGAAGCCTCCTTCTTTGGCGAGAGACGATTCATTGTGGGTGATTGAGGCCGGGGAAACTCTTCCGAGCTCCCGAACCCATGACAACCTCATCCTTGAACAGGAGAGGGAAAGATCTCATCTGAGGAGCGAGAGATTTTTGGAAGCAAGCTAAGCGACGTTTGTTTGGGAAGGCGACAGTCCCTTCCTGAGAGCGGATGTGATTTGCCGATTTTCCTAGAGCCGTATAATCCTCCGGCCAATGGGCCTTCTTGCCCCTTGGATTTCTCTCCCAAACAGGATAAAATGGTCAAGTTTTCCGAATGTCCGGATTGTGCCGAAGTGGTGGAATGGTAGACACGCTAGGTTCAGGGTCTAGTGATCGCAAGGTCGTGCGGGTTCGAGTCCCGCCTTCGGCACCACTTTTATAGGAACTGCCTCTCCTCGATCGTTCTTCCTTCCCTTCCTCCTTTCCACCATTTTCTGAAGATTGATTCCTCCATCTTTTCCCCGCGGCCGCTGCCCCCTCAGAGCTCCAGGCTCTTGTCCTTCTCTCTACTTCAAATTTTTTCGAAAAATCACACAAGGGTTCTGAGATGGCAGGACTTATACGGAACTCATCCTCCAGGCTCTGAGCGGGAAAGCGATGGTTATGAGCCGGGAGAGAGGGACAACATCTCCGGATATTCCTGAGCAAACCTCCCTCCAAAACAGAGGAAGTCCGGATTTTCCAGGGACTCCTTGTTGTATGTCAAAGGCTGTCCTGTTGTGGCTGAGATCAGTCCGCCCCCGGCGGATTCCACAATTGCCTGTCCGCCGGCCGTATCCCATTCCATCGTGGTCCCGACCCTCGGGTAGAAGTCTGCGGCTCCTTCGGCAATACGGCAAAACTTGATGGCACTGCCCACCGATTTCACGGAAAAGGGATGCTTTTTCCTGAGCTTCTTGAGAACTTCAGGAGAGATCTCTCCTCCGTGAGAGACGCTTCCGATGAGGACCCATTCCTTCTCAGCGGAGGCCCTGTCGGAGTCGAGCCTCTGACTGCGGGCAAGCACATCTACTGCCGGAAGGCCGGAAAGGGCTGGGATGAGATCTCCTGAGAGGGTGTGGCCTCCCAGGTCCATGGATCCGAAATAGACACGATTTTCAACGGGAATATAAATGACTCCAAAGAGGGGAGAGCGGTCATGAACGAGTCCGATGCTCACGCAAAAGTCTCCCGACTTCCTCACGAACTCTTTTGTTCCATCGAGCGGATCGGCCGACCAGAACGTCTGCCAAGACGATCGCTCGGCAAACTCGATGGTGCGACCTTCCTCGCTCAGGACCGGAACATCAAGGATGCGGGGGAGACCTTCAAAGAGAACTTCGTGGGATCTCTGGTCGGCAAGGGTTAACGGGGAGAGGTCGGACTTGAGAAAAACTTCGAATTTCTGACCGTATACATCAAGAATCCTTTTTCCGGCCTCTTGAACGAGAACCAAAATGTTGCCGAGGGAGCGGGCAATATGCGAATGAAAGGTCTGACTGTTCACGCTTTTCCAAAGGATATAAGGACTCTCCGCTGTCTTTTCTTCAGGCGGACGGGACATTCCATTATCATACCGTATTTTGTCGTCTCCCTGCACTTGTTCGGAAAATCAGGAAAATTGTGACGGGAATCACGCGCATGGTGTGACATTCTTGATATTTCCCTAGGGGGAAGTGTGGTATTTTTACAATGTTTTTTTTTCGTGTTTGAAATTGTAAAAAAGTAAAAAAAATTGTCATATGGTTGGGAAATCCTATCTCAATCATAGGCGAACAGAAGCAGGAGAGGGATGCGATGATTGAAAAAGGGATGAAAAAAAGTCTTCTCGGTGCGGCAATGTTGGCGGGCATGGTTTTTATGGCCGCTTGCGGCGGAGGGGGCGGTGGGGGGGGAGGGAGTGCCACGGCCATTCAGGGGCAAGCAATCGATGCCCCCATTTCCAATGCCACCATCACCATCACGCTCAATGCCCCTTTGAATCAGCAGGGCGCGCAGACGCTGGCCACGACAACCGCCGACGGCAACGGCAACTTCACCCTGAATGTGTCGTTGCCAACAAGCAGCGCCCCCGTCTTTGCCAACGCCCAGAGCGGAACCACGTTCCTTTCAAGCTATTTGGGGCCAGCCAATACCCTCGGGTCATTGTCGACACTCTCAACGACCAATGTTCCCGACCTCGCCATCAGCCAGGTGACCACGGCAGCGCTGGCCATTTTAGCCGCGTCCAATCAGCTCTCGTCCCTGACCCCCTCCTCCTACGCCACGTTATTGACAAATCACCGCAGTGACATCATTGCCGCGGCCTCCGGAATCATGGCCGTGGTGGATGCCGGATGTTCCCTCCCTTCCGGAGATGCCGATACCTTTGGCATGGCAAAAAATCTCGTTCTGAATACCACCGCGGTGTCGACGTCCAACTCAACCCCGACGTTGACCTCGGTTTCCAGTGGGCTCGGGAATTCTTGCTCATTAACCACCCTTCAGCAGCTTCTGCAGGCCATTTCATCCTCCGAGATCTGGGCCCCTCAGCTTGATCTTGGTGATGTCGTCGAAAATCCCGCCCCTGTGGTTTCTGCAGGAAACTACCATCTCCAAGGACTTTGGGCTGATACCGGCATCAGTCAAAACAACCCCGCCTCGTCGCCGGCTTCGGTTACGGCCCCCGCTCCATTCGACGACACAACCGTCACGGTGTCTTCGACGGGAGCCATCTCCTCTCCTGACCAATCGGTCAGTGGACAGGTTTATGGGAATTATCTGACGCTCACAGTGACGATAGGGGGAGAATCGTATAGTTTTCGGGGAAAGGTGGGTGTCCTTCCCTCGACATTTCTCTCGAACGGGACCGGATATGGTCTGCGCACGGCCGGGCTGGACGGCGCGGGAAATCTTGTGAAGTTCGATGCTGTCCTGGTACCGCAAAATGCCACTCCGAATTGGGGGGGGGTCAGCGGAAGCTCCGAAGACGGGACAAATTGCAACAGCGGATTCGGATTTCGGATCCATGGCCTCGGGCCTCTCGTCGGAGGATATAGCTACAGCCTGTGCGGGACCGTCTCAAATTCATCCCCCTCCTTGTCCGTCTCAGGCGCCGGAAATAATGGGGAAGACGACTTCACTTCATCAATAGTCTCTGGCCCGTCCTTTTTCATGAACCCCTTGTCGAGCGGGACAACGACCTATTCATATATTCTCACCGCCTCCTCTATCGCTTTAGGGTCGGAGACGGGGACGCTTTACTACGTCATGGGGTCCCATGAGTTTTTCTTTAACTTTGGATCGAGTCCGGACTACAATGGCTCATTTCTGATGAACGAAAATCCTCTCGACCGGTTGGCCGAAAGTAACCAGGGAGGGGATCACTGAGAGAGTTTTAGNNTTAGGCAAGACGAAACAAAAAAGGGGCCATTGGGCCCCTTTTTTGTTTGAATACAGGGGGGCGAAAGCGGGATCAGCCCTCTTGAGGATGAAAGAGTGGGAGATCCGCCAGAAGGCCTCGGGATCGCCGGACAGGGAAGTCCACGAGTTTCTTTCTGGACATGGAACAGATCCCGGTGCGGCACCGATGGTCGAGGATGTGTTCCCGCCACTCCTCCTCAAAGTGCTCGATGGAGCTGATGGGAATGTTGGGAGCCGAGGTTCCCAGTCCGCAGATGGAGGCGGTTCTCATGTATTCGCCCAGGCTTTTGATGAACTCAAGATGGGAAAGCTCTCCCTCGCCCATGACGATTTTCTGGAGAACTTCATGGATGTCCTCCGTTCCGTCACGACAGGGAGTGCATTGTCCGCAGGATTCATGGTGATAGAATCCCGACATCCAGAAGGCCAGGTCCACCATGCAGACAGAGTCGTCCATGACGATCAGGGAGGCGGCTCCCAGAAAGGCCCCGGCCGCCTTGACGGTGGGGTAGTCGAGGGCCATGTCCATCTGGACGGGATAGAGCATGCTGCTTGCCGACCCGGCGGGAAGGACGGCCTTGAATTTGCGGCCCTCGGGAACCCCTCCTCCCAGCTCTTCGATCAGATGGCGGAGAGTGGCCCCCAGGGGAACCTCATAGATTCCTGGTCTGCGGATGTTTCCGGAGAGGCAAAAAAGTTTGGTTCCGGCGGATTTTTCATCCCCCAAAGATTTGTACCAGGCTCCGCCTTCCTTCAAAATTCGGGGGATTGCGGCAAAGGTCTCCACGTTGTTGACATCGGTGGGTTTTTTCCAAAGGCCGATATCGCTGAGTCGGGGAGGCTTGTTGCGGGGAGTTCCGCGTTTCCCTTCCAGACTGTTGAGGAGAGAGGAGTCTTCTCCGCAGATGTAGGCTCCGCCGCCACGATAGATTCGGATGTCGTAATCCCACCCTGTCCCCAGGATGTTTTTGCCGAGATACCCTTTCGCACGAGCCTCGTCGAGGGCTTTGAGAAGAATCTGATAGGAGTGGGGGTATTCCTCCCGAAGGTAAATATATCCGGCATCCGCATCGATGGCGTAGCTTGCAAGGATCATCCCTTCAATGAAGGAATGGGGATCCCGTTCCATGATATAGCGGTCCTTGAATGTCCCCGGCTCTCCTTCATCGGCATTGGCCACGACATAATGGGGCTTGGGGTTTTTCATCACATTCTTGAGCTTGGGGGCCATGGGAAAGGCGCCCCCTCCTCGTCCGGAGAGACCTGAACTTTCGATCTCATTCATGATGCGGGTCCGGTCCTTTGCGGCCATAATCTCCCGGAGCATCGCGTACCCGCCTGCGGATTCGTACCGGTCGATCCAAAGGGTTTCTTTGGCTTTCAGTCCAGTAAAGACAACGGGTTCATTGACCAAGGGAGGACCCATGGGCACGGCGGGCTGGGGAGAGACCTTCCCTTCCCGATATTGTTTGAGAAGGGCAGGAATCTCCCCAGGTGTCACATTGTTGTGGATGTTTGTGTCGATAACCAAGGTCGGGGCTTCATGGCATTGCCCCACGCATTGCGCCGGCTTGAGCGAAAAGACCCCATCGGGGGTCGTCTCGTCAAGGCCGATGCCAAGCTCTTTCTGAAGGGCTGAGAGGAGTCCCTTTCCTCCGCAGTAGACACACGGAGTGGCAAGGCAGACCCGGATGATATGGCGCCCCTCCTTGTGAAAGGAGAAATACTGGTAAAATGTGCCAACTCCCAAAAGGTCGGACTGGGAAAATCCTGTAATCTGTCCAATCAACTCGAGAGCTTCCGGGCTGACATAGTTTTCTCGTTCCATAAAGTAATGGAACATTGGAATCACGGCCTGTCCGGGGTTATCCCATTCCTGAAGGATTTTTTCGAGATCTTGTTTTGTGTCGGTGGGGTGAGTTGCCATAGGGTGCCGCCGCTTCTTGTCAAACGATGAAGCAGCTCTCCTCCTTTCCGGTTAATGGGGGCAGGATGATTCAATGCATTCCCTGAATTGTTTTCTCCTTATTTATCATGCCCGATTTTCCGAGTGATCTCAATGCAGAGAAACTCTTTCGCTTTTCGCATGGAGCCGAGCACCGAAAGAGTCGGTTGACTTCGGAATGTTTTACATGAATTTTTAACTTTGGATCTTTCTTCTTTTGTTGAAAACTATCATAATGATAGCTAGTGGGGCTTTAGGGTTAGGGAGACATTTTAGGCGAGGGGTGGGGATGTCGAGACAACCGATGCGTCTTCTGAGACGGCAAGGAATTTTATCGTGGGCGATTCTTTTTCTTTTTGTCGTCACCTTGGGCGGCTGTGCGGTAGCTCCAACCGGCTCACCGGATTCTGCCGAGAGCTTTCGCGTCCCCCTTCCCCCGGCTCAGTCGAAGACCATTCTCGAGACCATTCAGAAAGACAATCCCTCCTATACAATTCGCGCGCTTCTTCGTCCAGACGGAAAGGGGACCAATGTTCACCTGACGGTCTTTACCCGCCAGAAGGTCCACATGGTCGTTAACGGATTTCAGGAGCCTGAACCCCATAAGCGCCTTTATCCCGAATGTAACCACTGGTTTGATCTGACCCGGAGTTTTGATCCTGCCTGTGGCGGAGGTCCCTACTTGGGAACGGCCAATCTTCTATTTGGGGATGGGATGGCTCTTGGGCTTCTTTTCGATCTCTTTCAGGCAGGGCGGTATCCCTTTGCCTATACCACCACCCCCTTTCCTGACAGGGAAGCGACCGAGAAGGTTAAGGAGAAGCTCTTGACAGCCTCACGCTAAAATCTCCAAAAGCACCTGATTTTTGGCGGAAAACATTTAACAGCCAGTCCTTTCGCCTGCATCTTCTCTCGAAAGCTTGTTCCCTCTTGACCAATCGGCGCAATTTGGCCATAATGACCGATGAGCCGCTAGCTCATTCGGTAGAGCATCGCCCTTTTAAGGCGAGTGTGCTGGGATCGAAGCCCAGGCGGCTCACCAACCTTGTTTTTTCTTGACCCGTCTTTTCCCCTTCCGGAATCGCTCACTCTTTCTCCTCCCAGTCAATCAAGTTTCCTCCATCCAATGTTGATCCAATTGCGCGGCAAATCTCGCCCTTCAGGGCGGGGAAGGAGAGCGCGGACGGCATGGCCGTCCCTGT
>DGKK01000015.1 GCA_002387725.1 Nitrospirae bacterium UBA4572
TCGTCTTCATGGCCTGGTTCATATAGAGAATGGTGTTTCCTCCGCGCCCCGATCCCATGTCGGGAGAGGCGACCGCGATCCCCAGGTTGGGCACGGCATCGAGAATATGGAGAAGGACGCGCGGATCAGTGAAGCCCCGGCCGGACATCCTTCCCGCATTGACAACCAACTCCCCCTCCTGTTCATCCCTCCGGATTTCCCCTCCGTGACGCTTCCCCCAAAACATTGCGGCCATATCCCTCTCCTCATAGAAAGACCGATGACAACAGGATCTATTTTTCTTGGTTCCTCACAGTTCCCGGATTCTGCTCATGATGGACGACCATTCGTCCAGACCTCGGGAAAAAACAAACTTGCGTGAGGCCCGCCTCCCCGATGAAGGCTGCCCTCTTATCAAAGAAGAAAGATGGGACAATATTTCTGGGCTCTCCTCCTCAAGTCCGTTGAATGTCTCTCTGAGATCGGGGGGATCAATTCCCCGACAAAGCACAACACCTCACCTCGAGGGAAACCTGGCCAAAAGGACAGGGTCGGTTTCCGCCTGGAAAAAGTGGGCCATGGAAAGTTTGCCTCAATGGGTGAACGGATCTTTCTATGTGTGGGAGGAGAGGATGGAAAACAAGCGTTTCCGCTGCACGGGAGTAAGAAGATCCAAGCAGGCCCGATGGGCCAGGATGTGCTCAAGGTTGGCCTTTGCCTCTTTCATTCCGATCTGGTTCAGAATTCCCCGAATCTCACTTTCTTTGAGTGGAAGTCGCCCATCCGACAGCCGAACGACTTTCTTCTTGAGGGAGTCAATCTCCCGCCCCTGCCTGATTGTCGCCGGCATGATTCTCCGGGCAATCCTCCGGATCTTCCCGATCTGTTGGGGGGACAGTCCCAGTATTTCCTTGTGCCCCAGGTAGAACATGGGTCCCGGAAGCCATCCGAATCCGTTCGGAACCAGAAAGTCGGACTTCATGACGGCAATAACCTGCCCCGGAGAGAGCGATACCATGTCAGCCGACACCATCTCATGGGCGAGAAGGTTTCCCGGCTCGAATAGAAGAACGACTCCTGCGAGGAGGATTCCTTTCATGCACGCCTTGTTCATTCCGGGCCTCCGGAAAAAAATACCGTTGAACCAGTCTCCCGACCTCTTCCCGCTGGACGCATCCTTGCCGGAGTTCTGGAGTCGTCCCGGTCGGGAAAGAGTCTCACCATTCCCTGTGCCAGGGAGCAGATCTCGTCAGGAGTGTGTGTCACCAGAATGGCCATGGCCTGTGTCTTTTTCAGAAGATCGGCCAGTGTTCGACCCAGGCTGAAGCGACTCTCTGGGTCGAGCCCTGAAAATGGCTCATCGAGAAGGTAGAGCCGAGCCGAGCGAAGAAAGCACCTCGCCAGCGCAATCCGTGCGACCTCTCCCCCCGAAAGCTCCCGGCTTCCTTTTCTGAGAAGGCCGGACACCCCGAAAATCTCAATGATTTCCTCGGCCCATCCGGGAAGGCATCGTCCCGACCGGAATGATCGGAGAAGATCGATGATCAGGGTCCGCGGAGATCTTTGGCCCGAGCGGGCGCCTTCTTCCAGGCGGGCGGCAAAGACAAGGTTCTCCCTAACATTCATGTGCGGAAAGAGGGAGGCTGCTTGCGGGAGGTAGGCCACAGATCGGGACTCGAAAGGAAGGGCCACACCCTGGGAACTGTCAAACCAGCATTCCCCATCCACACTCACCCGCCCCGAAGCCTGGAAAGAAAGGCCGGCCATAATCCGCATGATCGTCGTTTTTCCCGATCCGGAGGGCCCACAGAGCCCAAGGATTCCTGCGTCCTGGGCAAAGCCGAATCCAACCCGTTCCGCAAAAAGACTTCCTCCCCGCTGCGGCAAGAGCAGGTCGACATCAAGCGGCTTCGGATCCATGAGGGCTTCCCCCTTTGCCTCGCAGAAAATTGAGCGCAATCAAAGAAATGAAGGAAAACAGAAGGAGAAGAAGAACCGACTCCCGGGCTCCGTTCGGCTGCATGGACAGGAGGTCATCGTAAGCCTTCAGGGAGAGTGTCCGGGTTTCGCCGGGTATGTTCCCCCCCACCATCATGACCACTCCAAATTCCCCCACGGTATGGGCAAATCCCAGAACCCATCCGGTGGCCAGACCCGAGAGCGACATCGGAATCACCACTTTCCGGAAGATCGTAAAAGGGCCAGCACCCAAGATCCGTGCCATTTCCAGGCGCCGGGGAGGAATCTGACGAAAGGACTGGGCAACGGGCGACACGGCAAAGGGAAGGCTATAGATCATGGAAGCCACCAGGAGTCCCGCAAAGGAAAAGGGAAGGGGGTGGCCAAGGAAATGCGCCATGGCCGAGCCGGGAAGACGGTCCGGGCTGAACACTTCAAGAATCAGATACCCGAGCACGGCCGGCGGAAGGACAAGGGTCAGCGTCAGGACGGATTCACCAAGCATCGTCCATGAGCTCTTCGAAAACACGATCCAGGCCGCCAGGGGAAGGCTCAGAACGGAGAGAATCGTGGCCGTCAGCAACGAGAGCGCGACCGTGACGGAGAGGGCTGAATGAATCATTTTGCCGTCTTTCCTTATCCTTGATAACCATGCTTTTTGAGGTAGCCTTGGGCTTTTTTCCTCAGAAGGTAGTCCTCAAAGGCCTTCGCCGATTTCTTGTTTTTGGAGGCGGCAACAATCCCCATCTCCTGCGGAAGCCAGGGGGAACAATGGGGCGAGAGGGCAACGAAATCCCCCGCGACAAGCCGGCCAAGGGTCATGGCCTGAGACTCGGAGAGAAATCCTGACTGCGCAGCCCCGGTTCGAAGGTACTGGGCTGCCTGTGCCAGGGAATTACCGTAGACGATTTTTTTGTGCAGAGGGGCCAAAAGGCCTCTCGAACGAAGACAAGTCACCGCCGCCCTCCCGTAGGGAGCCAGACGAGGATTGGCGAGGGCGATCCGGTGAACGTAGGCGCTCGACAAAACTCCTGTTCCGGGCAATGCATGGGCCCGGTCCAGCGTCTTCTTCGACACCCAGAGGACAAGGATTCCCTTTGCGTAGACCTTGAGACTTGCCTTCTGGAGATACCCCTTCTTGGCAAGCCTCTCCGGAAAGGAGCGGTCAGCGGCCATAAAAAGATCGTAGGGAGCCCCGTGGCGAATCGCCTGGGCCTCCTCCCCCGAGGCCCCCCAGGAGATCCGGACAGAGATTCCCGTCTTCCTGGTAAATCTCCGGGCCAGCGACGGGAGAACCGGCATCAGGTCGGCGGCCGCGGCTATGTGAAGCGGAGCCTCCTCCGCCTGTGCAACAGGGGCTTCCGCCAAAACGATCGCGAGGACAAAGGCAGCCCAAAGCATCAGTGTGTTTTGTCTTGCTACGCCTGCTCGCCGTGTCATTGCTTCCTCCTTAAGGGTAAGAGTCCTTTTCCTTGAAATCCTGCCGGTAGCCACAGGCCCCACATCGCCGGTCGGCCGAGATCTTGAAGGAGCGCATCGACATATCCATCCCGTCGAAAACGGTCATCTGAGACAGGGGACTTTCCCCATACCCGGAGAGAATCCGTATCGCGACGATCGCCGCCATGGATCCGATCACCCCGGAGACGGCTCCCAGCACAGGGAAACCCAGAGGATCCCATGCCGGATCGCCCTCCGGAAAGACACATTCAAGACAGGGTCCATGGCCGGGACGAAGCGGCACCACCATGCCCTCCATTCCGTTCATCGCCGCAAAAATCAGAGGCTTGCCCGCATGAAGAGCCATCCGACCCAGAAGAAACCTCTCCTCGAAGTTCGTACGGGCATCGATGAGAAGGTCGGCCGAGGAGATCAGGGGCTCCATCCACCCCGACACCCGGGCATCGATGGCCGTGATCCGACAGGATGGGACCNNCCTGCCGTGACAAGCGGCAGGAGGCCTGCCCGACCCTACTTTTCCCCACGCCGGACAGCTCCATGAGGGTCTGCCGGTTCAAGTCCGGAATCTCAAGGGCCCCTTCATGAACCAGGGTCAGATCTCCCAGACCCGCCATCGCGAGATACTGGGCGATCACGCCTCCCACTCCCCCGACCCCGGCCAGAAAAACCCTGCTCTTTTCGAGGCGCGCCTGATTTTCCGGAGTCCAGCCGGGAAGCGTCAGCTGCCTGGCCACAAGGGGAGCCGAAAGCGTCATGATTCCTGCCTCGCCGGAGGCGTCTCCAGCCCGGACTCAATGATCTCCATGAAGTGGCGAAGAATGGTCTGGGCCGGAACGATTCCCTTCATGCTCCATCCTTCCTCCCGGATGACGGGAACCAGACGATCCAGCACCTCGGAAGTCGGCCGATACCCCATTCGTTCGAGAACATTCTTGATGCCTGCCCGGCCCGTCTGATGGGTCACGATGATCTTCCTTTTCAGGCCCACCAGCTCGGGGGGAAAGAGCTCATAATTGGATGGCTCCTTGATGACGCCATCGACATGGATCCCGGAAGAGTGGTGAAAGATGCGCGACCCGACAATGGGACGAAAGGGAGAAAGGGTCCGGCCAATTGCCGTGTAGAGCCATCGGGAAATATGGGCAAGCCCCGGAAAGTCGATCCCTGTCTCGCCCCCCTCCCCCGAAAAGGCCAGCGCAAAGGCCACCTCTTCCATGGCCGCATTGCCTGCCCGCTCCCCCACTCCGGTGACCGTTGTCGAGAGAAAGGCCGCTCCGGCATGGAAGGCCGCGACAGTATTGGCTGTCGCCAAACCCAAGTCGTTGTGGCAATGGACTTCGATCGGCAACCCGCAGGAGGCCAGAGCGGATATTCGCTCTGACATTTCAAGAGGATGATGGCGCCCGACGGTATCGCAATACCGAACACGGATCCCGCCCGCATCCTGCACAGTCTTGATGATGTCCCGGAGGAATCCCATCTCTGCCCGCGACGCATCCTCAAGACCCACCGAGACGCGACATCCTTCTTCCACCATACGGCAAACCGCCCGACGAACCCGGTCGAGCGTCTCCTCCCGTCCCACCCGGCGAAGGACCGCCATGTGAAGATCGGAGGTGGGAAAGGAGATGTGAACCCGCCTGAAACCGAGCCGAAGCGCCGCGTCAAAGTCCTCCTCGACCGGTCGCAGCCATGGAAAAATCTCCGCAGGAACCGGCAGAGACAAAAGGACCTTCAGGTCCTCATGCTCCCGTTCCCCCAAACAGGGGGAACCGACCTCGATTTCCTTGACCCCGATACGCGACAGCGTTGTTACGACAGCCATCTTGGTTGGTCTGTCAAAAAAAACACCGGGAGACTGGCCTCCGTCACGGAGGGTCGTGTCTACAAAAACCGGAAGTTCGGCTCGAAACCCCTTCCGCTCCTCCATTTTGTCCCCTCCTTCCCGACAGCTGTCGCATCAGCCACCGGAGGACTTCTCGAAGGCCTCCTTTGCCTCAGCCCACTCTTGATGTTTGAGGATGGCCTTTTTGGCGACTTCTTCGATCCGCAGATACGCCCCCGGCAGCTCCTCCGTCAGGTCGTGAAGCTCCATGGCTGTCTCGGCGGCCTGTCGCGTCAGTTTTCTGAAACGGGCCTCCAGCTCCTTCTGATCCATCCTGCCTCCTTCACTTGCGGATGATGTTGTTCCCCCCCCACAAGGGGGGGGAGGAGGGCTCCTTCCCCCCGCCCCATGGGTCAGTGATGGTGTCACCACCTGATCGGGCAAGTATGTCGAGAGCCACATCCTTCATGGACTTTCGTCGTTTCATGCTGTCGGCCCGGATCCGTCGGTAAGCCTTTTCCTCCGACAGCCCCTCCTCCATGACCAGGACCCACTTCGCCCGCTCAATGATCTTTCGCTCGAGGATTTCGCTCTTGAGCTTCTGATTCTCTTCGCAGACCGTGCAGAAGTCCCGGATGTGAAAGACGGCCTCCTTAAGAAGTGAGGCAAATCTCAGGTCGCAAAAAGGCTGGAGAAGAACGCCTGTCAGGCAGTCCTTTCCCTGATCATCCCGGCGCTCCATCAGCAGGATGATGGGGATCGGGGGACCGCTGCCCATCGCCTGGACAATTTGAATAAAGGTTCCGAAAGATTCGCCACGGTCGAGAAGAATCCCGTCGACATCAAGTCTGCCCGCTTGCTCCTGAAAGGCTTCGAGAGAAAGCACGGAGACCCGTTCCACGCCCAGGGCATTCAACTCCCGGACAATTTCCCCGTGACGTGTCGTATCCTTCTGGACAAGCACAATCGTTCGCATGGCAGAGACTCCTTCCGATCATTCCGGACAGGGAAAAGCAATTTCCATACCTTAGGAAGAAACGATGAATCTGCAGTACCTTATCCTGTGTTCCCAAAAAGTCACGCACGACATACTTCTCCCAAAAAAGTCCCGAGAAAAACATTTATGTCATACTGAGTCCACACCTCGTTCACCGGTGCGGATCCGGAGACTTTCGTCGATCGGGCTGACAAAAATTTTCCCGTCTCCCATCCACCCGCTCCGGTTGACGCTCATGATCATGTCGACCACCTCATTTTTCATGCTCGAGGGAAGCACAATCTGAAGCATTCGCTTGGGAATCCAGAAGACCGGTCGCGTCAGGGAATGAACCAGGGCGAACGAAGCCGGCGTCAGGTTGCGGGTTATTTTCGAGACAGCATCGTATTCGGCCGGGACCTCCCGGTCGAGATCTGTCATGACATTTCCTCCCTGAAGACCCCGACCGCTCACAGTCGTGATCGTCATCGCGCCGAGCCCCATGGCATCAAGGGCCCTCATTGTCGGAGCCACCTTGTCCCGGCGAATGATCGCCGTCACCTCAACCATCATTGTCGTCACTCCTTCTCGGTAGGGTTTTACCCCTCGGATTTTTCCCCGGTCCGTATGGTGTAAACCTCTGTCACAGGAGAAACGAAGACCTTTCCGTCCCCTTCGTAGCCCACATAGGCGGAGTTCTTGATGACCTCGACGATCACCGGCACCGACGAATCTTCGGCCACAATCATGAGCATGACCTTCGGAAGCTCATCGTAATGGATCGGCCCGACCTTCAGCCCCTTTTGCTTTCCCCGGCCAAAGACATGGGTCTTGGTCATGGCGGGAAATCCTTTGGCCTCGAGAGCCAAAACGACATCATTTTCTTTTTCGGGCCGGACTATGGCTCTCACCATCTTCATGAATTCTCCTTCTTTTTGTGCGACCGACGGCTGACACTCCCCTCCGGGAAGATCGCCCGACGTCCGGTCAGCTTCTTTTTTCGAGACCTTCCGGATGGAAGGCCACGTTGATGCCCGATTGATTCTCCCGAAATACCTTGAACAACTTCTCGTCCTGGGCAGTTCGGGTGAGAAAGGTCTCATAGGCGGACAGGAGGGCCGTCCGGTAGGCCTCTTTCTTTTTCCCTCCGGAGCCTTGCTCAGGCCACTCCTTTTCGATCGCCACGCAGAGCTCCCCAAACTTCCGGAGGATGTGAAGACGATTCACAGAGACGACATGGGGATCATAGTCGACATCAAAAAACCGGAAATAGTCCTCCGCATCCACCAGCTTTCGGTATTCCGTCTCCCAGGGTTCCATCTCTTCCTCCCGTTTTTCGGTTCACTTCAGGACGCCGCAAGCTCCCCGTGGGTATAACACTTCTTGGGACAGACCTTGGCGCAGGACTCGCAGCCGATACAAAGCTCCGGATGGACGATGTTCATGACTTTTTTGTCGATCTCGTCTTCATTGTCGGCCGTGATCGGAACGACCTCCCCCCCTTCGTCGATTCCCATGAGGGCCAGAATTCCCCGACCGCACACCTTGAAGCACCGGCCACATCCGATGCACTTTTCGACATCGATCGTTTCGACGAAGCGGGGGGTCCAGCGTCCCCCCCCTCGAGTCGGGGCCATCACACACGAAGAATTTTCCATGGGACCTTCCTCCTCAGCCAGCCATCACGTCACGCACTCCGAAGCCGCTTTTCGAGCTCCGGAAGAAAACTTTCGTTGAGGGAGAGTGGAAGACGTTCGATCCCCTCCCGTTCGTAGAAGAGTTGCTCCTTGCTGGTGACGGTTCCCGAGCGAACCACAAAATGGCTCGCCGAAGAACGCTTCATGATCTGGCGGGCGAAGATGCGGGATGTCTGGTTGTCGAAGCGGCATCCGAGAAAGAGAAAATGGCGACCGCTGCGATGTTGCTGCACAAATTTCGGAATGGGTGTCTGGATGTCGATCTCCGTGAGAACCTCCACGTAGTCGGCATCGGAGACCAGAACCTCCACACCCGGATTCATGGTTCCCAAGGGTCGATAGAGGACACGGGATCCCGGCGAGACATCCTCGAGCGGATCCCAGCCGGAAGAGGTCCTGCCGTCGATCCGGAACCACCGGTCGCGGTACTCGGCCCGGCTCACCCCGCTGATCTGGCAATCCCCCGGACCGAGCAGGAGTTCCGAGGACTCGGGGGAATACCAGGTGTCGACAACCAAGGGAATCGGAAATGCCTGAAGAAGGCGGTGAACCGGAGACGGCGTCACCTTTTTCCGAAAGATTTCCTCCATCAGGGAAAGAAGTGTTTTCCTGTGCTTGTGGGACTCGATATACTGGGCAATTTCGTGAAGCCGTCCCGACAGGCGTCCGGGAACGGCAACCCGTTTGCCCAGGAGGGCGGCAAGAGCCGCCGGTTCTGTGGGAAATTCCGGGCTTTCGGGGTAAAGATCGGCGCCCAGATAGACGACCAGATCTCCCGTTTTCCAGAGACGGGCGATCTCGTCTATTTTTCGGGCGACATCCCTGTCCGACGGGTCCTGAAGGGTCGAGAGGCGCCCCAGGGGAACAGCATCAGTCGTCATTGTCTTTACTCCCTGACGGCCAGCAGAATTCCTCCTGCCGCCCGCCGATCGTTCACGAGAGACACACAATGGTCTGTCGTATTGATGAAATGAAAGCCGATTCTTCCGGACTGCCGGAAGGGCTCCTCTGTCACATCGGAGGCGGCGACGGCAAGAAAGACAATTCCCGGGAATCGTTCCCGAAGAAGGCGGAGGGTCCCCCGTCCCAGCCCTTCCCAATTCAGGCCGACCAGCTCGGCCACTTCATTGACCACATTCTCTTCCATGGAAGATCTCCTATCCGGAAATTTTCCGGGCCTCCACCGTCAGGGGAAGCCCCTGTCCCGGCGATACCTCCGGAAGTTCGAGCACCATTCCGTTTCCCAACGTGACCGTTCCCCCAAAAAGAGCGGGCTTTTCAGCGCTGACGATCGGCTCCTCGAGATCCTTTTTGGGAACATAGACAGAAAAGATCCCTTCGGAATTTTTTCGAACCATCACCTTCATCGCGATCTCCCTCCTCGTGAACGTCCCGACAAATCTTTTCTCAAAGGGTCTCCTCCGGAGCCGGACACACCGGCACGACCGCGGTCACTCGGGAATCATGCTCCCGAAGGTATCCCTCGATTCGGGCGACCATCGCCCGCTTGTCTGCACAGGAGCGAGTAAACGGTCCCTTGAGCCGAACAACGACCCGTCCGTCCGTTCCGACACCGGCCAGACGCACATCCCCTCCGGCAAGAATCAGCTCAAACCGGATCGGGTCCATGACTTTCGCAAGAGACCAGTAAAAATCCCCCACAAAATCGTTCTGTTCCGCTTCCGGCTCCTCAAAAATCTCGTCCATGCCCTCTCCTCCGACAGGATTGTTACGACCTCTCCTGGAGCCTCCCGACAAAAGACGTTCCTCCCCCTTTTTCCGGATAGATGTCTTCCTCAAAACAGCCGATCACTCTCTCGTCCGGCAGGAGGGAGATGAAGTACACCACACGATTCATCTCCTTCTGATAGCCGACCCCCAGGATCTCACCTCGTTCCCCTTCCTCCGCCAGGAGAGCTCCCGGCAGTTTTGTCCAATAGGATCCATCGTTCGTAATATCCCGAAGGATCACCACCTTCTCCCCGGCACGGAACCGACCCGTCGGATAATGCTTGGGTTTCATGGCCGCTCCCCTCCGGACGACTCCGTCCTCGGACCCTCGTCCGGACCGTCGTCATAGTCGAGAGACTCAAGCTCCCGACGCTTGCAGCCGACGGTCACGCCCGTTTCCGGGATATAGACGGCATAAATGTAAAACTGCTGGAGAAATGTTCCGATACTCCGGATATAACCGGCATCGCCCTTGCGGGCGAGAATCTCCCCGACATCCTTGTTGGGAAATGTCCCGTCGTTCCTGATGTGCTTTTTGATCCGGACCTTCTCCCCGAACTCGAAGAAGGGAGGCCCTGTCAGTTCGACAATGTCTCCGTCTGCCATAGCAACGCTCCTTTCGGGAGGGGAACTATTTTCTGTTCCCTGCAACTTCCCCGGCCAGGGCTTCAATCTCTTCCTTCTCAAAACGGAAGACTCCCCGGCCCCCCGACAGGGATTCGTAGCGGTCACATGTTTTCCGGGACAAAAAGTTGAACCAGTCCTGTCCCCCGACCCCCTCCGGGCACCCGGAGATCTTTTTCACGCTTCCGTCATTGGAAAAGACAACATGAACCATCTCCATTCCTGCACCCCTCCATTTGTTTTCATCTCCCGGAAAGACGGGAGGGCGAAGCTCTCCCGCCACACCCGGACGTCTGTCAGTAAATGGCGGATCCGGCTCCGACATTGGTGGCGGCCTCCTTGAAACGCTCGACAATCATCGTCGCTTCCTCCGGCTCCATGGCCGAGTGGAAGGGAAGGGCAATGGCCCTCTCCGCAAGTTTTTCGGCGATGGGGGCCATGCCTTTGTGGAATCCCCGGGCCAAAAACCAGGGATGCAGATGGAGGGGCGGCGGAAAGGGGCGCGCCTCGATTCCTGACCCGCAAAGGTCCTCGACGATGGCGTTGCGCGAGAGAACCGAGAACCGGGTTCCCAGGTGAACCATATAGGCAAACCAATTCACAAAATCCGTGTTGGGCGACTGATAAAGCTCCTTGACCCCTTCAAAGGAACGCATGCTTTCCTGATAGGCCTCAAGGAGCAGAGCCCTTTTCTTGAGTCCGGACGGCAACCGGCTCAAGGACAGAAGTCCTAGACGCGCCATGCCCGGAGAGAGGGTCACCTCCATGGGGAGGATCGGCGGCGTGCCCGAGGGAAGCTTTTCTCCTCCTCCCCCCCGAAGTGTCCGAAGCAGGCAATCCAGATCCTCTCGGTCCGTGAGGATGGCCGCATAGGACTCTCCCAAATTGGGGTGGGGAGAGCCGAAGGCCAGAATGGAGATGTCTCCGAAACTCCCCGTCCTTCGCCCCCAGGACTCCGAAAAGAGAGATTCTGTCGCATCCTCGACAAGTACGGCGGAGCTCTCTTTCGCCAGCGACTCAAAACGCTTCCAGTCGGCCGGATGGCCCAGGGAATTGGCGACAAGAAGGAGGCGGCTCCGGGGCCCGATCTTTCGAGCCGCCTTATCCGGATCGAGAGTGAAGGACCAGGCATCGATGTCCGACACTTTGAGGGCCGCCTTCCTCCAGGCCACGGCCCGGGCCATCCCGAACCAGGAGAGGGGGGAGGCGATGACCTCATCCCCCTCCCCGATCTCCAGCGCCGACATGACAAGGAAGAGAGCGACGGAGGGCGTCGGGACCACCAGTGCCCGGGCTCTTCCGAAGACGAACGCCAGACGGCTCTCCAGGCTCTCGATGGGGTTTTCGAAGGCCTCTTTCCCCAGACTTTCGATGAAGGACGACACCTCGTCGCCGTTCCATTGGGGGCAGTCGAAGGCAATCCGCTTCGCATCACTTCCCCGATCCTCTTGAGGACTCATGAGACCCTCCGGGTTAAAGTCTGGCCAAGAATGCGCCCAAGGGCGTGGAGGGTGCGGTCGATCTCCTCGGGGCGGGTTCGCCGTCCCAGGGAAAAGCGGAGGGAGGAGAGAGCCTCCTCCCGGGTCAGCCCCATGGACAGGAGAACATGGGAAGGGTCCAACGCTCCGGTCGAACACGCCGAGCCCATGGAGGCATAGATCCCTTCCCTGGCAAGAGCCAGAAGGATCTTCTCTCCGGGGATCCCCGGGAAGCAGAGATTGGTCATGTGAGGTGCCCGACGGGACGCCTGCTCCGGTCCATTTCTCCGAGCCTTTGGATAAAGGGAGAAAACCGTCTCCTCCAGACGATCCCGAAGCCGCTTCACTTTCTCGGGTCCCTCGACGAGGAACTCGCGAGATTCCCGGGCAGCCTCCCCCAGACCCACGATGCCCGGGACATTTTCCGTTCCTCCCCGGCGCTTCCTCTCCTGGGATCCCGGCATCAGAGGGTGAAAGCTCTCCCCCTTTCTGATAAAAAGGGCCCCTGTCCCCTTGGGGCCGTGGATCTTATGTCCCGAAAGCGACAGAAAGTCCGCCGGGATCCTTCTGAGATCCACCGGGAGCTTCCCGACTGCAGCGACCCCGTCACAGAGAAACAAGGCCCCGGCTCTGTGCGCAACCTCTCCGATTTCTTCCACGGGGTTGATGGCGCCCGTTTCATTGTTGACATACATGACGGTTACGAGGGCCGTGGTGTTGTCCGCGCGCGATGCCACCTCTGCCGGGTCGATGCGCCCATCCTTCCCGGCCGGAATGAGGTGAACCGTGAAGCCTTCCCGCTCGAGGTCGGGCACAAGGCCGAGGATCGAAGAGTGTTCAACCGCGCTCAAAAGAAGAGTCCGTCGTTCGGGTCTGGACCGGAGGGCCGACCGGACTGCCGACTGATTCGACTCCGTGCCTCCGCTGGTCAGGAGGATCTCCCGCGGCTCTGCCCCCAGGAACTCTGCCAGGGACTCTCTGGCCGCCATCACCGCGGCCTTCGCACGCTCCCCCTCCGGATTGGGACTCCCGGGGTTGGCATACACCTCGCAAAACCAGGGAAGCATGGCCGCCAGGACCCGTTCGGAGACGGGCGTGGTGGCAGAGGAGTCGAGATCGACAAAAGAGCCGGCGGCACTCATGAAACCGCTCTCCCGCTCTCTTCCCCCAGACGCCGTAGGGCAATCTGGCGCAGAAAGGGATCGGAGTCCTGGGCGATGTGCCGAAGCGCCTCTCCCGAGGCGTGTTCGGCGAGCCAAAAACGAACCCTGACATCCGGATCCGCGAGCGCCTTGTCCCACAGATCGGGACCTCCCCGGGCCAGAACTTCGATCCGGACAAGGGCATCGGGATCGGACTTGAAAAACAGGTGGTGGGGAGAGGAGATCCGTCTGGCGACAACCCTCCTCACCTCGGGATCGGGATCGGACTTCATAAAAAGAAGGGCCGAAGGGGCAATCCTCAGGGCTACCTGGTGGCGGACGTAATAATCGGAGTCCGAGGCCATCATCGGCAGAAGCGCCACAGGGATCCGGGCCGCGACCCGGATCCGGACCTCCCTGTCCGTATCGTTCATCATCCGGACAAGCCGGGAGGGACTGAGAAACAGGGCGACATTCATCCGGACCGTCTCGTCGGGATCTCTGACCATCCGCTCGAGAAGCTCCTGTGGAAGATAACGCGTCACGATGGCCCGTGTTTCAAAGTACCCATCATTCCAGAATCGCGTGGCCAATCCGGGATTCTTCCGAAAGAATCGGTCAATATGTCGCGCATAGGTCGTTCTCACACACGAAGAGACAGGTGAGCACGCCGTCTCAGCCTTCAGGGGAAGGATCTCGCATCCGGCGCAGGGCTCATCGCATTGAGGCAAGGACTCATGACATTCCGGGGTGGGCCGGGCTCCGCAGAAGACTCTCATTCCTCCTCCCTTCCTCCCCTCCTGATGACAGCAATCAGCGGGGAAATACCCAGATGGTCATTTTTATCGAGGGTCCGGATCTTCTCCAGAATTTCAAGAGCCCTCTCCGTCTCGCCCAGGCGGGCATAAAGGTATCCCGCCGCCTTCATCGCAAAAAGATAGAATCTCGGACCGGCCACATAGTCGGAAAACGGGGCATCCTCCAAGGAAAGCTCCATGAAGGATCGACGGAGCCCCAGACGCTGCCCCATCATCTCCGCGGCGCGCAGCGCGAAGGGAATTGCCTCCCGAAGAAGGCCCTTGTAGAAATAAAACTTGTAGCACCCGAGCACCACCGGCAAGGACTCTCCATGGAGGCGGTCCGCTTCGGAAAGGAACCCTCGGGCCTTCGCGGTGTCGGACCACGACCGGGAGGCCTCCCGCAGAAGAGCCTGGGCTTCCGGAGGAGCCGGAGGGAAAAGCCCCACAGAATCGTCTTCCCAGTTTTTTGTCTCCCTCGAAAACAGAGCGGACATGGACTAGTGTCCGCTCCCTTTTTTCGAGCACCCCCCCTCGGCAGGGGCGGGTCCCCCCTCCACATTGAAGGAGGTCCCACAGCCACACGAGCTGGTGGCATTCGGATTTTTGAAAACGAGCTGGGTATTCATCATGTTGTCTTCAAAATCGATTTCCGACCCGTCCACATATCCGAGACACTCCTCCGGAATATGAAGGGCAAACCCGGGTCCGGGAAAGATCCGGTCCGTCGGAAGGGGCTGGAGAGCCAGCTCCATGTCGTATGACAGCCCTGAACAGCCGCCGGGCTTTACGATCAGTCGAATTCCCGCCCCCTCGTCCCCCCCGTTGAAGCGGATCATGCGCCGGAGAAACACCCCGGCCTTCTCTGTGACAGTCACACCCATTTCCATCCTCCTTGACGTTTATTTCGCCTGATCGAGTCATTCCCCATGAAGCTTGATTTTCCTGGCCATCAGGGTTTCCCGATCCTCCACGAGAGCAGGATCGGGGATGCAGGTCTCTTCAATCGGACAGACGGCCGTGCACTGGGCCTCCTCGAAAAACCCGACACACTCCGTGCACAGGTCGGAATCGATCTGGTAGAGACCGTCGGCGGTAGCGCTGATCGCGGAATTCGGGCACTCCGGCTCGCAGGCCGAACATCCGGTACAGTTTTCAAGAACAATCGTGTAGGCCATCTTCCCACTCCCCTATTTCAAGATTGCCAAAGGGATCTGTCCGGGGGCCGGCGAGGGAGCGGTAAAGGCCCCGGACCTGATTTTCGTCTGTCCGCTCGAGGACTTGGGGACAATCTTTCCGGAACGGATCCCCTCCACGTATTCGGAAAACCACTGGAGAAGAGAAGGCTTGATCGACTGATAGGCATAGCCGTCGATCGGCAGGATCCCGGCCTCTTCCAGCGTTTTTTTGGGGCATCCTCCCACCTTGGCCACCATCACCCCGACGCAATCCGACAAGGCCTCGGTGATCCGGGACAGAGAGTCGTCCTCTCCGTACCCTCCTTCGCAATAGAGATCGACCCGCCGGTGGCCGATGAACTTGGCTTCTGTGGCACTCACTTCATAGACCTGAAACTCCCGGGCATGTCCGAAATGCTGATTGATCAGCCCCTCCCCGGCAGTGGCGACCGCGACAAGAACGGGCGCCTCCTCCTCAAGTCCCTTCCCTCGTCCGAGCCCGGCAAGCATCTCCTTGATTTTCCGTTCTTTTTCCCGGGTCTCCTCGACCTTGTCCCGATACGCCTCCCGGGCGGACAGATCATAGGAGACATCGGCGATCTCGATGGCCTCTATTTTTTCGTTGGTAAACTCGGAAGAGCGATCCTCGCCCAGAAGCCCCACGGCATCGGCCCGGCACTGCCGGCAATGGCGCATCATGTTCATCTCTCCCTCGCAGGAGTCCTGGAGATGCTTCAGCTCCTCCGCCGTCGGACCCCTCTGGCCCGTCAGGCCATAAAAGGTTCCATGTTCGGGTTCCGAGATGAGGGGCATGATGTTGTGAAGGAAGGCCCCGCGCTTCTTGACCTCCCGGTTGACCGCCTTCAGGTGTTCGTCGTTGACCCCGGGGATCATCACCGAGTTGACCTTGACCAGAATCTTTCTGGCGGTCAGCATCTCAAGTCCCAGGAGCTGGCGCTCGGAAAGGATCCTGGCGGCATCCCGCCCCTTCCAGCGCTTCTTGTTGAAGTAGATCCACGGATAAATCCTTTCCCCGACCTCCGGATCGACCATGTTGATGGTCACGGTGACGTGGTCAACATTGTAGTCCGCGATGCGGTCCACCATATCGGGAAGGGCCAGGCCGTTCGTCGACAGACAGAGCTTGATGTCCGGGGCGGCCTTCGAGATGAGTTCGAAGGTTTTGAAGGTTTTCTCGGGATTGGCCAACGAGTCTCCGGCTCCGGCGATGCCGACGACCGTCATCTGGTGGATCTCGGAGGCGACCGCCAGAACCTTTTTCGCGGCAAGCTCCGGCGTCAGGCGCTCGGAAACCACCCCGGGACGGGATTCATTGGAGCAGTCGTACTTCCGGTTGCAGTAGTTGCACTGGATGTTGCAGGCCGGGGCCACGGCCACATGCATGCGGGCATAGAAATGGTGGGCTTCCTCGCTATAGCACGGATGGTTCTTGACCTTCTCCCAGACCTCCGGATCCATGTCCGCAGGACCGGCGGAACTCCCGCAGGTCGACTTTTCAGAGCACCCCGAAGCCTCGGTCTCCGGTTCCTGGATGATTTTCAGAAACTCACTGTCTTTCTTATCCATCGGTTCTCCTCCTGGCCTTGCGACAAGGCCGCTGGTCCGTTGAAGGCGGGTTTATCCGAATGTTGCAACATCCTTGAATTTCGCGATCATTTCCGTCCCCTGGCAGATCAGCTTCTCGGCCTCCTCCAGGAGCTTCTCCCGGGAGGCAAACCCGAATCGGTGCACATCCCGGAGATTCTTGTTCACGACGACCAGACGCCCCCCGATCAGAACCATGCGCCCGAATCCCTCGTGAGACATCTTCATGATGGGGGTCACCATGACCCCGGTGCGTTTTTCGATCGCGAGGGCGATCGTGTTGTAGAAGATTTCGAGCCTCCAGAGAACGTCGGGATCGGGGTCTCCAATGATGGGAATGGCCCGGCGCGCTTCTGCATCGAGAATGAAGGGCTTCAGGACCTCCTCGTCAGAGAGCTTGTCCCATGCGCCAAACCCATCGTGGGAGCGAAACTGAAGGGCCAGATCCCGAAAAAAGTCTCCGGATTTTTCCTGTGTCGTATCGCCGCTGCTCATCGTCCTCGTTCCCCCTGTCTCTGTCTGCCATCCCGAACGGAACAGTTGTTCCGCACCTTTCGAAACTCTTATTCCTCGACAAAGTCTGCCGCTTTTTCTCCCTGATCCCGGAGAATTTTCCGCATCCAGGGGGGAGGTGTCCCATTCAAGAGCTGACGAAGCCTTTCCAGCAGATCCGCAATCCTCTCGGGCTTTTCCACCTTTACCGGATGGATCTTCTGGGCCACAACCCGTGCGGCTCCGGATCCTCCGATGGCGGCGACATAGAGAATCGCGCAACCCTTGAGGGCGTCGATCTTCGGAACGAGCTTGTCCTCGTTTCCGTCTTCGGACAGATCGGACTCGAAGGAGACCACATGGTCGAGTTTGTAGCCTCCGGCATCGAGATCGTAAAAAGCGATGTTCTTGGCCCACCCGAAGTGTGCGTTGACTGTTTCAAGATCCTGGGTGGCAAAGGCGACCTTCATGGGATCCTCCCGACATGGGATTTCAGGGTTTTATACGTCGAAACGGACAGGAACGAATCCTTCTTCCGACACCGGCGCCTCCGGCATCGAAGCCGCTTCCGAAGGAACCGGCGAATACCAGCTATCCGGCCGATTTTCCGGATCCCGCGACCAGACCACATTCGCGAGTCGAAACAGCGTCTCCATCGCTCCGCGATAGCCGACCGAGAGCCTGTGGGCCGCACCGAGACGATCGAAGACCGGGAAGCCGAGCCTGAAGAGAGGAATTCCCAGATGCTCGGCGGCCTGCCGCCCATGGGAATGCGTGACGAGAAGCTTGGCGTCTGTCTCGCGGGCCTCCTTTTCAAGCCGGCCGAGATCGCCGATCACCGCCTTTCCCCCTGGCATCTTTGAAAGAAGCGGAGACTCTGTCGTCGTCACCCGGCTCACAAGCTCCATCCCATTCTCGAGAAGAAAATGGCCCACATCGAAGAGATGATCGGGCTCAAGGCCCACAGCCACCCGGAGAGATCCCAGGTAAAAATGGGCGTCGAGCATGGCATCCGTGAGGCGGCTGCGCTCCCGCTTCAAGGACTCCGGGTAGTTTCCATCGGAGAGATCCCGAAGAGTCACGAGAAATCGGTCGAAGGCGGAAAGTCCCATCAAGCGGTTGACCACGATGTAGGGGACGTCGCACCTTTCAAAGAGGAGCTCGCCGGCTTTCCGGAGCGACTCTCCCAGAACGAGGGTATGGCTCGACTGGCCCATCCGGCGGAGATCCGACAGGCTTGTCCCCCCCATCGACACGGGTTCGAACGAGTCCGGAACGAAGCCGTCAAGGGAGCGGGAAAGATCCGGAAGGAAAATCGGGTCGAAGCCGAATCCCTTCAGAATGTCCTTCAGGTAATCAAGGTCGGCCACCGTCAGATGGGAGCCGGCCAGGACGTTAATCTGCCCCTTGACCTTTTGTCCTCCCTCCGGCACCAGCTCTTCGATCGTCCGGACCATGGCCGCCCGGAAGCCATCTTCATGCGATCCCTTGAAATCCGGAGTCGAGACGCCGACGATGGGAACGGCGGCATGTTCAGGGTATTTTTTCCGGAAGAGAACCACCTCTCCAGCAATGTCTTCCCCCTTGGTTTCGGTGAGCCCCGTCGAACACAGTCCGATCACTCCCGGGGAGGCTTTTTCGAGGATCTTGAGAATCCCTGCCTGGATGTTCTCCCCTCCCCCGAGAATCGTCGTCACCTCGCTCATCGCGGTGGTCTGCAGCGGGATCGATTCCTTGAAGTGGCGCCCCAGAAGAACCAGCGCAAAGGACGTGCATCCCTGGGATCCATGAAAAACGGGAAGGGCCCGCTCGATCCCCAGAAAGAAGATGGCTCCCCCCAGCGGGGCACTCATCTTGAGGGGGTTGACCGACACGAAGTCCTGGCTCGTCATCCGTTCCTCCTTCTTTGAAGGATCCCCTGTCCCATTCCTCGTCCGTCCCCTAGACCAGCGGGGTGAGACGACATCCCGAAGTCCACGGGGCCGGCTCCCTGAGAGTCTGAAAGATGGGATTGGTCAAGGCCCGATGAATCTCGGAGATGAGGGTCTCCATCCCCTTGTATCCGGCAAAGGCGAACCGGCGCTCCTGGTTCACATCCAGAAAAGGGACCTTGGCCTTGAGGGCCACGAACTGGGAACGCCCCCCCGCCATCAGGATGTCCGCCTCGGCCTCCTTCAGCATCCGATACATCTCCCGGGGCGTCATGGTGTCGATCATGTGGGCATCCTCTCCCATGAGCTCCATGATCCGCTCCTTGTCCTCGGCCGTGGACTTTTTCACGCTGGTTCCGACCACGACAAGCCCGGCCTCCATGAGGGCCGACACGACCGACCAGCTTTTCACCCCTCCCGTGATCAGGAGGGCCCGTTTGCCGGCCAGTGCGGGCTTATAGCGGGAGATCGAGGCCCATGCCTCCTTCTCTTCCTGCGCAATCAGCGCCTCTGTCCGTTCCACGAGATCCTCCGGAGCCCCCCGGGAAACAAGGAGCGCCGCGATGTTCCGCAGTGAGGCGCTCATGTCGCTGATCCCGTAAAAGGACCCCTCGAACCAGGGAATCCCGTAGCGCTCCTCCATCTTCCTGGCGATGTTGATCATCGCCTTGCTGCACACCAGCATGGCGGCCCGGGCCCGATGGGAAGAGGCGACCTCCCGGTATCTGGCGTCTCCGCTGATGCAGGCCGAGATCCGGATGCCCAGACGATCCAAGAGAGGCTTGACCTGCCAGAGCTCCCCGGAGAGGTTGTACTCCCCGATGATGTTCAGATCGGTGCTGGTTGTGACCTCGGGCTCCATCGTCCCGATCACATGGTCGAGGAGGGCCTCCCCGGCAAGCTTGTTGCCCAGATTCTTTCCCCCGACAAATCCCGGCGCGTTGACCGGGATGACGGGGCGCCCGAACTTTTCGGTGGCCGCCTTCGCCACCGCCTCGATGTCGTCCCCGATGATCGCCGGAACGCAGGTCTGGTAGAGGAAGACGGCCGGAGGGTCGAAGCGTTCGATGATTTGCCGGATGGCCTTGAAGAGATGCTTTTCCCCCCCATAGACGACGTCCATCTCGTTCATGTCCGTGGTGAAGCCTGTCCTGTAGGTTCGAGCTCCAGACGAGAGAGCGGAGCGGTTATCCCAGGAATTTCCCTCGCAGGCGATCGGTCCATGAACCAGATGGGCCACGTCTACAATCGGTTGAAGGGCGATCTTGGCTCCGTCAAAGGCACACCCTCCCGCGGCAGCCCCAGGAGTGGCAACCTTCGTACACCCTTTCTTCCGGTCTTTTTCGGATTTCGCCTGATTGTGGCCACAGGCCGTCTCCTGGAAGACCTCGGAGACCTTGGGCGTTCCCATACGTCCTCCTTGAAAAGCGGAGGGGAGATCGTTCCTCCCCTCCATGGAGAGTGGCTAGCGAATGATGTCGTAGCTGTAGTCGGTCTTGCTGGGAACATTGGTATTCTTGTCCATCTCGTCGAAGACCTTGTCGAGGATCTTGACCAGGACATTCATGGCTCCCTGATAGCCCACCGTGGGATAGCGGTGGTGGTGATGGCGGTCGAAGATCGGGAAGCCGATCCGGATGAGCGGGGTCCCGGTGTCCCGTTCGAGATACTTTCCATAGGTGTTTCCGATGAGAAAGTCCACCGGCTCGGTGAAGAGGAGGCTCCGCATGTGCCAGAGATCCCGTCCCGGCCAGGCATGGCAGCCGGTTCCGTAAGGGGAGCTTGCGAACAGGGCATTCATTCTCTCTTCCCACTCCTTGCCGCCGTTGGTGGCGAGGACATGAACCGGTTCCACCCCAAGCTCCATCAGAAACTCGGAGAGTCCCAGCATCTGGTCGGGGTCTCCGTAAAGGGCAAACTTCTTTCCGTGAAGGTGCGAGGTTGAGTCCGCCACCGCATCCACAAGGCGACCCCGCTCAAGCTTCAGGCTCTCGGGAATGGCCTTTCCGCTGAGCTCGGAGATGGCCATGAGCCAGCGGTCCGTAGCCCGGATGCCGATCGGATAATGGAATGCCAACGTCTTCTGTCCAAGAGAGGCCGCGTATTCGAGCGACTTTGGAGTGTTGTACTCCTGGAAGGAAACGGTCGCTTTCGCATTGACAGCTTCCTGCATATCCGAAAGTCTCGTTCCGCCCATGTACATCCGGAATGTCCCGTCGGTCGGGGTATCAAAAACATCGCTGGTGTCGCCGACGAGGAGAAAATTCACGCCCATTTCGGAAAGGATCCTCTTCACCTCCCGGATGTTTCCGACGCTGTACCCGTCAAAGCCCATCACAATGTTGATCAGGTCCGTCTCCGATCGCTCCTTGCCGGCCCAGAAATGCTCCAGGATTCCCTTCAGCGCATTGTCGTAGCCGGTGATGTGCGACCCCACGAAGGCCGGGGTATGGGCAAAGGGAACATCGTATTCCTGGGGAACCGATCCTTTTTCCTTCGCGTTCTTGATGAAGGCATTCAGATCGTCCCCGATCACCTCGGCCATGCAGGTGGTGGAGACGGCGATCATCTTGGGCTTGTACATGGCATAGGCGTTGGCCAAGCCATCGATCATGTTGTTGAGCCCCCCGAAGACTGCCGCATCCTCTGTCATGGAGGAAGAGACGCAGGAGGTCGGCTCCTTGAAATGCCGGGAGAGATGGCTCCGGTAGTAGGCGACGCACCCCTGGGATCCGTGGACGAAGGGGAGTGTCTCCTCGAAACCCAGAGCCAGAAAAACGGCGCCGAGAGGCTGGCAGGTCTTGGCGGGATTGACGGTCAGGGCCTCCCGCTTGAAGTTGAGTTCGCGGTATTCCTCGGTCTTGGTCCACTCGATGATTTCCGCGACCTTCTCCTGGGGATGGGGATTTTCAAAGTTCTTCTTCTTGTTTTCGAACATCTCCACATATTCCGGCTCCCGGAACAGGTTGAAGTGGTCGAGGACGTGCTTGGGGTTCTGGCTCATTGTCGGATCCTCTTTTTGTGGCCGGAGCGAAGGGCTCCGGCCGAACCATATTGTCTTTTCCCGCTCAGAAGGGCGCCTTCGCCATCTGCCACACCGGATTGTTGATCGCCATATCCATGTCGCGAGCAAAGATCGAAAAGCCGTCGTATCCGTGGTAGGGACCCGAATAGTCCCAGGAGTGCATCTGCCGGAAGGGATATCCCATCTTCTGGAAGACATATTTTTCCTTGATTCCCGAGGCCACCAGATCGGGCTTCAACGCCTCGACGAATTTTTCGAATTCGTATCCCGTCACGTCGTCGTAGATGATCGTTCCGTCCTTGACGTAATGGGTGGTTCGCTGATAATCGTCGTTGTGGCCAAATTCATAACCGGTCCCGATGACATTCATCCCGAGATCTTCGTAGGCCCCGATGACATGCCGGGGACGGAGTCCTCCGACAAAGAGCATGACGGTCTTGCCCTCAAGCCGCGGCCGGTATTTCTCGACGGTTGCCTTCGTCAGGGCTTCGTACTTGGCAATGACCTTCTCCGCATTTTCCCGGATCTTGTCGTCGAAGAAGGCGGCAATCTTCCGAAGGGACTCGGCGATCTTCGTCGGGCCGAAGAAGTTGTACTCCACCCAGGGAATCCCGTATTTCTCCTCCATGTGGCGGGAGATGTAGTTCATCGAGCGGTAGCAATGAAGGATGTTGAGCTTGACCTTCGGGGTGTTGATCAGCTCCTCGATGGAGCCGTCCCCCGACCACTGCGCCACAACCCGGAGACCCATTTCCTCGAGCAGGATCCGGGAGGACCAGGCGTCTCCCCCGATGTTGTAATCGCCGATGATCGCCACATCGTAGGGGGTGGTCTCGATCTCCGCCCCTTTTTTCTTGTCGAAGACCCAGTCGCGAATCGTGTCGTTGGCAATGTGATGGCCCAGGGACTGGCTCACCCCCCGAAACCCTTCGCAGCGAACCGGGACGATGGTCTTGCCGTCGTACTCCTTGCTCTTTTTCTTGGAAACGGCTTCGATGTCGTCTCCGATCAGACCGATGGGGCACTCCGACTGGACCGTGATCCCCTTGTTGAGCGGAAAGAGCTCCTGGATCTCGTCCATGATTTTTTCAAGCTTCTTGTCGCCTCCGAAGACGATGTCTTTCTCCTGAAAGTCGGAGGTGAACTGCATGGTGACGAAAGAGTCGACGCCGGTCGTTCCGATGTAGTAGTTGCGGCGGGCAGCCCAGGAATACTGGCCGCATCCAACCGGCCCGTGGCTGATATGGATCATGTCCTTGATGGGACCCCACACCACACCCTTTGAGCCGGCATAGGCACATCCCCGGATGGTCATGACCCCCGGAACGGTCTTGATGTTCGACTTGACCCCGCAGTCGGGCTTCCCTTCCTCAAAAACGTTCAGATGCTTTTCTCGTTTCTTTCGGGTCTTTTCCGGATAGACCTCCAGAACCTCTGCGATGATTTTCTTGGCTTCCTCGATATTCTGACTCATGATGGAACCCTCCGTTCGGATGACGATCTCTGAATGTCCTCCCGGAAAAGGCGGGAGAGAGAAGAGGCGGCGGAGAGATCCTCTCCGCCGCGCGGGGAATGGAAAGGTGGATCAGGCGACGGCGACTTCGTCCGCCTTCTTGCCGACGATGCTCTCGTCGACCGTCTTCATGACGCCGAACTCCATGAGAAGATCCTCGAGCTCGTCCATCGTGATCGGGGTCGGGATCGTTCCCTTGCCTCCATTGGCATCGATCTTCTTGGCCAGCTGGCGATACTCTTCCGCCTGGGAGGATTCGGGGGCAAACTCCATCACCGTCATCCGTCTCAACTCGGCATGCTGGACAATATTGTTTCTCGGAACGAAGTGGATCAGCTGGGTATTGAGCCGCTTGGCCAGGGCTTCGATCAGGTCGTACTCCCGATCCGTCTGGCGTTCGTTGCAGACAAGGCCCCCCAGGCGAACACCGCCGGAGTTGGCATATTTGAGAATGCCCTTGGCAATGTTGTTGGCGGCATACATGGCCATCATCTCGCCGGAGGTCACGATGTAGATCTCCTGGGCCTTGTTCTCGCGGATCGGCATGGCGAATCCTCCGCACACCACATCGCCCAACACATCGTAGGAGACATAGTCCACGCCGTCGTAAGCGCCATTCTCTTCGAGAAAGTTGATGGAGGTGATCACGCCGCGGCCGGCACATCCGACACCGGGCTCGGGGCCTCCGGACTCCACGCAACGGATGTCGCTGAATCCTTGCTTCATCACATCCTCAATCTCGAGATCCTCCACCGTTCCGGCTTCGGCCGCCAAGGAAAGGACGGTGCTCTGGGCTTTTGCATGCAGGATCAGCCGGGTGGAATCGGCCTTGGGGTCGCATCCCACGATCAGGATCTTCTTCCCCATCTCGGCGAGGGCCGCCAGCGTGTTCTGGGAGGTCGTGGACTTTCCGATGCCGCCTTTACCGTAAAAAGCAATCTGACGCATAGTGTTCTCCTCCTGGTTGTCCGGAATCTGCCTTGGGCAGTCTCCGGAAATGAAAAAAGCCGAACGAAGGCAATCCCTCATTCGGCTTCAGCGCCTGGCCGGTATACGATTCCTCGGCCCAATCTCTTTTTTGAAGTCACTTAGCTCATCCCACTCTTGCGGAGCGTCCTTCGTCGAAGGCTTCGAAGAGCGAGCTTGCCCAATTATTAGCAACACCCATGCCAGAATGCTTAAAACATCAAGAACAAATGATTCACAAAAAAAACACCCTTGAAAACTGCCCAAAGACATCGTCACCTTTTGTGAACAAACGAACAAAGAGCGGACAAAAAAGGAGGGGGGGCATCCCCTCGCGCCCCCCCTCCCCATGGCTTGCGACAAAACACCATCCCATTCCATTCTTGCTTTTCCAAATCCAGGAAGCGGCTCTGCCAGAAGTTTTTTCCACCGATCATCCGATTGAACCATCATCATCGATCGCTCAATGGAGTCTTCTTGCGCTGTCGCAGGCTTGATAAATCCTTTCTAGACTTTTGCGAAACTGTTTGGACCGGCCTGCCAGACATGCGCTGAGGAATGTCTTCCGGGCCCGACCCGCTTCTCCCATCTGTCGGTAGACAATGGACTGGTATCCGAGAGCGACCGGATCGTCCGGTCTTTCGCTGAGGACCTCATGGAGAACGATGGAAGCCTCTCTGTAAGACCCTGTCCGGATGTCGGAATAAGCCTCCACAAGACGGAATCCCTTGGGCCAACGTCCCTCGATGAGAATTTTCTGGAGATCATTCTGGGCCCTCCTGTAATCATGCTCATGCAAATAGGCATTGGCCCGGGCGAGCCTAAAGTGCCGCTCTCCTTTCTCGCCAGGAAGCAAAACCGTATCGAATAGTTGGAGGGACTCCGCCTTCTTTCCCTCCCGGTAGAGGACAACGGCAAGGTTCCGTCGAAATCGCAACGAACTCGGGTCATTCTTCAACGCTTCCCTATAATCCTTTTCTGCCCCCGGGAGATCACCGTGACGGTAGTCCGCATATCCTTCCTGCTCGGCCAGGTAAGCTTGCTCTTCGGAGGTCTTCATATTTGCACACCCCTGAAATCCTACGACCAGCAAAGAAAACACCGCCCATTTTCGCGATTCCCTTCTTCAATCCGCAGACATTCGACTTTTTCATCGCTCACTCTCCCCTGTATCCGAAGATACCGTTGTACCAGACGGTGGCCATCCCAAAGGGGGTCACCATCTGGGGAATGTTTGATTGATACACGGGAAGCGCGACACCTGCGCTCCACGTCACCACGATCCTTTTGGTATTCGGATACTTGATCTCGAAGGAGGGAGCCGCCCAAAGGAAGCTCCAGGACGGGACCGTGGCATTTCCAAAAAAGAGACTGCTCCCCGACTGAGTTTGCCCGACCACCTCGAGGACATATCCGAGCCCCCAAGAGTCATCCAGGATCTGTTCGAGCGCCATCGAATAGGAGGTAAGGTTGCCGTCGACCATGTTGAACCGCCCATTCTGACAAACCCCTGTCGGCGTGCATGGCAGCGGCGTGAAGGTGACATTGTTGCTGGCATAGTTGGCGCCGACTGTCGTGGGATTCTGGATGATATCCCCCACCTGCAGAAAGAAGCGGAAAGGCTTCGCGCTCTTTTTGACGAGGAGATAAAGACCTTCATTGAACGTCCCGTTTCCCATCTGGTCCAGGCCGTTGGCCGTCGGGGAAAGCTCGGTATACTTTCCGCTGGGAAGGACAAATTGCGGCTCGATGGTGAGGGACGGACGATGCCAGAAGGAATAGACATCGTTTTCCAAAAGAAAGTTGTAGCGGAAGAAGACAACGGTATCGCCAGGCCCCCACTCGCTTATTGACCGAAATCCCGTACCGGCATTGTCTTGACTGTTGATCCCGATAGGGACAACGACATCCATTTCCAGATTCTTCATCAGTCCGACATCGAGCCTTTGCAATCCGGTCATCGAGGAAAGGTTGAGTCCCTGACCGAACATCAGATTGTCCGACCAGGCGTCTCGAACAAAGAAGGACCCCACAGGGACAGTGTTGGCATTTCCGGTGAAGAAGGGACCACTCGTCAAGGGTCCCCACGGAAGGTAGTTTGGCCTCATAAGATTGAGGTCTGGCGCAAGCTCATCCAAGGCGCTGCCAGACATATTGAAGGGATTGGCGGACGAGCCCTCTCCACCCGACGGGGGAGATTGCGGAACGGGGGCGGCCGCCAGGGCATTGTCCATTCCCAGCACGAACAGACAGAAAAGAATTGCCAGCGGACTTACCATGTTGCGGATCATGATCTTCTCCTTTTCATTCATTCCGTGAGACTCAAGACGCTCAGACAGTGGTCGTCATTGTGATGCCCGGATGCGGGGAGACACACTGACGTGAATGAAGCCTTCGAAAAGGAGACGTTTAGGGAGCCCGAAGGCAAAGGGGGAGAAGATGGAAAAATTCAGAGAAAGGAAGGAGGCGATCGAAGGCGAACGGGGATTTGGATCGTGGCGATATTTTTGAAAACAGCGACAGAAGAGCCCACAGCACGACGATCAGAGAGGAGAAGCGTCGTATAGAGAGGCTCAAGACCGTGATAAGGGGTGAGGAAGGAAGTGCAGGAAGGCTCGGATCGGCCGAACAGGACCCTCCATATTCTTCACAAGGGAAATCTGGCCCGATGTGGGGAGGAGCAGGAGAGACAGCCTCGGTCCCTGCGTTTTTGTCGCTCACTCCATAAGAGTGAGCGACATCTCTAAGACTTCCTCCGGGACTGATGGCAAAAGAAGACACGGGGACCGTGCCGATTACTTCCCCCGACTTCTGAGGGAAATGGCTCTTTCCGGCAACGACTATCGCTGCATTCGCTCCGAGCAGGAATGCCAACAATAAAGGCAATTCTCCCAGGATGAGACCTCCGGAGATCATCCCGCCGGCTGCGGCCCAGATCTCGATCGCCCCGGATACATTCCCACGCGATCCCGTCCCGCATACTGCGAGCCCCCTCTCCCGCTTTTTCAAAAAGGACTCGACAATCAGGAATCCTGCAAGAAAACTCCCGCACACCATCGAGGACGGCATAAGCCCCCCCCGCCATAACAGCACCATCCCCAGTCCAATCAAGACGAGGGACGAAACGACGGAGGGCAGCACCGTCCTCACACCATGGCGTCGGTAAATCCAGAGATTGCCGGAGCCATGACAGAAAGGCAGGCTCCCCAGGAGTCCGGCCGAGAAATCCGCCAAACCCAGCCACAGGGAGAGGTTCTGCCCAGTCAGCCGCCTTTGGCTATCAGATGTCAGGACTCCGCTTTGTCTCCTCTCCCTCACTGTCGACAGGACCCCGTTGACCAGAGTAACCGGCAGCTGTGGAAGCACGAGAAGAAAGACAGAGAGAAGAGGACTTACGGACAGCGGTAACCTGGAGGGGAAAAGGGACAGCATCCCAGAGGGAAGCAAGAACGGAAAATCTCTGAGAAAGATGATTCCCATCGAAAGGATCGCGATAGCCCGAACATACAGGCTGACCGATCGACGAACCCGGAGCAGGGAGGCATCCGACATGTTCTTCTCGAGGAAAGCCGAGAGACCCACCTGGCCAGACAGGAAAAGGAGAAGGCCCAGAATCACCGACGAGAGTGAGGCCACAAAAGGGGTCGGATGCAAAATCAGGAAAAGGAAAGCCCAGACCTTAAGGGGCTGAAGAGGAATCGCTGTCCGGAAAATGAGTGCCGAAAGGAACCAGGCCCCCCCCATGACAAGAAGGTCAACTGCCATACTCTTGGGGGTCCCGCCCTGTTCTGCGTTGACCATGAGACCCACCAGGGGAATCAGAAACCAGAGATCGAAAAAACTTCCCCAGAGTTCATGGCTCCGGACCAGTTCCGGAAGACTCACCAGTTTTCGCAAATTTCCCACCTTGGCCATGACAGAGATCGCCCCCGAGGGGGTGATTTCGCTCCTTCGCTCATAATTGTCGGGGATCCATCAGACGGAGACTCGGAATGTATTGATCGGAGTCAGGCGACTCCGGAAAAGAAGAGTGCTGGCTTGCGTCAGCCAGCAAGGAAGACTTCACTGCCAGTTAAGCAATGGCAATGCCAAAAAATTAAATACACACCAATAAAGGAAACATTCGAGACACTAGGACTCAAGTATTGAACAATTATGTCCAATAAAGAACATTGGGAGGGGGGTAAGATGGGGGGAGGCGATACGACGGGAGACGCGATCCTTTCCACCCAGGAGCTAAAACAATGAGGTTTGGGACTCTTCTCGTTCCGGTGATCCTTGTCGCAGGGATCCTGTTTGCCGGTGGAGAGAAAGCAACCCGAGCGTCTTCCTACCCCCTTCCCTTCGACCCCTTCCTGTCCCCGGAGTCCTTCGGGTGCAAACATCTTTTGATCCCGGGGGCGGAGCTCCTTCCCCATGACCCCGTCGTGGATTCCCGGGTCCTTCCCGGATGGCGGGAGGTTCCCATGAAGGACGGGAAGAACCGGACCATCGAGAGCCTCGTCATCAAGGGATCGTCGATCGTCCATAAAAAGGACAAGGACAGAAACCCCGTCGGCCCGCCCCGGTCCTGATCCCGGCCGGAGGGCTCGTCTACGACGCCACCCCGCTTGAGACCCATCTTCCCGTGGGCGACAGGGGGGTGATTTTCGGGCACAGGGCTCAGCTCTTGTCGAAAAACGTTCAGGAGGAGACCTGCCGCCAGTTTTCCGTGCTGGCCGGACGGAGTTTTTCCGTGGGCGACCAGGTCATCACCTACCTCGCCCCCGGGCCGAAGGGCGGCCCGATGGTTCTCTGGCGAACGCTCGACGGGGTGTCGATCCGTCCCCATCCCCTGACCGAATATCCGGTCGGGCAAGTTCCGGGTCGGACACCCACCCGGATCTTCGGCGTTTACACCCATGCCGGCCAGATCGCGGAGTATGCGGCCTTTTCCGCTCCGATCATCGTGACGGAGAGATGGAGACTCCAGGGGAAAGAACGCGACGTGTCGGCAAACTCGGAGTGGTTTCCCCACTTTCGCGCCGTTCCGATCTCCTGTCCGATCGGACACCATATCGGCCTGATGGTCTACAACGAGAAGCCGATTCTTCTTGCCCCGGGGAAAGTTCTGAGTCTCTATGACGGCTATCTGAAGATCCAGGTTTTGAAGATCTCTGCGGAGGGGAGAGTCGTGAACTTTTCTCTCAACGGGAGATCCTATACCGGTCGCCGCGGCATCGACAGCCTGATCGGGGAGGGGAGGGCGATCGAGGGGATCAAAAACAGCCTCGACCAAGTCAAGAAGATCTTTCATTGGCAGACCCCGTCAAAAGAGTCGTGACCCCCATTCACTCAAGAAGGAGATTCTTATGCAGCTCGATTCCGGAAAGAGAAAGCGTTTTGAAGCGATCTTGAACCAGAAAGAGGAATTGAAAAAGGGACAGGCGGACATTAAAGACGCGATCAAGACCCTGGCATCCGAAATGGGCGTAAAGACGGCCGTTGTCAACCGGATCCTGGGGCTTGTCGAAAAAGAGCGCTCGAAGGGCGGCATCATCGCCGACGAGCGCGAGGTCGTGGACACGGCCGGCCAGATCGCCTCGTGAAGACACCGATCTCCTCAACGAAAGGATTCCCATGCTTGGCGACAAGGACATCAACAAGATCATCAATGCGGTCAAGGAATACAACGACCTTCTCCAAAAGTCCTCCGTCGTCATGGACCGGCTGGCGGAGACCAAGAAGCAGTGGGACACCCTTCTGAGCGATCGGGATACCCTGCGGGCCGAGTCGGAGCGCATGAACCGCTTCATCGCCCAGTTCAAGGAGGACTACCAGAACTTTCATGCCCGGGAATCGCAGTGGGTGAACTCGGTGGCCGACCTTCACTCGAGGCTGCAATTCATGGTCGATGAACTCAACACCATTGTGAGCCACCACCGGCAAAATTCCGTTGAAGGCAGCGGCGTGATTCACTAAATCTTTTAAAATACACTCTGCGCTTATAAGGAGACCTCCGTGCATCTTTCTCGCCCATCCTTTCAAACGCCCTTTCCCGACGATGAAACGATTCGGAAGGCGGGACATGCGGACGGTCTTGCCGGCCTTCCTGCCGGAAGCAGTTATGAGCCGGGGCCTTTTGAACGATCGATTCTCGCGGCGGGGGAATCCCGGATCAGTGAGGTCTATGTTCAGACCGCAGAAAAATTGGCGCGTTTTGAAGGCAAAACAAGCAATCTCGCCAATGCGTATTCGTCCAATCAATATCGCCTGAAAGAGGCTCTCTTCCGCTACAAAAGCAGAAAGGATGTTCTCGGACGCTCCGCGGTGATTCCTGTCTCCCATGTGACCCACTGGATCATCATCATCTTGATGGCCATCGGGGAATTTCCCCTGAACGTGGTGGTTTTCCGAATGTTCGGCGAGCCGGAACTCATGACCTATGTCATGAGCATGACGCTTTCCTTGACGCTTCCGATCATCGGGATGTTTCTTGGCCTTCAGGTCCGGACCCTCGTTCCTCCAAAGATCGCCTCCGGCATCACCATCGTTCTCGCCCCCCTGACGGTTCTGGGGGCACTGACGGCTCTCTCCTTCATCCGCAACATGTATGTGATGCTCCATGCAGCCCACAAGCTGGGCGGAGCCGCCGACAAGATGGTCTATGCCATGTTCGCCATTAACCTGCTGATCTTTGTGGGGGCCTATATGGTGTCCTTTTTTGCCCACGATCAGGATGCCGAACTCGATGCTCTTCATGGGGCGGTTCTCCGTCTTGACAAAAATCGCTCGCGATTGAGAGAAAAACTCTCCCTTTCAATCTCCCGAACCAATGCCGTGATCCGTGCCGGGAGGGGATCCTCCGAGAGAATTCTCTCGGAAGTGATTTCAAAAATTTCCCTTTATCGTCAAGCCAATATGGCCTCCCGTGGAGGGGCGGTCTCGCCTCCTTCGTTTTCCAAGGTTCTCGAATCCCCCACTCTCAAGAAGTGGTGGCCCGAGTTTGTTCTTCCAGAGGCGGCGGAATCCGAGACGGCATTTTCTCCTCAAGAGGACTCCCATCGCGTGAAATTTGAAAGGAGAAGAACGGCGTGAGAGAAAGAATCAGGAAGGGCCGAGGAAAATTTGGCCCCATTTTGGGGCTTCTTGTCGCCCTTCTGATGGGGGGGAACAAATTTTTCCAGGGCCTTTGCTGGAGAAGTCTCCAAGGGAAACGACATTCTTGTCTTTGTCGACGAAACGGGGAGTACCGGGCGGCAATTCGAGATCTACCGCCGGGCCCTCCTCTCCCGGATCGTTCCCGGTCTCCGGGGCGGCGACCGCCTTCGGGTGTTGCCGATCGACGACGACAGCTCCCTGATTTCGGATTTTTTGGCCCAGGGATCTCTCTCCGTCGCCCCCTCCTTTGACGGTTTTTCGGATAACGAACTGGAATACAAAGCCAAAGTGAAGGCGATCCGGAAAAAAAATCGGGAGGTCCGCCAACAGCTCCTGACCATGCTGCAAAAGGCCTTGGCCAAACCCGGTCGTTCCGCCGAGACCGACATTTTTGGGGCCACCCGGATGGCCTCCCAGCTTCTTTCTGCCGACAAGCGCCGCCCTGTGGTCGTTTTTCTCTCGGATATGCAGGAGGATCGCGGTCGCTTTCGCTACAAGAACATGACCTTTGGAAAAAAAGACCTCGCTCGGGTGGGGACGATCTATGGATTTCCCGATCTCAAAAACGTGTGCGTCTATGTGGTGGGAACCCGTTCCGACTCTATCGAGAGAACCCGCAAGATGCTGACGTTCTGGGAGGACTATTTCAAAAAAAGCGGAGCGGCCGTCACGCCGGACCACATGGTCTCGATGCTGGTGAACTGGCCCCCCAAAAAATCGTGCGGCTCCCCGCGAGTCCGTGAAAAAACCGTCTTGAGCTGGTTCGATCACCTCCGCCGGGAATTTTGACCCGCCCGGGCGAACCTTTCTCGCTCCTTTCGACACGCAATGGCGCCCAGGCGTCTTTCATAAAAGACATCGGAGGTTTAATATGAGATTGACGCTTAAGGAAAGTGTGGTTATACACTGAATCAAGTTGATGAACGATGTCGAAGAACGCCGGTTTATTTCCGGTAGGGAGGTCGCGATGGATCCGATCCTTGCCTGGAGCTCCAAGGTCACGAACGAAGAGATTTACAGGATTTCGAGGGATCCGACCCATTCCGGATACCGATGGGCGATGGATCAGATCTTGAATTTCGACGACTTCGAAAATATCGAAAGGATGTTTTCTCCCCAGGAAATTCTCGATGTCTTGCCATACGTTTCCCTTCGCCCGGAATCCCGAAAAATTGCGCTTGAAACCGCCCTTTCATTTTGGTCCAAAGGAATCCATCATGCTTACCCCGCTGCAAACGAGAATTCTTAATTTTCTTTTTGAAGGGGAGAAGATCGGATCGCTCGGGTTCTTTTTGACAGGAGGAACCGCCCTGTCGGCGTTTCATTTGCACCATAGGTTCTCCGAGGATCTTGATCTATTCGTCCGAAGCCATGAGCTTGATTTCGGGGTTGCTCTTCGGGGGCTGGCAACAAACTTGGCAAAATTCGGAGATGTTGAGACGTCGCTTGTTTCAAAAAGTTTCCTGAGGATCTTTCTTCACGCTCCGAATGGACAATGGAACAATCTGAAAATTGAGTTCGCCCAAGATGTTCCTGCCCGTATCGCTCCTCCGTTGAAGTTTGGGGAAGTGATCGTCGACTCCCTGGAGGATATCGCCGCAAACAAGATTTCCGCGATCCTGGGACGTGATAAGCCAAGGGATCTTTTTGATCTCTACACCATCCTTTCGAGAACAAACCTGACCCTCGAAGATCTCTTCAAAGACGTGATCAGAAAAGACGCTTTTTTTGAACATAAGGAAGCCTTTTACGGGTTCGTAGGAAAGATCCGGAATGCTTCAGCGTTGTCCCAGGAAGATTTTTTGAGAGATGTTCATCCGGCTCACCCCGAATTGGTGACGACCGTCGCCGATTATCTTAATTTTGAAGTTGACAGGTTTCTCGAAGGGATCGAAACTATTGCCCCCTCTTCAAAGGATCCCGACCGCTCAAATCTGAAAGACTCCTCAAGGGATTTCGGCCCGGATCCGGGGTAAGAGTCCGTTTTAAAACACTGAAAATCACGATAAAACGACAATCTCTCCCGCCCCGTCTTTTCCCACCCCCCTGAATTCATGGGCAAATATATAATTCGTTATTGACAAATAGCATTCTAAAAACTACCATTTTCTTGTCGCGATGAATCCTGTCTCGTCATGAAGAGGGACGGCCTCGTTCCGAACAAGGACTCTGCGGTCTCCTCAGGGACGCCGAAGGATCAAAAAAACGCACGGAGACAAAAACGTGATGTTCAGGTCAACGCAGAAAAAGAGGGGGAGGGTTCTCCTTTTTCTCCTTTTGATTCTTCCTTTGTGGTCCTGTTCGACGGAGGAGACGCCGAAGACGAATCCGGGAATCGTTTTTCTCAAGAAAAAGAAAAAACACCCGGAAAGAGATGTGGCGGCGTCTCTCCAGCTGCTGTCCCGGGCGGCCGACAGAGTCGCCCGCGACTGGGACGAATTTTTGGGATTCCAGCGTCACCTTCCTCCGACGGCCTTGGGAAACTCCCAGGCGGACGTGTCGGGCCATCTGGCCCAGCGCTATACGATGAGCTACGTCGGCCCGGTGGACAACTTCCTCCGGGCGATCGGAAAGACGATCCGCTGGAAGAGCGTCGTGATCGGCATTCCTCCCGCCGCGGTGCCGACGATCGAAATCGATGCGAAAAAAGAGCGGCTCTTCACGATTCTCCGGGACGCGGGAGTTCAGATTTCGCCCCAGGCGTGGATTATTCTTCAGAGGGAAAAGCGCGAGATCGATCTTGTCTATCCTCCTCCTGACTCTCCTCAAAAAATCGCCGCCCGGGGGGGAAAGTGAAACGTCGTCAGACACTTCTTCTCGCCTTCCTGTCTCTCGTCTTTCTCTGTCCCTCGGCGAGCTGGGCGGGGGGCTTGTCTCAAGTGACCCCTTCGGCCTCTCTGAAGACGGTGGCGGCCGCTCCCACGAAAAATCAAAAAAAGCGGGATCTCCGGGGAGCCTCCATGCGGTCGGCCGCCATGGCCTACGGCGCTCAAAGCGGGTTTGCCTGGGAGACCACCGTTCGCAACCACTGGCTGCTCCAGCACGCGGCTCTTCTCGATAAGATCTTTACGTTTCGTCCTTTCGTCGACGGCAATCACGTCCTCGTTCCGTCCATCGTCGTCGGTCGCCGGGACTTTTCTCTCGGCGGTCGGAGGCTGGCGGATCGGACGGATATCTCCTACCGGATCCAGCGTCGCGCGCGCATCGTCTCCATTCCTCCCACATACCGGTCCTATCTTGTCCTTCCCACGCCGCCGCCGCATCCCATCAACCCGATTCTGTATCCCCGGACGTCCAAGGAAAAAGAGGATTACAAACGCTGGGTGCGGATCGGATGGTCGCAGGGAACGGCTCTCTCGGACCGGATGTTTCAGATCAACGCCCGGAGGCTCGTCCGGGCGATCGAAGGCCGGATCCGCTTTGACGAGCTTAATTTGTCCGGAGAGATCGAGCGGGAGATCTGGTCGCGATCCCCGGCCATGACCCATCGGACGTCCCGAACGCTCGATGTCGGAACGACGGTTCTTCGCATCACCCGGGACGCCCGTTTCACCTCCCGGGCGCGCTGGCAGCCGCTCCGGATCAGAGAGGATCGGAAAGAAGAGAAGAAATGAGCGCCGGGATCCTCGATCTTTCCGATCCTGTCCGATACGAGCGGAACGATCTCGATCTCTTGCTGGAGAAAATGGCGCGGGCCGGCGCCTCGGATATTCTCCTCGCCTCCGAGTCGCCCGTCCGGGGATTCATCCGGGGGCGATGGGAGACCGTGGGAAGCCGCCCCCTCAAGACCTATGAGCTGGCGGACGTCTTGAACGCCATCGACATGGGAAATTCCTCCTCCCAGGTGGCGGCCGGCGCGGCCAGAAATTTCGCCTACGAGGTGGCGGCGACCCGGGAGTCGCGGATCCGGCTGCGCGTCAACGCGACCGGGACGCGCCGGCTCGGGCCGAGAGATCTGAAGATCGTCTTCCGGACGATTCCCGACATTCCTCCGGCGCTCGACTCCATGGATCTTCCTCCCGATCTTCGTGCCTCCCTCCTTCCGAGGGAGGGACTCGTCAATGTGGCGGGGGCGACGGGCTCGGGAAAATCGACGCTTCTGGCGGCGATTCTCCGGGAGAAGCTCGAACGGGGCGGATGTC
>DGKK01000002.1 GCA_002387725.1 Nitrospirae bacterium UBA4572
CGCTGTCGTCGTCTCCGCCCCCGGTACTGGGAGAGTTGACCGCCAGGGCCGGCAAGGAGAGGAAAAGGACCAAAAAAAGTGAGGCAATCACCGAAAGGAATTGGCGCCGGAATAGCACCCGGACAAGGGATCTCATCCCAAAGCGGGAGGAAGGTCGCCCCCAAGCCATGGCCAAGAAACGGGTTGGACTCTGAGATCTTTGGCTCATGGATCTCTCCTCCTGTCGATGGAAAGGAGTCTTTTGCGGGACGCCTCGGAAGAAAAAGATCCTTCAGCGAAGGCCAAGGCCCAAAAGGAGATTCGGGGAAGTGCTCCCTTCGAGAAGGTTCTCGCAAAAAACCCGACGATCTCTCTCCCTCCCAGAAGGGATGAGGTCCCTCTCTTGAGATCGAGAATATTCCGCAAGTGGATCACACCCCTACAAACTATCACAGAGGGAGGGATTGGGACGAGGGGGTGCCGGTCCCCCCCCTAGGGGGGTCAGTCGATGTCCAGGGTGGGAGCGGCCCGCCAACGCGAGTCATTCCCGAGCTTTTTAAAGTCACACTCCCACAGGGAGAATTTTTGGAAGATCGGTCGGGCCTCCTGTCGCAAGCGGTCCCACTCCTCGGCAATATCCGGTTCGTTATGGTCAAAATCGAGCCGTTTGTACCCATTCAGCTTCACCATGAGAGGGATCAGGGAGGGGCATTCGAGAAAGAGCTCCGGGGCAAAGGCAAGACAGGCATCGAGGAGCATCCTCGGGTCATCGGGTCCGGGAGGGATAATCACCCCGACCCGCCCCATGGGCTTGATGTTTNNCCAAAATGATGAGATGGATGGGATTTGCCCCATCCGTCCCCATGAACCCTCCCTCGCCAGCAAGAATGAATGATTTTGAGTATCCAGCCATCGATCTCTCCTTGTCGTATAGAAATTCTCTGTCAGTGATGAAACCTGTACCGGCGCGCCAAGGATGAAAACAATCCGGTCGATAATTTCATTGCATAAGGACCGGATCTTGAAGAACCTCGCTCCCGTTCTCAACAGAAAGCGGGGTGGTGACAATGGTTGAGATTCTCGCCCGTTCCGCCTGCAAGATCGAGTTATTTCCTGAAGGAGTTGGGGAGGCAAGGTGCAGCGGCAGAAATCAATCACAAGTCAGCTTGCCACTACCAATTTTCTGAGGAGACTCAGGGTGAGGGAAAGACAAAGATCAAGGGGAGTCTGTCTCGGGTGAAGAGGGAACAGCACCGGATGTCGGTCAAGCGTTTCTTCTCAAAACTCACGGGCGGATCAGGAGATTGTCTCATCGATGTTCTGGAAAACCGTCTCGCTATGAAAGGGCCCCGCCTGGAAGGCGTGTTGGTCTATCGCATCCCCCCATGGGGACACGGCCCGGTCCGGGAGCAGGAAGGCTCCAGGCCGGGACGAGAACCGCCTGTAAATGGGCGGGATTGCATGAAGCTCCGCTTGGGGGAACGCTTCGAGCGCCTGTTCGAGATAAAGGTCGTGGAACCTTCCCGGGGCGACGATGAATCGGACTTGTCCCAGATCCAAAAGCCGCCGCTTCCTCTCGGGCGTCATCGCCCAAGGAGAATGCACGAACAGGATTCCGTCCGGAAGATCGATCACCGTCATGCGCCGGCCAAGCCCGATTCAAAAAACCCGGAGCGGATCCCGGCGATCCAAAGGTGTGTGTCGACTCTTTGGAACATGGATTTCCTTTCCCGGAAGGCGGAGCCGGTTCCGAGCCCCCTTCAGCGGCCTTCCGACGAGAGTTCGGAGGCGACCGCATCGGCCCCGGCGGCGACGAAACCTTCCAGGGCGTCTGTGGAGAGGATCTCCTTCATCGCCCGGACGAGATCTTCCTTGCCCCCCTTCGAAAGGAAGGACTGCCCCCCGGCCAACTCCCGGACCGTCTTCCGGTAATGGAGAAGGTAGCGCCGCTGGGCGGAGATCATGCCGGCAGGCCGCCCGCAATCCCCGTGGCCCGTATAAAGAGTGTCCGCCGAAGACAGTTCCTCTTCCAGAAGGTCGAGGCTCACNNAGTCCGTGGTATGGCCGTCGTTCATGAAGGAGTGGCCCCCCCCGAAGACCACGTCCCCGGCAAAGATGGCCCTGGAGCCGGTCCCGACCGCCCAGACCAGGTCGCAGAGGGATTCCCCCGGCCCCAGCTCCCGGACGGCGAAGGGAACTCCGTCGAAGGCCAGCGTCTCGCCGTCTGAGATGAAGCGGTCGGGGAAGGTCCTCTCCCTCGGCCATTCCTCCCCGAAGACCGGCCGCCACCGGAGCTCCTTGGCGTCGTCGGTCCGCCGCATCGTCCGGGCAACGCCGACCGTGGCGATCACCGGGATCTTTCCGAGGCCTTCCAGTAGCTCGCCCGTTCCGTTGTAGTGGTCGGGGTGGCCGTGGGTGACGAGAACGGCCTTGAGGGGCTTCCCGATCGCGTCGACATGCCGGCGGAGAGTCCTGGCGTCGGACACGGTCATCATCGTGTCCACTGCGACCAGCGACTCCGCCGTTTCGACCAGAAAGGCGTTGGTCAGAAAGGTCTCCGGTCCTGAGGCGACCGTGTGCACCATAAACTCCGGCGTCGACATGCCGTGATCCTCCCCTGTTTTTCGAAGTTCCGCTACAATCCCCGGATGCGCATCATGCGATTTCCTCCCTGCTGGAACTCGTAGGGGACTGTTTCGATGGAGACCCGGGAGCCTTCCCGGGAAAAGCTCTCCATGACGGGTTCCAGATGGCGGGACGGGACGGCTCCCAGCTCGAGAAGCGGAAAAATCCTGATCTCCCGGGCCACCCGGCACAGCTCCCGGATCGACCGGAGATGAAAATCGAGGGAAATGTGGAAACTGTAGAGAAAAAGGTAATGCGAGCAGAGGGCGAGATCGAAGGCCCGCTCCCCGAAGGGAAGCTCCGGAAGGGAGGCGTAGAGATACCGTCCCTCTTCGAGCCCCCGGGGATAGTCTTCCAGAAAGTCGGCCATGGCGTCCCGGCGGATCTCCCCCAGGCGCTCGACGGAGGGAATGGAGGTCCACAGAAATTCGTGGGCGTTCTTCCGGGTTTCTTCGAGAACGGTCTCGAAGACCTGGTCGATGCGGCTCCGGATCTCTTCCCTGGAGAATCGATAGAGGGGATCGACCGAAACGACCGCCCCATCCTGCCTCGTCAGTCCGGCGTTGAAGCTTGCCGGACCATCGGCACATCCCAGGATCCGAAGACCGAGATCGTCCTCCGAAAGGGCGAACATCCTCCGGTATTCTTCAAAGGACCGCCCCCAGGGAACGATCTCGTCCAGAGCAAAAGCCACTCAGCCCCCTTCCACTTGCCCGCATAGGCGGCCTCCTCGTGTGACGCCCCCAGATTCAGGGCTTCCCGATAGACTGTAGACTGTCCGCCCGCGTCTCCAGTGCTTGAGTTGGAGCGCCTGAAGTCGGTGGCGTATCCATGAGTCGAGGTCTTTGAACGTCCTCGGTGTTTGCGCCAGACGGAAGTAGGACTTCCACCCCGGAACAAAGCGCCTCATTCCTTCGGCCACATGTGTCAGTCTTCGGCCACTTGAGCGGCGGGTGATCTCCCTTAGGCGTTGTTTGAAGGCCGCCACAACCTTGGGCGCCACGACGATCTTGACCGTGTTGTCGGTCCATCGCGAAAGCAGTAGCCGAAGATTGGGGGAGAGGCAGGAATGATTCTTTTTTCATGGCTCCCCGAATGAACGATTTGGCCCGAATCGATAAGTCATGACAAAATCGGGAGAGGATCTACTTTTGTCTTCCGAAGAAGGGTCTTCCGGCCGAAGAGATGCAGGAAGAGGCACAGATAGAAATCACCCGACCGGATCGCCTTGTCATGGCGGCCCGATGCTCAAGGCTGCGCCGTATTTGGCTTTCAGCATTCCCCGCATGAACCGGAAAAGACCATTTCATAGTGCTCGACTTTTGGAAACGGATCGTAGAAATGATGCAGAAGCACTTTCCAATCTTGATAGGCCGGCGAACCCCGAAATCCTTGGGTATGGTCTTCCAGCGCTTCCCATTGGACAAACAGCATGTATCGACTTGGGTGTTCCACGCACTTTTGAAGCTGATGTGCGATATAGCCTTTCATGGAGCAAATAATGCCCTGCGCCCGACCAAAGGCCACTTCAAATTCGACTTCCTGCCCTGTCTTCACGTCCAGAGTTGCCACTTCGAGAACCATCCATCAACCCCTTTTCATTGGGTTTCGCTTGAGCCGCTACTTCCCTCGCCTTGACCAGGACCTCCCCGCTGTGAAGGTCCGAGAGCAGCTCTCACGATCTTTTTTCCGGATCGCATTCAAGGAATCACTCCTCGTCCGTGCCGGACTGGACTCCGATATATTCGATAGTTGTCTGACACCTTATGGCATCAAGGATTGCTCCAGCAGCTTGACCTCGCTGAACTGGATGACTGGATCGAGGTCGGTATAGTTTTTGATGTCTCCCTGAAGCCATTCGGCATGGGGAGAAAAGACCTCAAAAAAGGCCTCGACGGAATCGAAGCGGAGCTGGCATATGACGGTGAAAGCCGGAGGGGCATCGGATCCCGCAGCGCCGAGACCGTGCTCGATCGAAACGCCCCGCAGGGCCGGACGGAGCTTTTCGATGGACAGGGGCATGTGGGTCTTCAGGTAATAGTCCAGGTCGAAATGCCCTCCCTCCTTGAAGGGGTACAGAATGCTGACGTTGATCAAGACGTCTCCTTCCCTGTTTTGTGAAGATTGCTGGCCTTGTTTTAATCTTTCCTAATCCGAAAGGACGAGAAACAAGGCCCGTTTTTTCGGGTCAGGGGTCGAGGAGCTTCTGATAGTGGACGGCGATTTTCCGGTAACCTTCCTTTTCCCAGAAAGCCTGGCCCCTCCCGTTCGATAGATAGCAATTGAGTTCACTCGCGACGCAGCCTTGCGACAGGGCATAGTCCTGCACCCAGGCCATGAGCCGGTGCCCAAGTCCCCTCGAGCGGTATGCCTCCAGGATGACCATGTTGTCCGGCTCAAGATGCCGCCCCACATAATACTTTGTGAGAATCCACATTCCGCAGATGCCGATGAGCCTGTCTTCGGAATACGCCCCGGCGCATAGATATCCCTGGGACACCATTTCCGTCAGACGGCTCCGGAGGACCCCTTCCGGAATCGCAGGGTTCAGAACCCGCAACAAGGGGATGACGGAAAAAATGTTCTCGTCCGGGATCAGCGCGATCGAAATCTCGTTGTGCATCTCCTCTCCTGGATTCTTTCCTGGAACGGCTGGCGCCTTGAACTCTCCCGTGGTCCAAAGGTCAACTGTCCGCAATCCTTCATGGAGGATTCGGACAGGAATCGGCTTCCCCGTGTTCTCCACCGAATATATGCGGCATAGTCTGGCAGTCACGCCGGAGAGAGGATGTCCGTCCGTTTCGCTCTTCCGGTCCGGGCCCTTTTCTCAATGACTGCATCTCCGTTCCGACTATCGTTCGCAGGTTCCCATCAAGAATCCCTTTGCCAGAACATGACCGCCAATCTTGCGAATAACCTCCCTTCGATCCGGGGGCTGCTGAAAAGTCAGTTCGGAATCAAGAGCAAACACCTGAAAATAGTAATGGTGCGGACCGCTTCCGGGGAATGGTGCCGGCCCCAGATACACATTCCTTCCAAATGTGTTATTGCCCACATGGAGAGGCTCGAGACTCTTCTCTCGAATGCCTGCGGCGTTCGGAATCGCGCCTTCCGGGATTTCAGCCATCGGAGGAAGCAGGTTGTAGACGATGGCATGGACGAACGGTTTCGGCAGAGGAGCGTCCGGATCCTCGACGATCACGACGACATCCCGGGTCCCGGGGGGCAGACCTTTCCATGCGAGATCCGGCGAGAGATCGTTTCCGGATCGGATAAAGCGATCGGGTATCCGGGCCTGATGCGAAAAACTTTTGCTCGTCACCAGAATTGTTTCCGGAACGGTCGAAAATTCTTCCCGACACATCGCGAGCTTCCGGTCACCTGCACGCAGGGACCTCAACAACCTTCCCAGCATATTCCCTCTCTTTGACGGACATGGCGGGGTCGTCAGATCCGGGGAGATCCGACCGGATTCCCTACTCTCCGCGGCTCACCCGCTCGATCCATTTCCCTGTCTCCATCACATGGCTAAACCGGCTGCCCTGGGTCGTCAGGATAGCCCGGTGAAGCTCCGCGTCCGTCACGGTCCCGGCCTCGTTGCTTAACGCCAGGGTTCCCGTCGCGTCAGAGAGAAACTCCACCGCGTATCCCAGGTGGAAGGCACGGCGGGCGGTGGTGTCGCAACACATCTGCATCATGTATCCGCAGATGGTCAGAGTGTCGATTCCCGCGCCTTCGAGCCATTCCTCTAGTTCCGTCCCCATGAAGCTGTCCGGCCACTTCTTTTCGATCAGAACTTCCCCCGCTGGCAAATCTCGATGTCAGGATGAAGCCGCCATTCATGGCTTCCCTTCCGGAAGACCGGGGAGGCCTACGACATCGCCAAATGCTGGATCACGGCCACGGAAACCCGATGGCTCCTGGCGGGATCCATCGCCCGAAGAATGTTGGCGAAACTTCCCGGAAGATACGACACCGGCAGTTTTCCGGTAAAATATTCGTTCTGGACGTCAGTCACCAGCAATCCCCGCTTCATGACCCTGACCTTTCATGGCATAGCCCTCCCTTCGACAAATCCATTGTCAGATACTCCACCCGCATTCCGTTCGTATTCTTGACACATTCTCCTCGTTCGACGAAGCCGATCTTTTTGTACAGGCGGAGGGCCGTCGGGTTGTTCTTTCGGACGATCAGATGGATCCGCGAAAACCCGATCTCGCAGAATCCTTTCTTCAGCGTCAGGTCGCTGACGGGAAACCCCAACCCCTGTCCGATCCTGTCGGCCCTCAGGGCGATGCGGAATTCCGCTTCGTCCCTGTCAGTACCGGACAGGATCGTGAATGCGACCAGTTCGCCCGCCTGCTCCGCGGCGAAACACCAGGTGTCTGGCTTGTTTCTGAATTCCGTCAACCAGCCCTGGCCTCTCAGGGCGTAGTCCAGCCCTTCGAATCCGGGGGGATAAGGAGGCCAATCAGCGATGGTCTCCCTGTCGTTGTCAGACAAATCACGAAGCAAGAGCATCGGTTGCTCCTCAAGCAAACTTTCCTGCGTCCAGCTCAGAGATGCAAGACATTCCTGTGAACTCCGACAGCTTTCAGGGCCTTTGGATCGGGGTTCCCTGACGAAAGATCAGCCTCCATTTCCGGTCGTTTCGGGTCCATCCGGAACGGAGGAGCGCATGACGAAAGGTTCCGTCCGGACTGCAGAGCCTGCTCTGACGGGTCACAAGGGCGATCGGAGAAGGTCTCCGGATCGCAACATGCCTGTCGTAGATGCGCCCGGAGCGTCCGAGCCCGAGAATCCTTCTGCCAAAATCTCCTCCACCTTCTCCTGGAATTAGCGGATTTTCGGAAGCTACAGGCTTTCCTCCGGCTTCTTCAAATCCTCCGCTTCGTCCTCGAACAACGCCATGGAACGGGGAAGATCTATCAATGCTCCCTCCGGTGAAGATTCCCCTTTTCATCCAGGGAGGAAGTCCGGTCAGAGGGAGGATTTCTCCCGGGGATTTGATCGAGAATCACCGGGATATACCATTTTGGCCTCATTCGCCAGAAGTCTGTCCGGACATTGCTGGGAAGGCCCTTCTTCGGATCGAGCACGATGGCTCTCCCGGCCTCGCGGACGAAGACGACCCAGTGCCAGGAAGGGATCCCCTTTTCGAGATGCCATTTGATCGCCAGCAGAGCGAGGTCGGGAAGCCCCTCCCAGGAGGAAAAGGGAATTTCCCTCAAAGGCGTCTTCGCGCCGAAACGGTCCAGAAGTGCCCGAACATGCGATGTTTCCGTCCACAACGCCCTGTCGTGGGGGAAAATGCCAAGAGATTCTGCAGCCACCAGCGATTCCTTGTAGGAAAGGCCGACGATCGCAGCCACGCTGGCGATCCCGCAACCCGTTCCGTGGAGCTGTACGACAGGATTCACCGAATTGGCTCTCCCTAAAGAGGAGTCTGCAGCGAATGGATTTTGGAATACGCTTCCTTGCATCACATTCTACAAAAATGGAATGTCGCTCTCTCCCACCAGAAATGTCGCCTCTCTTCCCGAAAGTAAGACGCGATCTCCCATGATTTCACAAAACACCGTCCCGCCGCGTTTCGATAACTGCCGGGCCTTCATCACGGTTTTTCCTAGCCGCTCCGCCCAATACGGAGCCAAGGCGCAGTGGGCAGATCCTGTGACAGGGTCTTCGGGAACTCCGACTTTCGAAGCGAAATAGCGGCTGACGAAATCGATATCCTGTCCGAGCTCTCCTCCCGGAGCCGTAACCGAGAACCTATGCAAGTCGTAAAGAAGGCAGGATTGCGTCGTCGGGGGCGAGAGAGTGTATCTCCTCGGCGCCTTCGAAGACGGCGATATAGGACTTTCCAGTCAAGACCTCGGGACTTTTCCCAACCCTACAATCAAATTATCAGGAGGCGGACAGACTTTCGATGGAAGGACGGGAAAGTCCACGACAATCCGTCCGTTTCTCTCCTCGACGGCGAGATCCCCGCTCCGGGTATTGAAAACGAGCGAGTTCTTGGAATAGCCGAGGTGACGAAAGAGAACGTGGGCCGAAGCGAGAGTGGCATGGCCCAACAGGTCGACTTCACATTCCGGGGGGAACCATCTTAGGCGAAATCCCGATCCCGAAGGAACGAAGAAGGCGGTTTCGGAGATGTTGTTCTCGGGGGCGATGGACTGGAGGAGGACTTCGGGCAGCCATGATTCGAGAGGAACGACCGCGGCGGGTTTCCCTCGAACATAGGGTCCGCGAAAACTTCGATCTGGAACAGCCTGAGCTTCAAGGATTCTCGGATTCCCGTCCTTTCCCTTTTCATCTTCCAGAAATCTTAGGGGGAGGCGACCTCAAAAACAAGCTGTCGGAATTGACAGGTCAGGACGAGGCCGTCATTCCGACATCTCGGTCTCAGTCGATCAACCCGAGGGAGAGGGCAGCCGCCATCGCCTGGGCGCTGTTTCTCGCCCCAAGCTTTCGCATGGCGTTACGGAGGTGAAAGACGACGGTCCGTTCGCTGATTTTCATGGATCGAGAAATCTCCCAGGCGGTTAGCCCCTCTTTTTTCCATGTCAACGCTTCCTTCTCCCGGGCCGTCAGAGGAGTCCCGACGAAAAAAGGAGGCAAAAAGAGTTTTGAAATCGTCACATGGAGGTGGGGAAGAAGACACTCGAGCAGCTGGATATGCCGCTCGTGCCGGGGCAACTCGCTCCCCGAGAAGGAGAAGCAGCTCCCGGACGCCCGGGACGGGGATCGGTGCCCCATTGTGACCCCCTCGTCCAGCCCGAAATTCCGGGAGAGGGCGATGAACTCCTTCTCGTCCTGGCGGGACACAGTCCGATAAGTCTGGGTCCAGACCTGGATCTTATACTCCCCGAAATGCTTCCGAAACACAGGGTCGATGCGATGGAAGCCCCGTTCCAGGTACAGGGAAAGCCAGGATTGGGAGAAACTCCCGTTGACGACACTGTTGGGATCGAGGAGCGGGAGATTTAGGGGATCAGCGGAGGCGAACCCGGACACGATTCCCGTCGTCGGGACAAGATCGGACACCTCCCTGAGGAGGTCTTCCATTTCCTTTCTGGTTCGGGTGTAGAGGCTCCGGTAGGCAATTTCCGAAACGGATACGAGGTCGGATTTCGAGAGCCGAGAGAGTTTTTGTCTCATTTGCGCCAGGTCACCTTTCCTTTTCAAAAAACGGATCGATTGGAGTCGACAACAGTCTCGAATACCTGGACGATCCGGTCCCGGTTCTCCGTCGGGAAAACTTGGGTCAGGAGATCGACGGAAACGATCTTTCCTCCCAGCGTTGTCAGGCTGGGATTGAAGCCGGCCGGTACGTCGGCGCAGCCCAGAATCCTTCAACTGGATTTCTGTCGGCAAGACCCAGGGACGTGGAAAGTTCGACGTCAAAAACCAGTAGGCCCTTCCCGCCAAGGACATCTATCTCTACCCCCTCCAGAAGATCTTCACGTCCTCACCTCATCTCCTCTCTGACGGGTTCGGCGAAGGCTTACTGAAAAAGAGTGTAGGCCGCTCAAAGCGGCATGGTCAAATGATCATCCGCCCCCCTAAAGGGGGCAGCCCGGTTACATTCCCGTCAGAGCCTCCAGTTTCTGGTCCTCTTTCTCCTGATTCCGAATGTAGTTTCGGATCACCTCTTCATCCGCCCCTACCGTGGAGACATAGTATCCCCGGGCCCAGAAATGCATCCCGGGGAGATCCGATGTCGCCTCTCCGCTGGACCAGCAAGAGCACAACGCGTCTGGCGGACGAGCTGAAGAAAAAAGGACATGCCGTCAGCCAGAGAACGGTCTGCGACCTTCTCGAACAGATGGGGTACAGCCTTCAGTCGGTGCGGAAGACCCGCGAAGGGGGCAAGCACGAAGACCGCAATGCCCAGTTCGAACACATCGCCCGCAGGGTCTCGGACTATCAGCGGACCGGAGACCCCGTCATCTCCGTCGACACCAAAAAGAAAGAACTCGTCGGCGACTTCAAAAACGCCGGACGAGAATGGCAACCGGAAGGTCGGCCCGAGGATGTTCGGGTGCATGACTTTATCGATCCGACCTTGGGAAAAGTCGCCCCCTATGGCGTCTATGACCTGACGAGCAATACCGGCTGGGTCAATGTCGGTATTGACCACGATACCGCCGAATTCGCGGTCGAAAGCATCCGGCGCTGGTGGCGAGAGATGGGACTCCCCCTCTATCCCACAGCCCGGCGACTTCTGATCATGGCCGATGGGGGAGGGAGCAACGGGTACAGGGTTCGCCTGTGGCGCCGGGAGCTTCAGTCGTTCTCAAACGAACTGGGCTTTCCGATCGAGGTGTGCCATTTTCCGCCAGGGACAAGCAAGTGGAATAAGATCGAGCACCGGATGTTCTGCCATATCACGGCCAACTGGCGGGGACGTCCCTTGCTCAGCCGGGAGGTGGTCGTCAACCTGATCGGGGCCACCACCACGCAACAAGGCCTCAAGGTCAAGGCAGGCCTTGACGAGAACAGGGGTGAAGCCGGAATCAAGGTAACAGATGAAGAAATGGCGTCTCTTTCGATCGTCCCGGATTCCTTCCATGGGGAATGGAACTATCGCATCAATCCCCAGGCAAGTTCAAAATAAGTGTTCAAGTTGTTGGTAGCGTTTGCAAGTAGAG
>DGKK01000049.1 GCA_002387725.1 Nitrospirae bacterium UBA4572
CTCCTTTCAAGCTCCGCCCTTCGGGGCGGGGTGGTTGACTCTCTTCTGCCAAAAGGAGCCCTACTGCCCTGACTTTCGGCAGGGGCCCACATATTGCCCACTAAAGCGTGTCTCCATGCTCATCGGAAGATTTCCCCGCATCGTTGTTACGCTCTGTCCTTTGAAGGTTGTCCCTGAGTAGGTATAGCTCCCCCTCGTGACGGATGAACCACAGCGTATGGTCATGGCCAGGGTATTTCCCTGAAGATGACGACTTAGCACACATCCTTTTGGCATCCGAGCCTTCTGGTCGGGGACAAGGTTATGGGCAGAGAGGCACTCCAAAAAGGAGGATTCGCGAGAAGGCATTCCGGGGATACCGGGAGAGGACGACTTTAATGTCATGACTGCCTCGATCTTCCACTCGCCTGGCTTAAAGTGGGGGGATGTCTCGGCCCCTGCCACCCTCATTATCCCCAAGAGAAAAAAAAGAGCCATCACATAAGGAAAAAGGCCACAGAACTGCATGTTGAAGATTGGCTTTCGAGCAGCTGTCTTCCCCAGATTCTGTGACATGTCCAAGAGATGTTCCTTTCCATGATGGGCAGCAATCCTAGAGTTCGGGAGAGCAAGTTCGTTCCCGAACTCCGGATCATCTTAGGGGAAAAGGGCCGTACCTGAAAGCCCATGTGTCTCGGGAAGGCCAAAGCGACGATTCATGGCCTGGATCCCCTGCCCGCCTGCCCCCCGAACAAGGTTATCGATCACGGTCACAACGACAAGGCGGCGTCCTCTGCTCCGAAGATGAATCAACACATCATTCGTTCCCCGGACATGAAGAGGGTTGGGGAGAGACTCAACCCGCCTCACAAAGGGACTTCCCTCGTAACAACGGTCAATGACTCCCTCGAGTTCCTCTCTGGGGATTGTTTCCCGAAGAGTCATGTAGAGGGTGGAGAGGATTCCGCGACTCATGGGAACAAGATGCGGGACAAAGGTCAGATCTCCCCCGCCGAACGGATTTAAGCACTGCTCCATTTCCGGAACATGACGATGTTCGAGAATTTTGTAGGCAGCCATTCCCTCCCCGATTTCGGGAAAGTGTGTTTCGAGAGAGAGTCCCCGTCCGGCTCCGCTGATCCCTGATTTACCATCAACAACGGCAGAACCCTCCTCGACTAGCTCTTCCTTGAAGAATGGAAGAAGGCCCATGAGGGCCCCTGTGGGAAAGCATCCAGGACAGGCGACCACAGGGGCGGATACCAGCCGATCACCCGCCCACTCGGGGAGACCGTATACCGCCTCCTCAAGCCCGATCGGATCCCTGTGCTCCAGACCATAGACCTGTCGATACAGGGAGGGGGACTTCAGCCGATAATCCGGACCAAGATCAAAAACGGGGGTTCCTCTCTCGCGGTACCTGCTGACAAGGTCAAAGGATTGCCCCGCCGGCAAGGCAAAGAAGACAGCATCCACGTCAGTCCAGAAAGGATTTTCCGATACTTTTTCAAAGGTGAGGGGCTGTCTCAGGTGAGGAAAAACAGAGCGAATGGTAGTGCCCGCCTTCGACTCTCCTGCGATTCGGACAACCTCCGCCTCAGGGTGAGAGGAAAAAAGACGCAAAAGCTCCCCTCCGGCATACCCTGACGCACCAACAATCCCGATCCTGAGTTTTTTCATAATCTTGGATTTTTCACCAATAAGTCTTACGATTTTAGGCCAAAAAAAGGGGAGACACCGTCTCCCCTTTTTTGCAACAAGGCATGGCGCAGAGTCTAGCGCTTGGAGAACTGGAATCTCTTGCGGGCGCCTTTCTGTCCGAACTTCTTGCGCTCCTTCACGCGGGCATCACGGGTCAGGAAGCCTTCCTTCTTCAGGGACTCCCGAAACTCCGGATTTATCTCGAGAAGGGCACGGGAGATGCCATGGCGGATCGCCTCGGCCTGGCCAGTCAGACCTCCGCCGGTCACCTTCGCAAAAATGTCGAGCTTACCCGTCATATTGGTGATCTCGATCGGGGCCTTCACCTGCGTCGCCCACAGAGTGCGGGGGAAATACTCTTCGAGAGGGCGGTCATTCACTTGGATCTGGCCCGTCCCGCTCTGCACACGCACCCGAGCAATGGCTGTCTTTCTTTTTCCGGTCGCGGCGCCGCGACCGTCTTCATTATGCTCCCTCTCCATCAGCGACCTCCTGCAATGGCGTAAACTTCCGGATTCTGGGCCTGATGGGGATGTGCCTCCGCGGCATAGACCTTGAGCCGGCTCATAAACTGGTTGGCAAGCTTGTTTTTGGGAAGCATTCCCTTGACGGCATGAACGATCAGGTGCTCAGGCTTTCTTTCCCGAACTTCCTTGGCCGTGGCCGACTTGAATCCTCCGGGGTAGCCGCTGTGGCGATAATACATCTTCTGGGACCACTTCTTGCCGGTAAAGGCCACCTTGGAGGCATTCACCACGATCACATAGTCCCCGGCATCCTGGTGGGAGGTGTAAAAAACCTTGTTCTTCCCGCGAAGGAGGGTCGCGACGGCAACCGAGAGGCGTCCGACGGTCTGTCCTGTCGCATCAACGACATACCATTTCTTTCCGGAAAGCTCCTCCGGAGTGGCAATTCTGGTCATTTTTTCCATTGAATCCGATCTCCTCAATGCTTCTTGGGATCCACCTTTAATGGGCGATCTGGACCAGCGGCACCTTTGGCTCGTCATGCCCCGATTGCTGGGGAAGCTTGAGCTTGGCAACCGTTTCCTTGTACGCCTTGTGGACCCTGTCCAAATCCTTGGTAAAAAAAGCCCCCAATTGAGCCAGCGAGGAATAGAGCGAACCGTCCTGCTTGTCTAAGAAAAGGGAGACGGCGACAGGGGCGGAGTTTTTGTGCTGGGCAATCCACTTTCTCACAGCCTCAATCTTTGAGAAGAACTCTTCCTCTCCCTGCCTCGCCCGTTCCATCACCGGCAATACGATACAGTCCACCTTCCCGGCAATTCTCGAGAGAGTCGCCATATCGTCAGACCCTTCGGTCATCGATTCTGAGAAGGGAACCACTGAACTTCCAAGCCTTGCAAAAAACTCCGCAAGGCTCGACCCAAGCTCCGAGTCAAGAACAAATCTCGGAACACCCACACGGTTTGTGCGTGGTTTTCTGGCGGAGGAAACGTCGCTTTCCTCTGCCTTTTCAAAGACCGTCGACCGGAGTTCATCAAGGAATCCCTGATTTTCCCGGCGCCAGTTCTTTAAAAGTTGCTTCGCTCCAAACTGAATCAGCGTCGAATAATAATCCCGCCGCATGGCACTCCTGCCTATGTTCTTCCAGGAATAAAAGTCTTCCATGGCGGCAATCGCTGCATCATTGAGCTCGTAGGCAGTCATGTTCTTGGGACGGTAAACGGCATGGTGGCCGTCATAGAGGCTCCAGTCCTTGTAAAGGAGCTCCCTGTTTCCCGTAGCATAGAACAGGTCGAAGTCCGGCGAACCGGGAAGGGGGGTCAGGATCATGAGCTGGATCGACTGGAGCTCCCACTCCCTGGCAAGTCGGGCGGTTTCAAAAATTGTTTCCTTGTCATCGGTATCCGCACCGACCACAAACATTCCGTGGATGCGGATTCCATGCTTTTTGAAGGCCTCCACCGAGCGAACGATCTTCTCATACGTTTGTCGCTTGTTGAACAGATCGAGAGTCTGGGGATTGATTGACTCGAATCCGATGAAGACATTAAAGCAGTTGCTCGCCTTCATGAGCTCAAGCAGCTCGGGATCGAAGGCGGTTTCCGTCCGGATCTGGGCCCCCCATTCCGGAGTCAGCCCTTCCTCGATCATGCGCTTGAGGAGATCCTTTGTCCTTTTCCTGTTGGCGGTAAAGAGATCGTCGGCGAAAAAGACATATTTGGGATTGTTGACACGAATTTCTTCAATGACTCGCTCGATCGAGTGCATGCGGAAACCATGTCCGTACATCCCCGGCACAGAACAGAAAGTGCAGGTGAAAGGGCATCCCCGGGAGGTGGCAATCGAGATGAGTCCGCGCTTTTGGGTGTTCCAGCCTTCAACGAGGCTGTAGTCCGGTATCGGGTTCGAGTCAAGGTCCTCTTTCAATGGACGGTCGGGGTTGTGCATCTTTCGCCCCCCCTTCCAGTAGGAAAGACCGAGGATTTTTTCGATGGAACGGGTTCCGTCCATTGCCTCGATCAATTCAAACAGGGTCTCCTCGCCCTCACCACGAACAACATAGTCCGAGTATTCGAGCGCCTCATCCGCCATGAAAGACACATGGGTCCCCCCGATCACCACAGGAATTCCGGCATCCCGAACTTTTTGGGCCAGCCGGTATGACTGGGGAGCGGTTGATGTCAATGTGGAGATTCCGACAATATCTGCCGAAAGAACTTCCTTCATGTCGATGGGGGCCACATCCTCAATATAGACACGGACATCCCAACCACGGTCGCGAAGCATCGTTCCGAGAAGAATGACTCCGAGTCTCGGAATAGTGAACGCGCTATATACATGCAAGTGGGTGGACTTCGGCTCCACCAGCACGAATTTTCTCGCCATTTCCTTCTCCCTTCAGGGGAAGATCCCTCCCGGAAAGCCTATCGGCTCCGGGAGGGCGCCCCGCTATCCGTTTGGATGGATCCTGGCTTTTTTTGCAAGAAGCTGTTCTTCCGTTTCAACGCAGTTGGGATCGGGAATGCAGCATTCATCGATCGGGCAGACAGCAGCACACTGCGGTTCATCGTGGAAGCCGATGCACTCGGTGCAAAGGTCCGGATCGATCACATAGATCGGATCCCCTTCGCTGATGGCATCGTTGGGACACTCGGGAAGACAGGCTCCGCATGAAATACAGTTATCAGCAATCAGAATGGACATTCAGGCCTCCTTGACCTTTCCTTAATCTAACTCTTCGCCCCTGTCAAACGAGGACGAATGTCTTTACCGCCTCGATGCAACGTGGCGGGCCCGGCAGCACCGGGAGAGGTTCATCGTCTTGTAGCTCTTTCATGATAGAAAGAGGCGTACACTCACACAGGTTATCAATTTTATAGATATTCGTGGTGAGAAATCAACCAGCATTCAAAGAATTCCCGCAGGACGGGATATCCAAAAAGCGCTGAACCTTGCGCCCTGCCTTCAGATAAGGATCCCTAAATTCAGAAAGAGAAAGCGAGCGAAGGCCTCGCCGAAGAGAATCATCAGAAGTGCGACATACAACAATCCCGTGGCTGCCTGAGTGGAATGCATGCGTACCGTCTTGTATGCCAGGACAGAGATTGCCAACCCACCCACAACCCCGATGAGAAGGCGCCCCCAGAGGTAAAGTCCCTGAAATGACTCCAGCAGAAGCCCTTCGGCAAATCCCGGCTGGGAGCTCCAGTTCCGAATTGTCAGGAACCCCGACAGAAGCGCAGTGGCTGCAGCCATGATGAGCAGGGCCCGAACGAGAAACTCGAGCGGTTCTATGGGGAGAGTCGGATTCGTCAGATAAAAGTGTCCCCAGTTCATGGCCAGGAGGACCGCTCCCAAAAGAAATGAACCCACAAAAAAAGTGAGGAGGAGAAGTGTCCCGGCAACGGAAAGGGACAAGGACCGATTGAGGACCAGGGCCGCCCCTCCCACGGCTCCCAAAAGCAATGTTCCCGAAATGTTCAATACCGGTCGGGAAAGACGGCGCGAGCGATCCCAGGAAACAAAGTTGATCAAGATATTATAAAGTATGAGGCCCACAGTCCCACCCAATATCAGAAAAACGGTGGTCGTGCCGGCAGGATCGCCGGAAGAATTCGAAAATGAGAGGCCCGAAGGCCCCAGGGCAAAGAGGGCTCCCCCCGATGCCAGAAGAAAGAGAAGTCCATGGAGCCTGTAGAATGATCTATTGACCGAGGGATACCGATAGAGGAAGGTCATGAAAAAAGCCCCTCCCGCCGTAGTCTGGAGAAGAAGGAGGCCAAAAACATTGGGATGAAAGATCATCGAAAGTCCTGTCCCTTTAGGAATGGGGGGTTGATGTACCAGACCAGGAGGCGCGTGTTTCCGAGACTATGACCCCCACTCGTCCGACAGGAAATGGAAGAGGAGCAGGTTCCTTCCAGAGGGTCAACGTCACGGCTTCCACTCCGGGAAAGCCCTCCATGATCCGGTCGACGATATGATCGCCCAGGCGCTCCAGAAGAGAGAATTCCGTAGGCTCAACACAGGATCGGATTTCCCGAAGGAGGCGGTCATAGTCCACTGTCTTGGAAAGGAGGTCGTTTCCCCGTTCCTGCCTCTCAAGACGGCATTCTCCGGAGACGAGCACCGTCTGGGGACGGGATCTTTCCCGGGCTCCGGTCCCGATTTTCACCGACAGGGGGAGGGCCTCAAAAAAGAGGGTTGGCGCCATCCTCAGGGAGTCCCCCCTTCCGACGGCAGCTTCCGGTTGATCAGGATATGGACAGGTTCACCCCCGACCGTTCCCTCCACAGGAGCAGATCCGCTGTATTCACCACTTGCCACAAGAGTGCTTCCTGATTCAAGGGAGAGACGGGCGACCAGTCTGACGGGACCCTGAAGGGTAATTCCCGTCAGTCGGACGTCCTTTTGGGAAATTTCAAAAGGAACCGGGAATGTCGGATGAACAAAGAGAACCCTGGCGACCGGAAGCCAGTCCGGAGAGGTCGGCCCCTTCATGAGCGCCACAACGGAAAGGCTGCCATGGGTCATCCAGAGTGGAACTTTCGGATCAAGATCTACCTCCCCGACGACCTTTCCCGGCGTAGGAGCAGGGAATGTCGCCCCTCCCTTCTGGGTGCATCCGGTCAGACCGAAGAAAAGAAGTGCTCCCATCAACCATAGACCCGGAAAATACATGCCCTTCGGTAGTACTTTCATATGAATCATCTCTCCCCCGCTTTTCTTCGCCTAAGGCGAAACGATGACAAACTCTTCAATATGGTAAAGTGGATCGCTCTTGACGATGACCTTTTTTCGGATAATTTGCTGAACAGCATCAAGAAAAGGTTTCTCGGCGGCCATCTCGGCCTCCACATCGGGATGGACGTAGAGGATCACGCGACGGTCCTTCCCTCCTCGTCCGGAAGGAAGCTTCCGCAGATCCTCAAAGATTTCATAGATGATTGTCCGTACCGACTTGACATACCCTTTTCCGTCGCAGTAAGAACATGTTTCTCCCAAAAGGTGTACGAGGTCTTCCCGAACTCGCTTTCTCGACATTTCGACCAGCCCGAGGTCCGAGATCCTGAGGGCATTTGTCCGGGCCTTGTCTCGGGACAACAGTTCCTGTAGCCCCTGGAAGACTCTTTCGCGATTCTTTTCCTTCTCCATATCAATAAAGTCGAGGATGATGATTCCTCCGATATTGCGAAGCCTGAGTTGATGGGCAATTTCCTCTACAGCCTCGAGATTTGTCTTGAGAATGGTCTCTTCGGGATCTTTCTCTCCCACAAATCGGCCAGTATTGACATCAATAACGGTCAGCGCCTCGGCACGGTCGATGACAAGATATCCCCCCGACTTCAACCACACCTTCTTTTCGAGGGCTCTCGCCACCTGAGGATCGACATTGTACTCTCCGAAGAGGGAGGTTTTCCTGTTCCAAAGCTCAATCTTCGATGCGTAGGCAGGGAGATAGGTCTTCACAAATTCAAGAACGCGCTGATACTCCTTCTGGTTGTCGATCACCAGCCGATCGACATCATTGGTCAGATAGTCGCGAATCGTCCGGAAAACCACATCGAGATCGACTCGAACCAAGGCGGGAGCCTTTGCCTGTTCGTACTTTGCCTTGATATCCTCCCAAAGAAGATCGAGGAAGACCATATCCATCCTCGCCTCGTCCTCGGTCATTCCCTCGGCAACCGTCCGGATGATGTAGCCTCCCTTGTGCGTCCGGAGCGAGCTGACGAGATCCTTCAGTCGATGTCGTTCTCCCTCGTTGGTGATGCGCCGGGACACTCCAATGTGGTTCACCTGAGGCATATAGACCAGGTAGCGCCCGGGAAGGCTGATATAGGTCGTTGCCCGGGGCCCCTTGGTGCTGATGGGATCCTTTGTCGTCTGCAGCAAAACCTCCTGGGAGTCCAGGAGAATCTCTTCGATTGGCCGTCGACCTGATTTCTTGGGGGGAGGTGGAGGGGAGGGAGCCGATTCGCCTTCGCTGAGGGCGGGTGCGACGACACTTTCCTCCTCCGGAGAAGCCGCCGGTGCATCGTCCTGAAGGGCATCCGGCAGGACTTCGGAACCCTCGACAAAGATGTCGTCGACATACAGGAAGGCCGCCTTTTCAAGACCGATGTCCACAAAGGCTGCCTGCATTCCAGGAAGAACCTTGCTGACTTTTCCCTTGTAAATATTGCCTACGATCCCTTGGGCCTGCTTTCTGTCAAAAAAATACTCAACAAGGCGCCCCCCCTCAATAATGGCAACCTTTGTCTCCTCCTCGGTGACATGAATCAATATCTCGGAACCCATAAGCTTTTCCTCCAATGCAAAAAATCAGCACAACTTTTAAAGAGCCGTCCCCGTCAGGGGAGGCTCTCCTCACAATCGACAGCCTATGAGTCGATATTTCGCTCGAAAGGGTTGTCTCGAACCTGTCTTACCGCTTCGCATAGAAGCGAATATTCAAAAGCAGGGCGAGAGACCCCAGGGACACAATCATCGCTGACCCCCCATAACTCATGAGAGGCATGGGAACACCCACCACGGGGAGAACTCCCAGAACCATCAGAGCATTGATCAAAAAGCCAAACAAAAAAAATCCCGAAACTCCCGATGCCAGATAAAATCCCACCGGATCACGACACTCGAGAGCGGTTCGGGTGGCAAACCAGACAAGATAGGCCATGAGCGACAGAAAAAGAAGAGCTCCCGCGAATCCCCACTCTTCGGTGAAGACGGCAAACACAAAATCGGTCTGAGCCCCGGGAAGAAACTGGTATCGAACCTGTGTCGCCCCTGAAAGCCCTTGACCGAACCAACCCCCCGATCCAACCGCAACGATAGACTGAATCGTATGGTAGCCCATTCCCGACGGATCGGAAGCGGGGTCAATGAAGGCGCGAATCCGATCCTTCTGGAATTCATGAAGATGCGCCCAGAGAACCTCCCATGCCACGGGAAAGAAGGCGAGCCCGCCGATCAGAGAAATGCCCACAACCCTGGAAGGAATTCCCTTGAGAAGAATGTAGACGGAAAAGATGATCGAGAGCTCCACTGCCGTCCCGAGGTCCGGCTGGCGGGCGATCAGAAAAGCCGGAAGAAGGGTGGCAATGGCGCTTCCGGCAAAAAGCCCGGGAGTGAGGCGAACATCTTTTCCGTTGTGAAGAAGTGTGGCCGTCAGAAAAAATATGAGGGCCAGAATCATGAATTCGGACGGCTGGATCTGGAACCAGCCGACCCCGATCCATCGTCTTGCGCCATGGCTCTGATGGCCGAAAAGAACCACCACAAAAAGGAGGGTCAGAACGATTCCATAGATGATCCGGGCATTCCTGACAAGAAGTGTGTAAGGGATCATCAGGATTCCCGCCGACACAAAAAGACCCACGATCTCCCAGATTCCTTGCTTCATCGCAAGGTAAGGGGCCACCGAGTAGAGCGTCAGAAGATCGATTCCCAAAACACCTCCCAGGGCCACGAGAAAGAGAGGATGGACCTTCAGGATGTAGGCGATGACCTCGTTCTTCACAGGGCTCTCCCTCCCGAAAGAAGAGGGGGGGAAGAAGCGGCTGGAGAAGGAAGCTCGGCAGAATGGATGACGTAGTACATCCTGAAAACCTCTCGGGCCACCGGTCCGGCCACATCCCCTCCATCCCCCCCGTTCTCGATCAGCACCGCCACAACAATGCGGGGGGAGTCGAAGGGACCGAAGCCAACGAACCAGGAATCAGCCCTGGGACGCTTTTTATCCTTGTTGGGCCCCCGGTTGCTCACGACCTGGGCCGTTCCTGTCTTGCCCGCGATGGCAAAAAAGGGAAGATTGACGGGATGGCCTGTCCCATGGGGAGCTGCCACCACATCCCTGAGGTCGGCCTTCACTATCGCAAAATCCTTCACCGGGAGACCCACCCAAGACAACGATGTCTTCTGCTTCCCAAGCCGGAGGTGAGGAGAAGATATCTGGCCGTTCATCGCGATCGCCCCCATGAGTCGGGCCATTTCCAGAGGGGTGACCGTCAGGTATCCCTGGCCGATCGCCATGGGGGGGGTCTCCCCCGGATACCAGGGGGCGTGCAGATACTTCTTCTTCCAGGCCCGATCGGGAACGACCCCCGAAAGCTCCGCAGGAAGATCAATTCCTGTCTTCTGTCCCAGCCCAAAATCCCTTGCCACCCGAGCTATGGCATCGGGTCCAAGCTTCATCCCGAGGGTATAGAAAAAAATGTCGCATGACTGTTCAATCGCCCTGTGGAGACGAAGAGTTCCATGTCCCCCCTTTTTCCAGTCATGAAAGATCACCGACCCCACACGGAAGGTCCCCCCGCAGTGAAAGGTCTTGTCCGGATCGAGCTTGTCTTCCTGCAAACCTGACATCGTTGTCACGATCTTGAAGACCGAACCGGGAGGATAGAGTCCTTGGGTGGCCCTGTTCGTCAGGGGATGATCCTGAGCATGGACAAGCGCACTCCAGCGGAGGGTGCTCATCGCCTGGGAGAGCTCCCCCGGGCTGTAGGCGGGATGGCTGGCCATGGCCAGCACCTCGCCGTTCCGGGGATCGAGAGCCACAACAGCCCCTCTTCTGTCTCCAAGCATCCGTTCCGCAACGGACTGGAGGCGAACGTCGATCGTCAGCCGGAGAGAGCGGCCCTCACCCGGTGGCTTTTCTCTCAGGCTCTTGATCATGGACCCATGAGAGTTGACGAGCTGGCGCCGCAATCCAGGCGTTCCCTGAAGCCATCCATCGTACTCTTTTTCGATTCCGGATTTCCCGACCCCCGTTCCCGGAGGAAGATGGCGATAGAGGGAGCGCTTGAGATCTCCCGGAGTGAAGGATCCCACATAGCCAAGAAGATGGGCGGCAAGATTGTTGTCCGGATAAATTCGCTTGGGCATAATCTGGATAAAAAAGCCGGGAAGGCGGTAGAGATCCATATTGACCCGTCCGACCTGGGCCATCGAAAGGCCGGCGACCAGAGGAATGGGCACATGGGAGGGAAGGACAAATCCAAGGGAGCGAGTGGAGCGAAGAAGGTGGGAGACGGGAATCCCCAGATCGGTTGCCACCCATCGGATTTCCTGGGGATTCCGAACCTCTCCGGGAATCTCGAAGAGGGCAAATTCCGGTCCGTTATGGACCAGAACAACGCCGTTTCGGTCAGTAATCTCTCCTCTCAAGGGCGGAATTGGTGTCGACTTTACGATGTTTTCTTGGGCCAAGGCAAGATAATGCTTATGCTTGATGACCTCAACGACATAAAGCCGTATGACCACAACCGAAAGACCGGCCCAAAAAAGCAGGATGAGTCCGCGGAAGCGGGCTCTGGGGGTCCCCAGTAAACTTCTTTTAAGGGAGCGGGAGTCCAATGCCATGATGTTTTCGTGGACGAAGCCTGTCGTTTCTACCGGGATAACGCCACAGGAACAGCAGCAACGTCCCCAGGAAACCAGAGACCCCGTCCATCACCAGCCAATCCTTCAAGAGGTCTATCGTAAGGGGTTCGTCAAGAATGAGGCGGGAGAGAAGCCCCAACGCCAGATCAAACCCCATGAATGTCCAAAAAAAACCTAAAGTCTTGGCTCCGGAAGAAGTCCCAGGCGGTTGAAGGCGAGCGGCAAGAACCCCTTCCAGAGCATACCGAATAAGAGTTATCAGGGAAGGTCCGGGAAAGACAAGGGACACAAGTCCTCCTGCCAGTCCTCCCAGAATAAGCGCTTCCGACGACGATCTTCGTTCCAAAAAAAGAAAGAGCAATACCGGAACAGGGTTCAGTCCCTGGAGAAAAAAAGGAAGCCAATGCATTGACGAAAGCATGCCCATCAAAACAACAAAGAAGGAGAGCGCCCGGAGGAGTTGACTCAATGGGCGGACTCCTTGCCCAGAAGGGAATGATCACTCCAGGAAAGGGGCGGAACAAGGACAAAAACAGCCCAGAGATCGTCCATTCTTTCTGCAGGAGTCAGTCTCACTGACTGAAAGATATTCCGGCCGGAATCTCCTAGGGAAACAACAGAACCAATGGGCTCTTCCGGAGGAAAATACCCATCCTCCCCCGTTGTCACGACCTCACTTCCCTTGTCCAGATGTGTCAACGCGGGAATGTAACGGAGGGAAAGGGAGTATCCTACTCCACGTCCCCGGACCAATCCCTTCTGACCGGAGTCGGCCAGTCGTCCTTCCAGGGCAAACATCGGATCTTCAACCCAGATGACCTGGGAAAAAACATCGAAGACACGAACAACATACCCAACAACTCCCCGAGGGCCCACCACTCCATCCCGGACTGCCACTCCCTGATTCTTTCCGCAATCTAGGAGAAGGGTCCGAGGAGAGTCGGTCGGGCTTGTCGCCAGGACATGGCAGGCGATCACGGACTGGGATATCCGTTTTTTCAGGCTCAGAAGGGCCTCAAGATCCCGGGATCTTGAGGCCAGGATTTTTTCCTGGGCCAGCTGTCGGGTGAGCTGCGCCACCTTCTTTTTAAGATCATCGTTCTCGGCTTGAGCTCCCACAAGAGCCAGATAGTGCCCAACCAGACCGGAGGTTCCCCGGGAGACGCCCGTGGCCCCCGACATAAGGGTGCGTACGGCCTCCAGCGGAGGATCAATGATCCACCGCTGGAAGGTGTCGGGATAAAACCCCATGACAATCAGAAAGCCAAGAAAAACCGAGAGCGCTCCCAGCAGCTTTCCGGACCAGGGTCTTTTCGAGGGATATCTCACTGGGCCCTAGTCTCCGAGGGAGACCTTTCTCAGCACATCCAGCTCCTCGAGGGTCTTGCCGGTTCCCGTCACCACGGTGATGAGGGGGTCATCAACAGTAATTATTGGCAGGCGTATTTCATCCCTGATCCGCACATCAAGACCGCGGAGCATCGATCCTCCTCCCGTCAGAACGATCCCTCTGTCGATGATGTCGGCAGAGAGCTCCGGAGGGGTGTTCTCAAGGGTCTTCTGAACAATCGCCACAATATTGTTGATCGTATCGGAGAGGGCATTCCGGATTTCCTCCTCCGTGATGCGGAGGGTTTTCGGCAAGCCCGAGATGAGGTCGCGGCCTTTGATGATCATGGTGTGGCCTTCCTTCTGGGGACAGGCCGATCCGATTTCAACCTTGATCCGTTCGGCCATGGAGTCGCCGATCAAAAGATTATGCTGCTTTTTGATATAGTTGATAATGTCTTCGTCCATCCGGTCTCCCGCGACCTTGATGGATTCGCTGTAGACCGTTCCTCCCAATGAGATCACCGCGACGTCCGTCGTCCCGCCACCAATGTCGATCACCATGTTCCCGGAGGGCTCCATGATGGGAAGCCCTGCGCCGATAGCGGCCGCGAGGGGCTCTTCGATCAGATAGACCTCCCGCGCTCCTGCCATTCTGGCGGAATCCTTGACGGCTCTCTGGGCGACGAGGGAAATCCGGGACGGAACGCAAATCACCATTCTGGGCCGGACAAACGTCGAGCGCTTGTGGACCTTGTTGATAAAGTAAGAGAGCATCTGCTGGGCGATATCGGGATTGTCGATAACGCCATTTCTGACGGGGCGAACCGCAATGATGTTTCCCGGGGTCCGACCAAGCATCTTCTTGGCTTCGCGGCCAATGGCCAGAACGGTTCCCGATTTCTGGTCCATCGCGACAATGGATGGCTCATTGATGACTATGCCCTGATCCCTGACATAGACGAGCGTATTGGCGGTTCCTAGGTCAATCGCCAGATCCTGGGAGAGGAAACCGAAAAGATTCGCAATGAGACCCAATTGATTTTCCTTTATTCTTATGGAGACTGTGATTCCGTTGAGCCGGGGGAGGGGCGATCCCCACCGGGGGAGATTCCCGGATCGAGGTGTCGTCCCGCAACCTTTTTCACGACCGTTCCCGCAAGATCATCCCCGAATCTCTTGTCGGAGCGCATTCCCACGAGGAGCAGTCCTTCCAGGGAGACAACCGCCAGACCAAGGATCCAGCCGACCCAGGGAATCTGTCCGAGAATATACGCCAATCCGACAGGAGAGTTCCGCAAGGTGGACTGGTAGAGACTGCAAGGCTCCCCGTTCTGGCTCGTCACCTGGAGACCCGCCAGCCTTTTTCCGAGGCTCCGACCTCCAGGAAGCCCGTCGGCCATAAGGAGATAAGCCGTCGCAGCCAACCAGGCAAGCCAGGAGCTTCCAAGAAGAAAGCCGGCGTGTTCGAGGGAAAGCGCCACAAGATAATCGACGAACTTTGCAAGAAACCTGTCAAACAAAGCGGAGAAGCGGTCAGACGACTCCCGTATGTCCACTCCCGTCCCTCCACCTGCCGGATCGAAAAGATCAAGCAAAGAATGCGATTAAGACAACTTACCCTTCACGAAAGAAAAATGCAACACAATAGCGCGACTCCCGGAGAAAAAAAGGCCTCCCACCCATTATTTTTGAGGGGCGAGAATTACCTCTCCGAAGTCAGCGCGCGACGAATCTCTCCAAAGACCGTTTCGCAAGGCTTTTCTCCGAAAATGGCCGATCCCATGACGAATGTATCCGCCCCGCAATCGGCCACCCGGGAAATATTTCCGGCCTTGATTCCTCCATCGACCTCAAGCCGTACGTGGGCGGCCCCGGCCCGGTCGAGAAGAGTCCTCATGGACTCAACCTTCTTCAGGGAATGAGTGATGAAGGACTGTCCCCCGAACCCCGGATTGACCGTCATCACTAGCACAAGGTCAATCATATCGAGGACATCCTCCACCATCCCCACGGGGGTGGCTGGAGAAATCGCGACCCCCGCCTTCATTCCAAGAGAGCCGATTTTTCCCAGAACATAATGGAGATGAGTCGTGGCTTCAGCATGAACCGTGACTCGGTGCATCCGTGCAGAGGCCAGATCTTCCAGGTAGATCTCCGGCCGCAGGACCATCAGGTGGGCTTCAAGAGGCAGGGAGGTCAATTTTTGAAGGCCCTCCACAACCGGGGGGCCAAAGGTGAGGTTCGGGACGAAATGGCCATCCATCATGTCGAGGTGGAAGAGGTCCGCCCCTGCCTCTGCCGCCTCCCGGACCTGCTCTCCCAGTCGAAGAAAGTCGGCAGAGAGGATCGAAGGGGCAATCAAAAGTTCGCGACCGAGTCGGGAAATGGCCATTAAAACGCATGCCTCCGCTGGGGAGAGCTCGATCCGGCCATCATCTCAAGACGACGGATGCGCTCTTCAGTGGGAGGGTGGGTCGAAAAGAGAGACATCAGGCCTCCGGCATGAAAGGGCTCAAGGATGAACATATGAGAGGTGGCAGGATTGGCATTCATGGGAACCGCATCGACCCCACGTTCGAGTTTGGCCAGAGCCCGGGCCAGAAAAAGGGGGTTCCCGCACAGACGGGCTCCTCCGGCATCGGCGGCAAACTCCCGGGATCGGGAGATCGCCATCTGGACAAGCATTCCGGCCACGGGGGCGAGAATGACCATCAGGATATCCCCCCACCCGCCTCCTTCGCGCTCCTCGCGCTCGCGCCCCCCGAAAAGAGCCGCCCACTGCGCCATATTGGCAAGCATGGTCACCGCTCCCGCCAAGGATGCGGCCACGGTGGAGATCAGCGTATCCCGGTTGATCACATGAGTCAGCTCATGGCCCAGAACTCCCGAGAGCTCTTCCGTGGTCATGAGATCCATGATGCCCGTGGTCACCGCCACGGCGGCATGGTTCGGGTCGCGACCGGTGGCAAAGGCATTGGGAGAGGGATCGTCGACGATATAAAGCTTCGGCACTGGGATCCCTCCCCGCCGGGCAAGGGAGGCCAGCATGGTCTGGATTTCCTGGATTCGGGGATTCCCGACATCCTCTCCGACCTCCCGGGCCCCATACATCGACAGGACGATCTTGTCGGAGTACCACCAGGAAAAGAAGTTCATTCCGAGGGAGAAAATCAGGGCTATCACCATCCCAGCATTTCCGCCAAAATGCTTGCCGATCAGGAGGAGAAAGCCTGTCAGAAGACCCAGAAGAACAACGGTCTTGAACGAGTTAAACATGGATGAAACAACTCCTTGGAATTCCCGGAGGGTCTTTCCTCCGGGATACCACAAAAAAGACTGACGGCCCCCGCTGACGAAACCGGGCCGCCGCCGACGAGCGACCCGTTGTCGATTGGCCCTGAAAAACCTCTCAGGAAAGGACCTCTCCGGGCTTGAAGCGTCTACCGGAAATGAACTCTGCGACCGGGATCATCCGGCCTCCCTCCCGTTGGAGGGCCAAAATCCTAAAAACCCCCTCCCCGCATGCCACATCGACCCCCTCTGGAGAGAGGGAGAGCACGGTCCCCGGGACCGCGTTGGCCACCGGGGCGAGGACCCTCCCCTCCCCGACCTTCACCGTCCCGATGGAAGAGGAGAAAAAGGCCCCGGGCCAAGGGTTCATGGCCCTCACATGACTGTCCACCCCGACGGCAGGACCGGAAAAAGGAATTCGTCCGTCCTCCTTCGAAAGAAGGGGGGCCAGAGTGCCTTCCGGGGGCTGGGGGACGGGAACAAGCCTTCCTGAAAGATATCCTCTAAGCCCTTCGAGCATGAAGTCCGGGCCCTGATCCATCATCTTGGCCGTCAGGGAGAGTGTTGTTTCCCGGGCCTCAACGGGAATCTCAAGCTTCGCAAAGACAGGTCCGGTATCCATCCCCCGGTCCAGACACATCAGGGACAACCCTGTCACGTGTTCCCCGTTCCTGATCGCCCAGACGATGGGAGATGCTCCCCGATAAGCCGGGAGAAGGGAGGCATGGACATTCACACACCCGCGGGCAGGGAAGTTCAGAATCTCAACCGGTAATATTTTACCATAAGCCACAACGACGATCAGCTCCGGCTCCCAGCGGTCAAGGAACTCCCGTCCCCTCGGATCCCGAAGGGACAAGGGAGAGACGGCAGATATCCCGTGGTCCAAGGCCCACCTCTTCACGGGGACAGGACTCACTTCCTGGCCCCGCCCCCGGGGCCGGTCCGGTTGGGTCACGACCCCCCGGACATCAAAACCGCCGCTAACCAGAGCTTCAAGGAAGGGAACGGCAAAGTCAGGGCTCCCCATGAAGACCGTTCGGGGAGAATGGGCATCATTTGTCACAAGTTCCTCCTCATTCGCTCCTCCCATCTCCGTCGTCTCCAATAGGAAAGAAGGGCCGCCAAGCCATTCTGGCGATCCGGGAGAAGACGACCCTCGAGATGGTCTGTCTCATGTTCCACCATCCGGGCAAAAAGCCCTCCCCCCTCAAGAACGACTTTCTTGCCGTCGAGTCCGTATCCGCTCACCACCACCCCCTCGGGACGACGGATTGACAGGTCGAGACCCGGAAAGGAAAGACAGCCTTCGATAACCGGGATGGAGCCGAATCGACGCTCGATGGTGGGATTGATCAGAAGTCCCCGGGTCGGCGGGCCTCCCTTCTCCCGGGGACGCTTGAGATCGAAGACGAAAAGTCGCATGGCGACCCCTATCTGCGGCGCAGCCATCGCCACTCCCTTCTGAGTCGCCAAGGTGTCAAAGAGATCCTGGACAACCTGCCTCACCTCCGGGGCACAGGGGTCGACCGGCTCCGACGCAATCCTGAGAACTGTATCGCGGTGAGAGACAAGGGGGCGAACGGACATTTCGGGCTAGCCCCTTTTTCTCCCCGACCCCGTTCCGGAACACTCGGTCGGGCTCCCTCCGGGAACGGTCACGGGAATGATGACCGGGTCGATCAGCACGATGTGGTCCTTCCGGGCCGTCTGGTAGCCCAGACGGTGAGGGCCGGTGGAGAGATGGCTGACGCAAAGGGGAAGGGTGGAGTTGGGGACGATCCGTCTTCCCAGGAGCCTGTTCCCATCGAGGGAAAGGTAGAAAAAGACGCCGGAAGGGTGGGCAGGAACCTTAAAGACAAGACGAACCGTTGAACCGCGTACGGCAAGGGAGGAGAGTTGGGGAAGAGATGGAGAGGGAGGAGGAGAAGAGGCCAAGGCCATTGATGTTCCAAGAAAAAAAATAAGAATCAATGAATGCCCATAAAAACTTCCCAAAAATCTCCAGAGTTTTTTCAATGGACACCATCCGCCAATTGATGAGAGGAGAGTCTCCCCAAAAATTCCAACTGCCCGTTATCCTGTGAGCTTTTTTAGTGTGTCAGCCAAGGCTTTGACTATCAGTGTAGCAAAGAGAAGGAAAAATGACACCAGAATACCGACTACGACCACCCGTGCTACCATTCCGGAACCGGGATCTGTTGAACATCAAAAACGATCCGCCCCATTAAGGGAAACGGGGACTCCAAAGATCTTCCCGGTCACGTGTCCCATTCTGTCAGACCGGGCTCTTGCCATGGCGGGAGAGAATCGTCCGAAACTCGTCCACAAGAAAGGGAAGATCGAGGTTCAGGTCTCCCACAGCATTCCTCCAGCGGGTTTCCCGGATGTGGAGAACCTGAAAATCCTCCTTGAATCCGGCAATCTCCCGGGCAAGCCGGCCTGACTCCTCTCGGAGCCGGTCCCTTCCGGCAAGGAGACCATTCCATTCCTCGCGGGTGGCCCGGAGTCGGTCGACCACCAGAGACATCTTCTCCAGAAGGTCGCCAAACTCCCTCACAGCCAGGATAATCCGGTTGATTTCCCGAGAATCGAGCACGGTAATTCCTCTCCTTGGTCCCGAACATCTTGACGATCTGTGGAACGATGGGACAGTCCATCGTAGCATGTCTCCATTTTTTTAAAAATAGACTTCAAGAGCACGACAATAAAACACAAAAACATATTGATAAATTATAATTATTTTTAATATATCGAGAGAGACAGACTTTCTGACATCTATTTATGGACAAAAGGTAAAGGGAAGATTCAGGATTTCGGGGGAGGTGGACGGGAAGGAGGTGAGGGATTGGAGTCAGGGGACCTCGTCCGTGAGGGCCTTCAGCCAGGAGGAAATCTCGGCAACTTCGGGAAGGCAGACAGAATGGCCCATCCGATAGTCAATCCAGCGTCGTTCTCCCCCCCCTCCCAGCCCCACGATCCGCTCGAAGCTGCTCTTTCCGACGCGGTAGGGAACGACCGGATCTTCGGTCCCGTGGATCATGAGAAGGGGGGTCGGACTGTCCACAAGCCCAAGCTGCGGTGAAGAGGGAAGATAGGTGGAGAGAGCCAGGACCCCGGCATACCGAAGCCCGGTGGAAAAGGTCGCAAGAAGGGCGATGACCCCTCCCTGGGAAAACCCTGCCAGAACGATCCTCTCCCGGGAAATTCCCCGGGATATCTCCCGCCCGACAAGCCTCTCCACCTCGGCAACCGAACGCCTCATCCCTTCGACGTCCGGGTCACGGGCGATCTCGGGATGGGCGATATCGTACCAGGCGCGCATGGGAACGCCTCCGTTGACCCTCACCCGGATCACCGGGGCATGGGGGAAGACAAACCGGATGGGAGTCACCGGAAGATCCATCTCCGCCACGACCCCCTCGAAGTCGTGTCCATCGGCGCCGAGTCCGTGAAGCCAGATGACGGCCAGAACGGGGTCGGGTCCGGTCTCGACCACCACCGCCTCCGGAGTTTCTCTACTTTGGAGCATGTTCTGAAACTCCTTTGAAAAACTGCGCGAGATCGTTGTCGACCGGCAGAAGACACCCGAAACTCCCGCAGAGGGTTCCTCGGGTCGCACCCGCCGGGGGAGGAGACTTTTCCCGAACCCCCATTCCCTCCCTGGCCCGGACAGTCCAGACCCAGGGAGCCTTGAGGTCGATCTGCCGCTGCCATATTTCCGACTCCGGCCCCCAGAGGATGGCCACGGGCGCTCCGGCATTCCAGAGCGACAGGGCTGAGAGCAGCGTGTCGAAGCCTTCGGGGCGTTCGCCATAGATCCCCGAAAAGAGCTCGAGTGTCCGGGAGGCCGACTCGAGGAAACGCGACTCCCCCAGAAGAGAGCCAAGCCTCAAAAGCCCCCGGGCGGCCGAACCGTTCCCCGAGGGAAGGGACTGGTCGTGGCCGGGCTTTGTTCGTACCGGGAGAGATTCATGATCCCGGGCGGTAAAGAAGAAGCCACCCTCCTCCGGATCCTCGAAGAGCTCCTGAAGGGCCCGGGCCACCGAGAGGGCAAAGTCCAGCGTCTCCTCCGAGAACTCCGACGAGAGCTCCTCCAGGAGAGCCTCAAGAAGAAAGGCGTAATCGTCGAGATAGGCGCCGAGGCGGCTCTTGCCCCCGGCACGGACGGCGAGGAGGCGTCCCTCGTGCCACATGTGCCGACGGATTGCCCGAAGAATCTCCCGACCCTCCTGCCTCCAGTCTTCCCGGCCCAGATGGCGGCCGGCTTCAAGCAATCCCCTGGCCCAAAGGGCGTTCCAGGAGGTCAGCATCTTGTCGTCCAGCCCCGGACGCACACGGGAAGACCTCCGGCGAAAGAGCGTCTCCCGAGCTCCCCGAAGGGCTTCGGAGGCCTCAAAAGGCGAGAGACCTTCCTCGCGGGCCCACTCCTCGGGAGTTTTCGCCAAAACCGCATGCCAGTGGTGGCCCTCAAAATTCGGTGGACGGTCGAAGCCCAGACAGGCCAGGGCGGCCTGCCTCTCCCGACCGGAGAGAGACTCCTCGACCTCTGTCCGGCTCCATCGGTAGAACCGCCCCTCCTCCCCCTCCGAGTCGGCATCGAGAGAGGAAAAATACATCCCCTCCTGGGACCGCATCTCTCTCTGGGCCCAAAGGGCCGTCCGCTCCGCCACCTCCCGGAAGAAAGGATCGCCGGTCATGGCATGGGCCCGGGCATAGAGCCCCAGAAGCGGCCCGTTGTCGTAGAGCATCTTTTCGAAGTGGGGAATCTCCCACCGATCGTCGACGCTGTAGCGGGCAAACCCCCCGCCAATCTGGTCGAAGAGTCCTCCCCGGGCCATCTTGCGAAGGGTCAAAAAGGCCATCTCCCGGTCGGACGCTTCGGAGGAGTCGAGCAGGAAGGACAGTCCCTGGGAATGGGGAAACTTCGGAGCCCCGCCGAATCCTCCAAAGTCGCGATCGAAGACCTGGCGAAGGTGGGCGAGAAAGGATTGGACGGGAGCCAGGGACAGGGAGCTTTCCCCCCGCCTCCGGGGAGTGAGGCTTTCCAGAATATCGACCACCTGGCGGTTCTCCGGACTCTCGAGCTCTGACCGATGCTCGTCGTAGAAGCCCCGGATCCGCCCAAGGACCTCGGTAAAGCCGGGGAGGCCAAAGCGGGAGGTCCGGGGAAAGTAGGTCCCGGCCGCAAAGGGGACCTTCCGGGAGGTCAGAAAGACGGTCAGCGGCCAGCCCCCACCCCGCCGGGCGAGAATCTGATGGGCGGTCTGGTAGATCAGGTCGAGGTCGGGGCGTTCTTCCCGGTCGACCTTGATGTTGACGAAGTCCCGATTCATCTGTGCCGCCGTTTCAGGATCCTCGAAGGATTCGTGGGCCATGACATGGCACCAGTGGCAGGCGGCATATCCGATGGAGAGGAGCACAGGGCGGCCGCTCCGTGCGGATTCTTCCCAGGCCTCCTCTCCCCAGGGATACCAGTCGACGGGGTTCTCGGCATGCTGGCGTAGGTAGGGGCTGGTCTCATCTTTCAGGCGATTCGGCATCGGTCTCTCCCGGGTTTTCCGGCCGCCTTCCCGGGAGAACACCTCTCCCGGACGGCTCCGGACCTTCATTTTAACCGGGAGGGGAAGGCCTCGTCCAACACGGGCTCATGAAGATGCGGAAATTTCCTCCCCGGCCACCACCACCGTGTTTCCCCCCCGGTCCTTGCCCCGGTAGAGGGCCCGGTCGGCGGCTCCGAAGACCTCCGGCTCCTTCCCGCGACCCTCCCCCCCGAAGACCGCCACCCCGAGGCTTGGAGGGCAAAAATGACGGAAGGAGCTCTTCTTTCCGGTCTCATCGCGGGTCATCACCTCAAAGGGGCGGGCGAGGGAGAGGCGGATCTTTTCGGCCGCCGACCGGGCTTCAAGAGCCGCCGCCTTCCTCTCGGGATGAAGCCCCCCGAGAAGGACCGCGAATTCGTCCCCTCCCAGGCGCGCCACCAGATCGCTTTGGCGTACCGACTCCCGGAGCCGCCTGGCGGATTCCCGGAGAACCTCATCCCCCGCCGGGTGTCCCCGGAGATCATTGAGGGCCTTGAACCGGTCGAGGTCAATCAGAATCAGCGCCCCCCGATGCTTTCCCGAGGCCGCCTCGCGAAGAGCCCGGGCAAATCGGTCGTTGAACAGTCTCCTGTTGGGAATGTCGGTGAGGGGATCGGAGTTGGCGGCCTCCGACAGGACCTCATTTTCCTCGAGAAGCTCCGAGACGNNGAGAGAAGATGGCGGTCATGTGGGTCGTCTCCCCCCCCTTCCCCACGACGGAAGAAAGGGAGATCCAGAGGTTGTCGCTCTCCCCCTCCTTTTTGAAGGTCCGGATCGTTCCTGAAAAATGTCCCGTTTTCCTGACCTCCTGAAAGGCCCGGGAGAGGGTCTCGTGATCGAAGAGGGGAGGAGAGGCGAAGATCGAGCGACCGACGAGGTCGTCCGGAAGGTCCGGGATCTGCCGGCGAAATGAGGGGTTGGCATCGACGATGGTTCCGTCGGGGTCGAGAAGAAGGATCCCGTCCCGGACGCTCTCGAAGATCTGACCCAGGAGGCGGAGCGATTCTTCCACGGACTGTCTCCGAGAAATCTCCTCAATCAGCCGAAGGGCTTGGTCGACCACCTGGTCATACATCG
>DGKK01000064.1 GCA_002387725.1 Nitrospirae bacterium UBA4572
CAACTATGACGGGACCCTGTTCAAGAATATGATCTATTGCATTTTTTCTGAGTTGTCGAAAACGCTCTGTATGCATTAATTATGATTCCTATTTTTATACGAAAGTACTTTTAAAAAACAAAAAAGACAGAGAAAAGCACGAAAAACACACGCGTGCGTTTATTCGTGTTTTTTCGCCTTAAATTCATACTGCACAGCACGTCCTACTTCTCCAATCTTTCTTAATTTTCCTTCTTCTACAAGCTGTTGGATAAGCCGGTAAGCCTGATGGCTCTTGATTTGGAGAAGGCTTGTCGCCTTAGCACGAGAAATCGATCCCTCCTTTTCTGCAAAGGCAAGAAGTTTCTCTTCGAGGCCCTTCCTCGTCTCATGTGTGATACGCGAAGGAGACCGAACCGTGATGAATGCTTGATCTTTTAACTCCAGACGGTCGTTGGCGGATAACTCAATCCTTTTCGACTGAAGGTTCCGGCGCTTGAGATCGTTCACTTTTCCCTGAATCTCCCGGGAAGACTTCTGCACAATACGTGCCGCATCTTCCAGTGAGAGGGTCCCCCCGTCCCACCAGGCACGCAGGATGAGAAGATCGTCAAGATCCAGAGATCGACCGGCAAGGCCTTCTTCCGTCAACATCCGGACAAAAGATAGATCAGGAGGTTCTCCCGAAAGAACAAGAACGACATCGGTCGAGGTCGTCCTGTCATAGGAGGGGACAGCTCTCCCGTTTCTGAGTTGCTCAAAGAAGATCGTATCGATTCCCCGGGCGGTCCGTTCCACATAACCGGCCCGCTTGAAGGCATCGGCCAGCTTCGGATTTCTCGGGTGAGGAGCGGTCACAAGGAGTGTCTCCATCGACACCCCTTCGGGAAGCCCTCCGGGACTACTGATCTCGAGCCGATCCTTCCGCCACTGGATATAAACGGCATTGAGGCGGGTGTAGTCCCGGTGAATCAGGGCATTCGCGACCGCCTCCCGAAAAGCCTTCTCCGAATAATCAGGAATTCCGACCCGCTTGAATCCCACCTGGATCTCGGTCTCCCGGTAACGCGCCCTAAACCGTCCCAGCAATTCGTCCATCACCCGCAAAAGAGGCCACCGAAAAAAATCGTTGACGACGACCTGCGTATCCGGCAGCTCCTGAAAGGCCACTTCATGGGAAGGAAGAAAGCGATGCAGGCTCTCTTCCTTTCCAAACAGGAGAAGAGCTAGAAGGCGTATCTCCGGATGATCCTTCGGTCCATCCACACATCCCAAGGCCTTCGCAAGATCCCAGTCGGACAAGGGAATCAGGGTCTGATCCCCCATTCCATGACTTTCCCGGATCGTTCTCCGGAACCGCTCGAATTCGAGGATGTCGAGATCCTCCCATGTGGCTCCATGAACAGGAAGGGCAAGATACTCGGACCCGCCATGCTCTGACAGCCGCGACTGCATTTCATGGTAGTGGAAAGGAACACACTCCGGGTTCCCTTTTCCATCAAGTCTCCGTCGCAAATACTTCCCATCGGAAGTTCCAACCGGAGATCTGGCCTTGGGTATATGAAAAACTAGAACAGGTTTTCCAACAATCATGACCTCTTCCACACGACAGGCAATAGCAGGGTGTGTTCTGCTCCCGATCATTGCCGCCACCTGGGAGATGTTGGTTGTCGAATGTTCGTGACGGGGACGGGCTCCTGTGATCGATCCATCGTCTTCGACCCCAACAAACAGATATCCCCAATCACGACCTTGGCGATTGGCCAGACAAACCACTGTCTCAACTAAATCCGTGTCGTTCAAGGGCCTGGAACGTTCTCCCTTGAATTCAACATTGAGTGTTTCGCCTTGCCTGATCAGGGCCTGAGCTTCTTCTGAAGTCACGGCAACCTTTCCCGGTTAAACAGATTTTCCGATCACTTTCGAGGGGGTTCACCCACAATTCCTTGTTTCCAATTGCGGAAAGACCTTTCTCTTTAAACTGGGTCTCATATCTTCAATCATCCCTCCTCCTGTCCATCAAGCACCCATCAAGTACGCATTTAAATCATTAAAGGAATGTGAATTAATGGATTTCACAGAAGACGACTGGCGATTTTCCATTGGAAATATCCAAACGATCAAGGTCCCGTCAAGTACGCACTGGGAGCTCTGCCGCCCACCACGGAACTTATTTCATCATCTTCGGCGCAGCCTTCGGATCGTAGGGAAGGATTGCGCCTGTGCCGACCGCTTCCTTGATCAGCCGCGAAGATAGGGGGATATTTCTGGGGTCAATACCGAAGCGTTCCCGCACCGAACTGTTGGTCAGACATTCCCGGTTAACATTTATTTTTGAGAGAAACTTCGGAGAGTGGCTTGCAATATGGTAGGCACGGGCGGTTTCGAACCGCCGACCTCTACCGTGTCAAGGTAGCGCTCCACCCCTGAGCTACGTGCCTATTGAGAAAGAAGAGAGATTGCGGAGCCCTGATCTGAGACTCCGCAACAAAACGGAAAGACGATTACTTGACGGCCGCCTTGAAGGCTTTTCCGGCAGTAAACTTGGGAACGCGCATTGCGGGAATCTTGATCGCCTGGCCCGTACGGGGATTCCGGCCGGTCCGAGCTTTCCTCTTCGCCGTGGAGAAGGTCCCGAAGCCAGGAAGGGTCACGCGCTCGCCATCCTTCTTGAGGCTCTTCTTGATGGCCTCGACGGCGGCATTGAGAGCATCGTTCGCCTGAGTCTTGTTGATTTTGGCTGCCTGGGAGATCTTGTCCACGAGTTCCGATTTTTTCATCGCCTGCTACCCCCCTTTCGCGTTGATATGAGGAAAAATACTACGTCCACCGGGGAAATTACACTGAAAAGAATCATCTGTCAAGATTCTTGCAAGATTTTTTCAAAAATATTTTAAGCCCCGAACATAGAATTCCTTGACGAGATAAAACAAAAATCTTTTTCCTTTAACAATTTGCACACTATTTTTCCGAAGGGATCCCCTCTTGTTCAAGCATCTTCATCTTGTTCCGGAAGGTCGTCCGGCTGATTCCCAGAATCTTGGAGGCCCGGTGCTGGTTCCCTTGGGCCACCTCGAGAGCTCCGGGGAGAAGGAGACGATCGAGGAGGGAGACAAAAAAGGCATAGGCCGAATCCGTGTCCCGAAGGCTGCTCACCGCCGACAGGTACTGTCGGCATTTCGCATGAAGGAGATGCTCGATTCCCACCGCCACGGAAAAAGGCTCCCGCAAAAAGAGAAAGGATTCCAGGGCGGAAACGAGCTCATCCCCCGACCCCGAAAGAATCAGCCGCAGGGATTTGTCCGGAAGATCGACCGAGCCGACGGAGTCGCGGTCGAAGAGGATGAATCGCACTCCGGAGGGAACATCGCCCCATCCGTTCCAGCGATCCCGAACCTCGATCTCCAGAGGCCAGTGAAGAACTGTCCGGCGTATCCGCTCCGCAAGACTGCCGTCCCGGGTAAAGAGAATCCCTTCCTTGATGCAGGGGTGGTCCCGTCCCTCGATGCTTGTCCCGCTCATGAAGCGGCTTCTTCCGAGACCCCGTCAAAGAGAAAGGCCTGACCGTCCCAGTCCACCTGAACCTTTTCCCCTTTTCCCACGCTCCTGTCGAGGATCCTTCGTGCCAGCGGGTTCAGGATCGACTGCTGGATCGCCCGCTTGAGGGGACGCACCCCGTAAATCGGATCAAAGCCCACCTGGGCCAGCTCCTCTTTCGCCCGGTCGGTGAGCTCCAGGGAGAGGTTCTGATCCTTGAGCCGGCGGTTGACCGACTCCATCTGGATTTCCACGATCTGAAGGATCTCGCTCATGGAGAGGGGATGGAAGAGAATGATCTCGTCGATCCGGTTCAAGAACTCCGGCCTCAGGGTCCGGCCCAGAAGGTCCATCACCCGCTGTCTCACCTCGGATTCCGGCAGGCCGCCGGAATCGCGGATGATGTCGGAGGCAATATTCGAGGTCATGATGATCACCGTGTTCTTGAAGTCGACGATGCGTCCCTGGCCGTCGGTAAGACGCCCGTCGTCGAGAACCTGGAGGAGAACATTGAAGACATCGGGATGCGCCTTTTCCATCTCGTCGAGAAGGATCACCGCATAGGGGCGGCGGCGGATGGCTTCGGTGAGCTGTCCCCCCTCCTCGTATCCCACATACCCGGGAGGCGCCCCGATCAGTCGGGCGACGGAGTGCTTTTCCATATATTCGGACATGTCGATACGGATCATGGCCTGATCGTCGTCAAAGAGAAACTCGGCCAGGCTCTTTGCCAGTTCGGTCTTTCCCACACCCGTGGGCCCCAGGAAAAAGAAGGAGCCCAAGGGACGATTGGGATCCTGGATCCCGGCCCGGGCCCGACGGATGGCATTGGAAACGGCCGCGACCGCTTCCTTCTGTCCCACCACCCGTTTCGAAAGACGCTCCTCCATCTTGAGCAGCTTCTGAACCTCCCCCTCCATCATCCGGCTCACGGGGATCCCCGTCCAGCGGGAGACGACCTGGGCCACGTCCTCCTCGGAGACCTCCTCCTTGAGGAGGCGTCCCCCGGACTGGCTGGCCTTCTCCATCGCCTCCTGGGCCGCCTCGAGCGACTTCTGAAGCCCCGGAACCGTCCCGTAGGTGATCTGGGAGGCCTTCTCATACTGCCCGTCCCGAAGGGCGGCTTCGGCCTCCTTCTTGGCCTCCTCGATCTTGGCCTTGAGGGTCTGGACCTCCTGGATCCGTCCCTTCTCTTCGTCCCATTGGCGCTTAAGGGCCGAGAAACGGCTCTTCAGTGTCTCGAGCTCGTTTTCCACCCCCGACTTCTTCTCCCGGCTCTCCTCATCCTCTTCCCGGGACAGGGCCATCTTCTCGATCTCAAGCTGCCGGATTCTCCGGTCCACCTCGTCGAGCTCCTGGGGCATGCTGTCGATGGCGACACGAAGACGGGCCGCCGATTCGTCGATGAGATCGATGGCCTTGTCGGGCAGGAATCGTCCCGAAATGTAGCGATGGGAGAGGACGGCGGCGGCCACGATGGCCGAATCCTTGATCCGGACCCCGTGGTGGATTTCGTATTTGTCCTTGAGACCCCGCAAAATGGCGATCGTGTCCTCGACGGAAGGCTCGCCCACAAAGACCGGCTGGAAGCGCCGCTCGAGGGCTGCATCCTTTTCGATATACTGGCGGTACTCGTCGAGGGTCGTCGCCCCGATGGCCCGGAGCTCACCCCGCGCCAACGCAGGCTTCAGAAGATTGGAGGCGTCCATCGCCCCTTCCGTGGCCCCGGCCCGAACGATGGTGTGAAGCTCGTCGATAAAAAGAATGATCGTGCCGGCTGCCGCTGTGATCTCCTTCAGGACGGCCTTGAGCCTCTCCTCGAAGTCTCCCCGGTATTTGGCCCCGGCCAGAAGGGCTCCCAGATCGAGGGAGAAGATAGTCTTGTCCTTGAGACCTTCCGGAACATCTCCCGCCACGATCCGCTGGGCCAGCCCCTCGACAATGGCGGTCTTGCCCACTCCCGGATCCCCGATCAGGACCGGGTTGTTCTTCGTCCTTCGGGAGAGGACCTGGACGACACGCCGGATCTCCTCGTCGCGGCCGATGACCGGATCGAGCTTCCCCTGGCGCGCCAGCGCCGTCATGTCCTTGCCAAACTTCTCCAGGGCCTGGTAACGCTCTTCCGGGTTCTGGTCCGTCACCCGCTGGTTTCCCCGAACTTCGGCAAGGGCGGCAAGGACCTTTTCCTTGTTGATCTTGAAGGGCTTGAAGACCTTGCTCTCAGGACCCGATGTCTGGACCATCGCTAGGAGAAGATGCTCCGTGCTGACAAAATCATCCTTGAAGGGCTTGGTCTCCTCCAGTGCCTTATCAAGAAGGGTGGAGAGAGACCGGGAGAGATAGGGGCCGCCGGATCCCCCTTCGACCCGGGGAAAAAGGCTGAGCTGCTCGTCAACCTTCGCCTGAAACGCAGCGGGATCCACTCCCATCTTCTGGAGAATCGGAGGGATGATCCCGCCCTCCTGAGCGAGAAGCGCCCGGAGGAGATGGAGGGGTTCAACTTCGGTATTTCCGGCCCTCCGCGCCATGTCCACGGCCTGCTGAAGGGCTTCCTGAGACTTTTGGGTCAGCTTGTTCACATCCATGGTCTGTCCTTTCTTGTCTGATCTCCCCGAATCTTTCCTTTACTCCTGTACATCGATCCACGACTCACAAAAAGCTGTCCGACGTTGGGTTCGAGCCCAGACGAGCTGGTGGCGCAAGCGAAGGATGACCTCCACCCCGGCCATGTTCACCCCCAGATCCCGTCGCAGGGCCACGATCAGCCTGACCCGCTCCACCATTTCAGGACGAAGCGAGGGGGCAGGAGTGGGCTCGATTTCCAGCAGGCCTTCCCTGACCAAGGTCCTGATCGTTCTCTTCGGAATGCGATAGAGCTCCACAACCCTTTCGAGGGGCAGGCTTTTTTCCATGTCTCCTCCATTCGTCCCAGCCTTGGGCTTCATCGTCTTGCCTCCCGTCCTATCGCCTCCCGCGTCCTCATGACGAATGACCTTTCCAGCGAAAATCCGGAGGATAATGGGCATCGATCTCCCGAATGCACGGCTCGAGGGAGGGAGGGATGACCGGAGGGAGAACCGGGAGTATCTTCACATAAAGATGGCCCGTCTCATGGGAAACAGGAGAGCGAACTCCCTTGCCTTTGAGCCTGAAGGTCTGTCCGGCCTTGGTCCCCGGTGGAATCTTCAGGCGGGAGACTCCTTCGAGGGTGGGAATTTCGACCGACGCCCCGAAAAGAAGTTCGGAGAGCTTGACGGGACAGTCCAAGAGAAGATCGTTTCCCTGCCGACGGAAGAGAGGATCGGGATGGATTTCGTCGATCACCACCCGGATCATGCGGGATTTTGGGCCGGATCCAGCCGACACGGTAAAGTCCATCCCCTCGTCCACTCCCGCCGGGATCTGGACTGTGACCTTGTCGGGAGAGGTTCCCGGTGCCCCCGGAAGGAGAACCGTTCGGGTGGTCCCAAGGGCCGCCTCCCGAAAGGAAAGGGTCAGGTGAACCTCGGAGAGGACCGCGCCTCCCCCCATGCCTCCAAAAAGATCCCAGAAGTCTCCGAAGCGCTCCTCATCAAAGGGGCCCCCTCCGCCCCTGGAGGCGCCGGAAGGTCGTCCCCCCCCCGGAGGCCGTGCCCCCATGGCATCGTACTCTTCGCGCTTGGCAGGGTCGGAAAGAACCTCATAAGCCTCGTTGATTTCCTTGAAGCGCTGCTCGGCCTCCCGATTTCCCGGATTGACGTCGGGGTGGAACTGGCGGGCAAGCTTTCTGTAAGCCTTTTTGATCTCCTCGGCCGACGCCTTTTTCGAGACTCCGAGTTTTTCGTAGAAATCCTTGGCCATCGGTTTTTTTCTCCTTATGATCCGGAATCGGGACCGGGAACCGCCCCCGCCTTCTCGACGGTTTGATCTTCAATAAAATAGTTCGCCCCCACCCGGGGCGCCGTCTCGAGATCCTCGAAGAGGAGTCGGGCAAGGTTTAAGGCATTATGAAGAAGCGCGTCCTGGGGAAGAATCTCTCCGGTTTTTCCACTGGCAAGGGCCGACAGTATTTGAGCCTTGCCCGCGGAAACGAGGGAAGCTGTCCTCACGATACCGGCCTTTTCCCAAAGAAGGGTCTTCAAGTCCTCCAGGGAGAGGGAGCCCTCTCCCCTGGGGGCTTGCCACCCTTCCGAAGGAGGCTCCTCTGCCCCGCTCTCCGGCAACGAATCGAGAAGACTCTCCCTTTCCCCGGCGATGGCCTGTGCCACCCGATGGCCCATCACCAAGGCCTCGAGGAGGGAGTTGGATGCCAGGCGATTGGCCCCGTGAACTCTTGTCGACGCCACCTCCCCGACCGCATAGAGTCCGGAGAGGTCGGTCCGGCCCTCCATGTCCGTTCTGACTCCGCCCATCTGGAAATGGGCCGCAGGACGAATGGGAGCGGGATCCCGGGAAAGGTCGATTCCCGCCTCAAGACAATGGAAAAAGACTTGGGGAAAGCGCGTCCTCAAATATTCCCCGGACAGGTGGGCGACGCTGAGATATATCTTCGCCTCCGGACGTTCCCGGGCCTCAAGCCAAAGAGCCCGCGAGACAACGTCCCGAGGGGCGAGCTCCCCGTCGGGGTGGTATCGGAAAAGGATCCGTTGCCCCGTCTGATCAATGATGTGCCCCCCTTCTCCCCTCAGTGCCTCCGTCAGAAGAAAGGGAGTCTGACCGGGAAGATCGAGGACGGTGGGGTGAAACTGGGTAAAGGCCAGCCGTTCCAGACGCGCTCCGGCCATTGAAGCAACGGCCGTGGCATCCCCGACCTGGGACGGTGGATTGGTCGTCCGGGCAAAGAGAGCACTGAATCCCCCCGTTGCCAAAATGGTGGCCCCGGCCCGGATGCTCACCCAGCCATCCTCATCCTCGCCCATGAACAACCCCCCCACAATCCGGGAGCCTTCTCCCTTCAGGAGGCGGTGCAGCCGGAAGGGGGTAAGAAATGTGAATCTCTCATGGCCATGGACGTTCTGCGCCAGGGTCTTGACGATGAGGGAGCCGGTCTTGTCCCCTCCGGCATGGATGATCCTTGGCCTCGAATGGGCGGCTTCCCGGGTCAGAAGGAAGTCCCCCCCACTGTCCCTGTCAAACGGGACTCCGAGTGAGACCAGCGTGGCAAAGGCTTCCTCCGCTCCTTCGATCAGGACCCTCACATTGGCTTCGTCGCAAAAGCCCGCTCCTGCCCGCAAGGTATCCGCCACATGGGATTCGACCGCCTCGCGGTTGAATCCCCAGGGCAGTGCCAGCCCCCCCTGGGCATAGTAGGAGCTTCCCGAAGCAATCGATCCGCGGGAGACCAGCGTCACGCTTCCCAGCGGCAGAAGGTTGATCGCCGTCTGGTAACCGGCAATTCCTCCGCCGATTATCAAAAAATCCGTCGAGATCCGTCGCGGAAGCGGTGTCGGACTCATCCGGGAGGCTTTGCCGCGATGGATGTCCGGAGGAAGGTGTCACCCGTCAGAGAAAGAAGACGGGCTTTCCCGGGAGGCTTTGCAAGCCCCACAACCATTCGGGACTCCCCCGTCTGGAAGTAACGGGCCCCCGCCTTTTTCGGATCTTTCGAGATGGCCGACATCGTCCAGTGCGCATGAAAAACAATCGCATGGCCGGTTTCATCCACTGTTCCAGAATCCATCACAATGCGGAGATCGATCTTGTCCAGAACGGCAAATATGCCCATCAATCCGGCATGGGTCTTGGGGTCCAGAGAAAGAGGGGGACCCAGAAGGGCTTCCACCGCCTCCGGTGACTCCGTGGAGAAAGCCTTTCCCAATTTTTTTCCGATTTTCCAGGCCGACACAAAGGACTGCTGCTCGGGAGTCAGGGGTTTGACATCCTCGCATCCTCCGAGCAATATCAGCATTCCCACAAGAAGCATCCCCGCTCCCCCGAAGAGAAAGGGGCGAATGCCCTTGATCATTCGGAGGGAGAGGCGTCTCGCCGAGAACGTTTTTTCTCCCTCCCCAAGACTACCCTGTGTCATGCACCCCCCATTCCTGCCGCGGACCGGTCACCCCTATGGCACCTGGCCGTCCTCTCGTTCGGAGGAAATTATAGACCGGTCTCCGAGGAGAGGTCAAAAACTCCTTCGTTTCAGGGAAATCCCCGCCTGTCATTCCTTTTTTCCTTTACCTCCCGGGGAAGACCTGATACAATCGCCATGTATACTTTTCCTGTCCGGAGGAGCGATCCTCCCCCATTCTGGCCCCTTTTCGGCCCCATTCCGGGATCAGACCCTTGAACTCTCAGAACATTTCTCCCATTCGTGTTCGCTTCGCTCC
>DGKK01000023.1 GCA_002387725.1 Nitrospirae bacterium UBA4572
CTCCGAAGAGCCCGGCGACAGGCGCGGCAAGGGTGCCGTCTCCTACCCAAGAAAATCCAGAGGAAGCCTCGCACAGACACTCCCCTTGGCCTGCCGCAAAAAACAGTTTCTTTTACCTTCGGGTTCGGATATAATCATCGCCTTGAGACCGCTCTATCGACCGTTGGGTCCCATCGTCTAGTGGCCTAGGACGCTGGCCTCTCACGCCGNNAACCCCGTTGGGACCACCAACCAGTCTCGACCTTCAGGAGCCGCACTCGCCGAATCTCTTCGAATCCGGCGTTCGCTCCGGAAATATCCCTAAAGGAGTCTGGGGCACCCGCAGCCAGCCTCTCCGGACATTTCCCTTCGACCCTTTGACAAACCTCAAGTGACCAACTTCCGTCATCATCAGGCCGATGGCCCTCATGCGGGACTCTTTCCCATGTCTTCTTCCCTCCCGACGATTCGGGCGATCCTCTACGATCTCGACGGAACGCTTGCCGACTCCTTCCTTCCCATCCGCGAATCCTTCAACCACATGCTCAAGGCCTTTGGACACCGACGGGTTCTGACCCCCGAGGAGTCCCTCGAGCTCGTGGGCGGAGGGCTCGAAGAGTCCGTGGCCCGCCTTCTCTCACCCGACGAGGTCTCCCGGGGAACCGCCGTCTTCCGGGCCCACTACGAATCGATCTATCTCGACACCACCCACCCCATGCCCGGAGCCGAAAACCTTCTTCGGGAGATCTCCCGTCGGGGCCTCGCCCAGGGGGTCGTGACCAACAAGCTTGGCACCTCGGCCCGGGCTCTCATCCGCCATTTTGGCTGGAACCACCTTCTTCCCCTTTGCCTGGGAGAGCATGATGGATTCTCCCTCAAGCCCTCTCCCGACATGATTCTTGCGGCCGCGGAGACGATGGGACTGGCCCCGCGGGATATCCTCTTCGTCGGAGATTCTCCCTTCGACCGGGAGGCCGCACGACGGGCGGGCTGCCCGGCGGTGCTTCTGACGACGGGAACGCATCGGGAGAAAGAGCTCGCTGCCCTTGATCCCCTGGCCGTGCTGGGAAGTCTGTCTGAACTAGGAGATTTTCTCAGGGAGTCTGGTAGGGTCCGGTAAAGCCCGGTGTCATGACGGGAAAGGGTGAGGTCTCGATCAGCTGGGTGGGAGGAAGCCACGTATGGAGATCCGCCACATCGACAGTCACAAATCGCCGGGTCACTCCCTCCGCCGTTCGAGACGGCCGCTTCATCCGGCGCACGGTGCCGGTGACCGTGATCCGAACCCCGTCGCGAAGGGCCGAAGGGTCCACGGGATAGGGAAAGACCAGCAGGAGATGGCCGGCAGAGGGATCCGGAGATTTCGGGCGCAGGATCCTGTCCAGAGGGGAAGGCGCGATCTCCACATAGGCCCGGGTTGTATGGTTCTCGAGGTGAACGACCTGACCGCCCACCACGACCTTCTGACCGGCCAGATCACGATGGTTTGAGAGGATCTGGGAATAATCCACCGTCATGTCGACCCCGGCGAGCTGATGCCTTGTGAAGGTCGGCGGATTGAAGATGTCGCAGCCCGAGAGGGACGACGACAGGAGAAGCCAAAGAAGAAGCGGCGCGAGAATCGCCTTCCTCCATCGGTCACGGAAGTCGGCAGACCGGGTCAAGAATGCCAACCCAGAGGACCGAGGGAACGAAGAGGGGCCCGAGACAATCCCCACCGTCTCACTTTTTCCACCAGTCGAGATTTCCGGTAATGATGTACTTCCGGAAGAGGTCGAAAATGATGAATCCGAGGAAGCCAAACTCGAGTATGGTGAAGATCCGGAAAAAGATCCCCAGGATCTTGGCCCGTCGCGGGGTAAACTCCAGGGAGGCGGGATCGGGCTCCGGTCCGGAAGCCGGAGTGGAAGAGTCGTTGGGGGAGGGATCTGTCGTCTTGTCCGAAACCACGGGAGGAGCTCCTTGAGATAGCCTGGAAGACGGGCGGGAACGGACGCTCAGTCCGGATCCGCCATGCCGAGCAGGTTCTGGTTGAGGGACCCGATCCACATTGTCCTCCGGTTCGGGTCCGGGAACATGACGAGATCGATCCGCCTCTTGTTGAAGGAGAAGGAAAAATCCACCTCTCCGGGAACTCCGAAGCGGGAGTTCTTTCCCTTGGTGAAGGGGACCTCCGTCTGAAAGTCCGGGACCAGGGACCCGGCCTCGTTGATTCGCCCGGAAAGGGAGGCCGTACGAGCCTCCGGATCGAAGGTCACGCGCCCCTCGAAGGCGAAGGGGCCATCCACAAGAAGACTTCCCGCCATCACTATCCGATAGGACTTCCCCGGGTAGAAGTAGAACGGCTGGGGATAGGGGAGAAAGACCCCGGCCCCCACCGTATGATGGGAATGGAGAACGAACATCCCCGTCGAGCTCTCTCCCTTTATTCTAAATTCCTGATCCTTGCCTTTCAACCAGAGGGTCGAGTCGATGGTCCCGTCAAGGCCCGGGGGGGAGACCCCCCTCAAGAGGTCTCTCCGTTGAAGAACGCCGTTGATCCGGGAGACAGGATGGTACAGCCGATAGGGTGTGGCAAAGGGAACCGGACCGGTGATGGAGAGGGTTTCGTTGAGCATCGTCCGGTAGGCATTGAGAAGGACGAGACGGGGAACCCAGAAGGAGCGGGGCGGCGGAGAGAGGTTCAGAACCCAGAGAGCCGGTTCAAGGACCGAGGAGTCGTCGGAGGCCACAAAGGCCGCTCGCCGGATACGGCAGGAGGCCAGGTCCCGGAACTCGACAAAACCCCGAACCTTTTTCTCAACCCAGTCGCCGCCCTTAAACTCTGAAATCCTGGCAGAGAGAGGGAGCACCACCGGTCCCTTCCGGGACAGGTCCATGCCGGAAGCCCAGCTTTTGTTGATTCTGACTTTCAGGACCGGGCGCCCCTTTTTTTGATCGGAGGGAACCTCCCCCCGGACATCGAGATAGCGCGGAGTGCATTCCACGGGCGTCATGACAAGGGGCCGATAGGATGAAGCGGCCATCATGGAGCTCCGGTAAAGGGTTCCCCGGTCGCTTACCACTTCGCCAGGCTGGGAAAGAGTGGAGCAGGAGGCCAGCCCCCAGAGCAACACACCTCCCAGACATCGTCCCCATCGCCCCTTCGCCCCTGAAGGTTCTCCCGACGGCTTCACCTGCCTTGAACCTGCCCTCTTCATTGTGTTAAATATCATACCAGTATTTTTTCATTCATTATCGAGTGAATCTGATCGGCCATCGGCCCCTGTCACCCGGGAGCGCACCGTCCATGCCTAGGCCAGGCCCAGACCATCCCCAGAAAAGGTCGCCGGTGAACCCGTCCAACACTTTCCATCGTCCCGGAGGCTCATCCCCATGTCCATCGTGCCAGAGACACATCTACGACAGATGCTCCCCCAGATGACTGGCGGTCCCGTCGAGCGGATCCTTCGCCGGATCCGTCCATTCATGCTGATCGCAGCCGTCGGCGCCCTGGGCGCCTGTGCCCAGACCAACGCGCTTATCGGGAACCATCAGAACGCCGCCTACAACTATCGGGCCTCCGCCCAATCCATGGAGAAGGCCGCCAAGAAAGAGGCCGACCTCCAGAACCACATTCTGGCCGCCAAACAATATATCGACGCGGCTGGAACCCGTCTCTCCTCGGCCCAGGAATATCAGAAGATCGGCAATCCCGTCTGGGCCAAGAACATGTTCGACCGTTCCACCACCGACCTCAATACGGCCGCCAATGAAATCAAGGCCGCCCAGTCGCCGCTTCCCAACAACTAGCCTTCGTCGGGGGAGGGCTCCCTCCCCTACTTCTCTCTTCGGCCGGAACGCCGTCGTCCTGAGGGACGCTTCTCCTCGGAAAGCTGGCCGGCTTCTTCCTCAAGGACGAAGTCACACCTGAGACGCTGGAAATCCACCTTGGCCACCGTCACCCTCACCGCATCTCCGACGGAGAAGGTTCGTCCCGTCCGGCTGCCCCGGATCTGATGCCGGTCCTCCCGGTATTCATAGTAATCCCGCCCCAGCATGTGAATCGGAATCATTCCCTCGACAAAGAAGGGGGAGAGCTCCACGAAGAGCCCGAAGGACGCCACACCGGTGATTCGTCCATCGAAGCTCTCGCCCAGATGTTTCGAGATGAACCGGACCTTTTTGAAATCGATGGCCATTCTTTCGGCTTCCGTGGCCTTCCTCTCCCGCTCGGAACAATGCTGGGCCACGGCCGAAAGGCTCCCGGGGAGGAGCGACTCCATCCCCGAGGAGGTGGCAAGATCGAGAAGGCGGTGGACGATAAGATCCGGATACCGCCGGATTGGAGAGGTAAAATGGGTATAGTCGGGAAAGGCCAGCCCAAAATGCCCCAGGGGAGAGGGGTCGTAACGGGCCTGCTTGAGGGATCGCAACACGGAATAGTGCACCGGATGCTCCAGGGGAGAGCCTTTCGTCTCCTCAAGAATCCGGGAAAGGTCCCGGGGGGTGACCACCTCGGGCTTTGTAAACGGCAGCCCGAGGGAGGCCAGAAAAGAGTAAAGGTTTTCGATCTTTTCCGGAGTGGGAGTCTCATGGGCACGAAAGAGTGCCGTTCCCAGACGCTCGCGCAGCCGCGTCGCCACCAGGGTGTTCGCCAGGAGCATGAACTCCTCGATCAGCTGATGGGACAGGTAACGGGGGGAGCGGAGGATGTCCACCGGCTCTCCCCGGAGATCCAGAACGATTTCCGGTTCCGGAAGATCGAAGTCGAGGCTCCCCTTGCCCATGCGCCGCTTGCGGAGAAGGGAGGCGACCCGCCACATCGTGTGAAGGCGGTTTTCGTAAGGGAGATAGTCCGGCGAAGGCTCGCCGGTCAAGGCCCGATGGACCTCCGAATAGGTCATCCGCATCCGGCTCCGGATGACGGAGCGGTCCAGAGTCCAGGAAAGGACCTGCCCCTCCCGGTCGATCCGGGCCGTCACCGAACGCGCCAGCCGATCGGTCTCCGGATTGAGGGAAAGGACCCCGTTGGAGAGGACCTCGGGAAACATGGGAAGCACCCGGTCGGGGAAGTATACGCTGGTCGCCCGGGCGAATCCCTCCCGGTCGAGAGCCGAGCCGGGAAGGACATAGGCAGAGACATCGGCGATATGGATCCCGAGCGTCACCGTCCCGTCGTCCTCCTCCTCGATGGAGATCGCATCATCGAAATCCTTCGCGGTATCCCCGTCGATGGTGACGATTTCCAGAGAGCGGAAGTCCCGCCTCTCCTTGTCGGGGACGATGGGAACCTCTTGTGCCCGGCGGTGGGCCAGAGCCTCCACCTCCTCGGGGAAGGCCGTGGAAAAGCCGAAGGAGGCAATGACCAGGTCGGTGTCGATGGCGGGATCTCCGTCGGCCCCGAGAACGGTAAGGATCCGGCCGGCAGGTATGTTCGGAAGCTCTTCCGACGAATGGGCGGCAGGATCGGAGAGGGGGGCGGGGTAAACCGTCACCTCAAGGATCACCACCGTCCCCTCCTCCGTTCCCGGAGGCGGTGCCTCAACGCGGAACAGGTGGCGGATCTTGGCCTCCTTGGGCTTCACGTACCAGCCTTCCGGCGTCCTATGGAGGAGTCCGGGGAAGGTCTTTCGTCCATGGGCCACAACCCCTACGATCACCCCTTCCCGGCGTCCCCGGGCATCTTCACCGGAAACGTGGCAGACCACCGTATCCCCGTCGATCGCCCCGGCGAGAGCGTGGGCCGGAACGAACACATCCTTTTTTCCCTCGGGGTCGATGACAAAGCCGTACCCGTCCTTGTTCGCCTCGAGTCGACCCGTCAGCCGGGGAAGGCGATCGGGCAGGGCGAGACGGCTGTCGGGCAGGCGGACGACCTCATGAGACAAGACCAGTCGATCAATGGCTTCCTGGGCATCGGGACGTCGGGCCCGGTCCTTTTTCGAGAGAAGCCGTCGAAGAAGAATCTCTAGGGAGAGGATATGCTCGGGGGAGTCCGCCATGGTCTGGAGGATCCGGTCCCGCCAGGCCGAGGGGGAATCCGGAGGAGCCAGGGAGGGGGATTCTGATGTCGCGGACCCGGACCGTCTCCGGCGTCTTCGCTTTCTTTCGGGCACAAAAACCTCTTTTCCTATCCACTATCATTTCCGGAGAATCTCCGAAAATGCGACAACGCCTTGGGTTCCATTCTCACCGGATCATCGTATCACAGCGCCCTTTCGGTTCCTAGCAAACATTCGTCTCCAAGACAGAATCCCCCCATCAGCCGTCGGAATTTCGCCACAGGCAACGAACGGCGATCGAGCGAGCCGGAGGCCTCCGTCTCTTCTCCCTTTCGTCGGACGGCTGACAAATCCTGACCGAAACGTCCACTGATGGGACAATGAGGGAAACGATGATGACAACACAGAGCGTTGGGGCTGGGGAAGAAGACTCTCGGGCGGGGATGTGCACAGAAAAAACAGGAGAAAGAAACAAGGAAGGGGAGACCCCTCGATCCACGAGAAGCCTCCCCCTGCGGATGAATGAATGGGGCTCAAACCACCTGATAGATTCTGACGTCCGGTGCTGCCTCGAGGAAGGGCTTGAGGGCAACAACCACATCCTTGTTGAATAGATCGCTGTTCAAGTAATTCTTCGCATTCTCGACAGAGTCGAAGCCATGAAGAACCTGAACATCCTCGTCGCGGACCAGAAGCTCCTTTGACTTGGCTCCGGGGATCGTCGAGAGAAAGGGCTGCTTGAATTTGGTGTACACGCCTGCGGCCGATGGACGGTTCTTGTCCTGGATTTTCAGGGTAATTTCGAGATAGGTCATCGTTCCTCCTTGGAGAAGGGAGACTTTCCCCTCTAATTGGGGTGAATCGGATTGCATGAAGGATCTCGGCTTGCTGGCCTTCATGCCCTGTTGAACCGATCGTACCAGATTCCTTTTTTATTTAGAAATTGATATAGTTGATAACATATATTTCAAAAATAGATTAATCGTACAGGACAGCCATGAACCTTACTCATCTGAAATTTGTTGTCGAGACGGCCGAACTCAAATCATTCAGCCGGGCGGCCGAAAAATGCCGGGTCACCCAGTCGACCCTTTCCAACGGGGTCGCGCTTGTCGAGGAGTCCCTGGGAGGAAAGCTTTTCGAGCGAACCACCCGGACAGTGTCCCTCTCTCCCTTTGGCAAGGCCATGATCCCTCTGATCCGATCCGTCCTGAGCGCCGAGACCAATCTCATTCTTCAGGCCAAGAACTATCTGTCCCCGGAAAAGGCCCTCATCCGGATCGGGGTCTCCCCCCTGGTGAACGCGGGATTTACCTCCGTCCTCACCCAGAGCTTCCGGGACAAGCATCCGGATTACGAGATCGTCCTCTACGAAGAAAACCTGGAACAACTGCAGCATATGCTTCTGTCCGACGGACTGGACTTCATCTTCGTTCCCCTCATCTCGGAGTTCACCGCCGAATTCGGCAAGATGATCTCTCTGTTCCTCTACGACGAGCCATTGGTCCTCATCACCCGGGATTCCTCCCTCCTCTCTTCGGGGTGGGTATCGGCCCGAACCCTGAAAGGGCAGAAGTTCGTGATGGTGCCCGATGCCTGCGGACTCGCCCGGGTAACCCGGGAGATTTTCAAGAAAGCCAAGGTGGCCCTTCATGAATACGAGGGGCGGGCCTTCAGCTATAGCGCCCTGACCGAGTGGGCCCAGAACGGGATCGGGTCGGCCCTTCTTCCCCGAAGCAAGGTCACCGGGGAAACGCCCTGGATCCCTCTCAAGGACGACAGCCACGTCGCCGAATACATCAGGTTCGTTTCGATCGGGAACAGCTCCAGCTATTCCCGTTTCAAGGCCTTCACCGACTATATCCGAAAAAACTCCGCCTCCCTCGCTCGCGGACTCGGACTCGACCCGCCGGATGAAGCCGCGAGCCCCTGAGACCCTTCGCCTCAGGAAGAGCGCTCCCTCTCCACGCCCGCCAGGAGACCCTCCCATCGAAAGGCCAGGGCTGTCAGAAAATTTCGAAGCCACAGGGTCGTGAACTGCCCCGGATAACGTCCCCCCACCACGAGGACGGCAGGCGGGGGAAGGGGCGAGGCATCCTCCCGATTTGCGGGGAGAGGGCGCAGGGGAAGAGCGGCCAGGGACCGCGTCCTCCCATCCGGGTGCTCCGCATTCTCGATGAACTGAAGCGATCGGCTCTCCCGGGCCGTCGAGAGAAGCGCGCTCTGGCGCTCGACCGTTTCCGCGAACTCCTCCGGGTCCAGCGCCACCTCCACCCGGCCATCTGCCCCGAAAGAGACAAGAGCGGCTCCGCTGATCCCCGGAAGGCGCGAGAGAACCTGTAACTCCTCCAGTTGCTTCTCTCCTGCGATCGAAAAAAAGGGGCGACAAAGAGCGTCCCGGAAGGCACCCTGAACCCGGGATTCCGATTCCGACTGACATCGGATATCCAGCCCCAGCCTCTCCTCAATGACGAGATGGAGGCGCATCTGATCCATGGATGAGAGTCGAAAATCCTCCATCATGGCCGTCAGGAACTTGCCGTAGACCACCTTGGCATGGAGCAGGACCGAGAGATCCACCCCGTAAAACACATGGGCCTCTCCCAACGCCCGGGACCTTCTCCGGAGATCGTCGGAGGTCGTCGCCGGTGCCAGAAGAAAGGTGAGGTGATGCTCCTGGGACTCCCTGAGCCGATTCATCCGGGCCTCATCCATCCTGTCAAGGATCTCCCTCGCCTCGGTCTCCCTGGCAAGATGACCATAAAATTCCCGCACGAATCGTCGGCTGGCCCGTTCGACCAGGGGAAAGACCCGCCCCAGAATCTCCTGGGCCTCGGATCCAAAGGCCGAAAACTCTTCGGGCCTTGATGGGAGGCGCTCAGGAAGACCCGGTCCCTCCCGCCTCTCTCCCCACCACCGATCCCGTTGCCCCTTCCAGGACTTGAGGGCATACATGGCCAGATCCGCCTCCCGAAGCAGGGCATCGACAGTTTCCGTCTCCTCCGACAGACGGGCCACGCCCAAGGTCATCCCCACCCGGGCCAGCCGTCCCTCTCCGACATCGAAGGGGATATCGACGGCTCCATGGAGGCGCTCCAGAGCCGCCTCCAGCTCCTTGTGGACCCTTTCGGGATCTCGACCGGCAAATTCCAGGACGATCACGAATTCGTCCCCCCCAAGACGACAAAAAAAGTCGGACTCCCGAAGAAGCGTTCTGACTCGTTTCGAAAACTCCCGGAGAAGCCTGTCGCCGGCCTCGTGGCCGTACAGGTCGTTGACCGGCTTGAAGTCGTCAAGGTCGATCAGGGCCGTCACGAGACTTCCACCGTTTCTTCGGGTTCTCGCGATCGCCATCTCGAGATAGCTCTCCATCGCGCGTCTGTTGGGGAGGTCCGTGAGGCTGTCATGGGTGGCTTCGTATTCGATCCGTCGCTGGAGACGATTCCTCTCGGTGGCGTTGACGACCGTCCAGAGGAACCTCTGAGAGCCCTCATGATCGATCCAGCGCCCGAAGAGATCGAAGAGGAAGACGGCCCCGTCCCTTCGTCGAAGACGGACGTTGACGAGGCTGACCCATTCCCGACCTTCCTGGCGGGCCCTCTTTAACGCCTCATCGACATGGCGAAGCTCTTCGTCATCGGCCAGGAAGAGGCGAAACGGCATCCCTCGGAGGGGATAATCGGGGGGATATCCGAGCTCTTCGAGGTGGTGGGGATTCACATAGAGAAGCTCTCCGTCCTTCATGTCGACAAGGATGAATCCGACCCGGGCGTTCTCCGTGATCGCCCGGTTGAGGGAGGAGAGAGCTCTCTCCCTGACCTCCTGGTCTCTCCGGTCAAGAGCCCGGGAGAGGCTGCGCCCCGCCTCCTCAACGATCTCCCGGATCTCGGACCGCTGGAGATTCGGATCGGAGCCGGAGAGCAGGAGAAGGGACCAGGGTCTCCCCCTCCGCAGGATGGGAACCACGCCCCGGATCCCCGATCCGGGGAGACCGTCCTCCTCTGCATTGGATATCCACCCGGCAATGCCCGACTCCAGGGCCTCGAGAAGCGGGGAGCCCTCCCTCAACAGAGATCGTTCGGAGCCATTCGAAAGACCCTTCCCCCCTTCAACAACCCAGCCTCCGCTGCCATCGGGACGCAGAATAAAGACTGAATCAAACTTCCCCTCCCCGGAAAAAAGCTCCGTTGTCTTTTCCAGAAGGGAGGACTCATCGGCAACCCCTTCCTCGAGCTGGCGCACCTCTGCCAGACCCCCCCGGAAGCGGGCGACCATATCCAGGCGCGCCGCCTGGATATGCCGATCGGTGACATCCGTCAAGGTGGCGATGAGAAGAGTCTTTCCGCCCACGTGGACCATAACTTCATAGACATCGACCCAGAGATCGGCGCCATCTTTCCGAACCCCCGGGACATCCTCGACAAGAACCGCCTTCCCTTCAAGAACGGCAGGAAAAAGAAGCTCCCCCACCCGGCGATACTCCGCCTCGCTCCGGTAGAGAAGTCGCGAACTTCGTCCGAGGAGCTCTTCCGGTTTTTCGTAGCCGAACATCTCGAGCATGCGAGGATTGACGTAGGTGATCGTCCGCCCCTCGGCGATAAGGATCCCGGACCGGGAGTGGCCAAGAATCGCCTCCTGGAAGGCGGCGGTCTCCCTCATGGAGCGGCGAAGATCCAATCGGTCCAGGAAAAGCGAGAGGCTCTCGGCCATTCCCACGAAGATCTCCTGGGTCTCGGCGACAAAGGCCCCCAAGGTGCGGGAGAACAGTGTCAAGATTCCCCAGGGCTGTCCCCCCCGGAGAACCGGAAAGAGAGCGACATGGACCCCCTCTGCCCTAGCCCCCAAGTCGTTTGGTATTTTTTCAAGAGATCCGTGTCTCCAACAGAAGAAACGGGGGGAGCCCTCCCGGGCGCACTCTGCAAGCGCCTCTTCCATGTCGGGGGGAGGCGTCCGGTCAATCTGCAATGGGAACCGCTCTCCCCCCGCTCTTTCCACATCCGTTTGCGACAATGCCAAAAAGTCCCGGGAGGACTTCGCCCAGAGTCCCGCCTTTTCGACCTCTCCCCTCCCGGCAAGCCTTTCGCAAAACACCTGAAGCAGCGACTCGTCGGCATTGGCCCGGACCATCTCTCGCCGCAGATCCGAGAGAACCTCCCGAAGCGAGTCGAGGCGTGCCTTCTCACGAAATCTCCGCACTCTTCCCGTGGCGTCATTGGCGGTCAAAACCACGGTCGCCCCTCCCCCATGGGCGCCCAGAGCCAGGGAAAGATCAAGGACAAGAGGAGAACCGTCTGCCTTTCTGGCATGAACTTCCGACAACATCAGAGTCTTGTCCGACGGTGTCAGGGAGGAAAGGGCCTCCTCCACGCGACGGGCCTCCCCCGGGCCGTCCCAAAGACTGTCCAGATCCTTCCCCACGAGTGTCCGTTGTCTTTCATGGCCAAAGAGAGCGGCCAGAGCGGCATTCGCATAGACCAGGACCCCCTCCCGGACAAGCGCGATTCCGGAAGGGGAGTGATCGAGGAGGAGCTTTCGGAGAAGGAGCTCGTCCCGCTCGCGGGATCGCATGTCGAGTCTGTCGAGGGCCCGGGACAGCATCTGGGCCAGAGTTTTGAGGATGTCGTCGCACGGGGGGGAGAAGGCGGAAAGGGAGCGGGAGTAAAGGGCCAGGACCGCGTATGGGGCACCTCCGCGATAGAGAGGGAGAAAGACTCCCTCGAGACAGCCTGCAGACTCAAGGGCCTGCCACCACTCATCGCCCCCCATCTCCCGGAGCCGGCGGGCGAGATCGGAGACAAACAGGGGGCCCCCGGTACGGAGAGCCTCTCCTTCAAGGAAAAATCCGGGGGTGTCTGCTGCGTGAATGAAGCGATGCAGTGCTTCATGGCGGGAGGTTCCCCCCGANNTAAAGCGGGAGGTTCCCCCCGACAATGCCACGGGACGGAGAACCCGATTCCGATCCGGTCGAACAATCCAGACCGGGGAAAAGCCCCCCGTTTCTTCAAGTTGAACACAAATACCCGAGAAGAGGTCGTTTTCGGAGCGCTCTTCGGCGACAAAGGAAGCGGCCGCAGTCAGAAGGCGGTTGTAACAGGCGAGGCGAACGATCTCCCCTTCGAGGGTTTTATCGCCCGGGATTTTTCGAATCTCACCCAGAAAAAAAATCTCCTCTCCAGAGAAACGTCCTTCCAGACTGACCTCCGCAAGGATCGGCTCACCATCCTTGGGGGTGAGGAGAGATGTAAAGACAGCCGTCCCGGGAGCCGCAGGAAGGGCGTCGGGGGCCTCCCGGCACCACGATCGAAAAGAGCGTCCCTGTGTCTCCCGGGAGGACAGCCCCATCGTTTGGAAGAAGGCGAAATTGGCAACAAGCATGACACCTTTTGAGTCGAGGAGGAAGAGATTTCGGGAGGAGCCCCGAAACAACCAGACAGAAAGATCGATGGAGGGAGGAATGACGCTCTCGAGAGAGTCAGAGGAAGAGGAGCCGGATGGGTCAGATTCATTTTCCATCACATTGAATCCTCTCTCAGAAAGGCTCAGAGGGTGATTTGAGGGGATCCTCGCTCGATAAAGATGATCCCTGGAACATGAGGCCGGGGAGGCAACTCCAAGCTTTGACTTAAAAAAAGTCCTCTAAATTTTTTCATAGCCACCCTTCCCATCTGGAAGGATAGAGCCGGCACGCCGGAATCTCAAGTCGGGATTTTTCGTTTTTTAAACTTTTTTATATTTAATATAATTTTTTATGAAGTTATTAAATATTCTCGATTTTTCGAGAGAACCAGAAAACAGGGACAGATAATTTTTTTATTTTTTAAAAAACCCCCTTGTTTTAAGAAAAATAATTTCATATCATTTAGAAGTTTATGTATTGTAGACGCGAAAGTTGCGGTCTGCCGCTCCTCCTGATTTCCCTGACAACGACAAGCCGATACCCGTCTGGCACTGTCTTTTCCAGGGATGAGCGCACACGGACAAGATGGCGGCATGAGTCAAGAGGCTGGATACGAAGGAGGCCCCGGGGGAGAGCTCGAGATAATGTTCAACCAATCTTGACAGGCGGTAGGAACCGGCCTGATGGCTAAAAACTTTATTTTTGATCGGACCAAGGAGGACTAATGAAAGGATTTACAAAAGCTTTTTTGGGTCTCATGCTGCTTGCAGCCACGGGACTGACACTCTCTCCGCTTGCTTCCGTTTCCGCTCTGGCGGCCGATGCCACACCCGCCGCGACCAAGGCCGCACCGGCCAAGAAGAAGGCTCCTGCCAAGAAAGCGGTCAAGAAGAAGGCCGTGAAAAAGCATGGCCGCGTCGCCCGCAAATCCGGAGCCGGGATTGTCGGCGTCATCCGGGATATGGACATGAATGCTCAGCCCATGACCCTCGTCGTCGTCAAGGACGCCGGAAAGAAGAATGAGTTTGTCTTTGGTGGCGACATCACCTCCAAGACGGCCATCTACAAGGGGAAGAAAAAAGTCGGGATGAGCGCTCTCCAGGCCGGACAGAAGGTCTCCGTGAGCTATCGTCGCTTCCATGGCAGCCTTCTCATCACCGCAATCCATATCCGCTAAGAGACATCGAACCCAGGCTTGAGCGTTGATAAACGCTCATCCTGAAATGAAAAAGACAGTTCGCAGCGCGCGAACAACACACGACAAGAAGGAGATTCTGATGAAATTCGGTCAATCAAAAGCTGTTCTGGCCCTGGTTATCGCTGGTGTTCTCGGACTGGCAGGCTGTGCCTCCTCCGGCGGCGCCAACGGAAAAGGATCCGAAAGTGCCTCCACAACCAATGCCGCAGCCAACACGCCCGCCACTGACAACAGTGCGGCCACTGACAACAGTGCGGCCACTGCGGCAGCCCAGGCGGCCTCGGAGATGGATCCCCTCAAGAAGGACATCCAGTTCGGCTTCGACAAGTCGCTTCTCTCCTCCGAAGACCGTGGAATTCTCAAGAAGGACGCCTCGATCCTTAAGGCCCATCCGAGCGTGAAGGTCGTGATTGCCGGCCATGCCGACGAGCGCGGAACCGATGCCTACAACATCGTGCTCGGCCAGAAGCGTGCCAAGGCTGCCCGGATCTATCTCATTCGTCTCGGCGTCTCCGCCAAGCGGATCAAGATCGTCTCCTACGGGAAGCGCGAGATCCCGAATTACTCGGTTTGCTCCGACCACAACGAGTCCTGCTGGTCGAAGAACCGGATCGCCCACTTCATGAAGATCACCATGTAATTGAGGCGTCTCCATCCGTATCGCGGCGGGCTCCGGAAGGAGCCCGCTTTTTTTGTCTCTTTTCCGGGAACATGATATAGTGGCAAAAAAGAGCCCTCGGATCTTCCCGATGGCCCCGGCACTTACAGGAAGGAGTCGTTTGTGACGAACCGAATCACGACAGGAAGCCCCCCTTTCTCCACTCTTCAACGGCTCATTCCGATCGGCATCGGAGGAATCCTCTCCCTGGCACTCTCCGGATGCTCCCCCCATTTGCCGATGCAGTCGATGGCTCCCGGACCCACCGTCGACCACGGGTTTCCTGGAGTCTCCGTCACAAAAAACAGCGACCAGTGGCCTCCCGTTCATGGACCGGAACAGAACTCCGAGCATCGTATTTATACGGAGATCCCCCCTCCCCCCCCGGCACCGATCTCACGACCGGCGACCGCGTCTCCTCCACCCAAGAAAAAGCCCCTGCCTCATCAGGAGATTCAGAAGACGGTCTACTTTTCCTATAACAGCGCCCGACTTTCATACTGGGACAAGCTCGTCCTGAATAAGGTCGCCGAAGAGATCCAGAAAGCTCCTTACCGGCTGATTGTCCTTCACGGCTCCACCGACCCCCTGGGATCGGAGACCTACAATAAAAAGCTCGGACTCTGGAGAGCCCTTTCGGTCAAGCACTATCTGATTTCTCGAAAGATTCCTGCAAAGAAAATCCGGGCCTATTCCTGGGGAGACAAAAAGACAAGACTCTTCTCCTCCTGCCGGAGAAAGAGCCCTCTTTGTCACTCCCAGAGCCGCTCTGTCCGTCTCGATATCGTCAGATAGCTGTCAGCGGGGGCGCTTGAGCCAGAGAATGGCCCCATAGGCTGCCGGAAAGGCCACCAGAAAGGCACAGGCCGCCACCACGACCGAGCCCAGGAAAAAGGGAAGAAGAACCTGTCGGATTTGCATGAGAATGGCACTCTCCGGCATTTTTGACAGGGCCGCCAGAGAAGGGAAGGGAACAGACATTCCCAAGAGCCGCTCCCCGATCCGTACCTCGGCAAAATAGGCCGGAAGAAAGATGGGGATGAAGGTCCAGGGGTTGTTTGTCCAGGAGCCCAGAAGCCCCAGAGGGAGGGAGAGGCGGAACAGATAGGCAATGACCGCCACTAGGACCGAGTGAAAGCCGAAGGGAGGCAAAAAAGCCGAAGAAAGACCGACGGCAAAGGACAGGGAGTCCCTGACAGGATCGTGGGATCCGGTAAAGAGCGGAACAACCTTGCTCTTCCACCATCCCGGACGGGCCTTGTCGAGAAGGGGATCCCCCCCGTTCTTATCCGGTGTGTTCAAATCCCGCCCCCCACTCTTTTCCGCCCGTCCCCGATCCGAAGATTATTTCCGGATCGCCCCGCTCCCCCACCTGGCCGATCCGGAAGAGTCCTTCGGGTGATCCCTCCAGAAGGTCTGTCCTTGCCCACTTCAAAAAAGCCTCCTCTTCGCGGAAAGAGACACCCACGAGAAGGTCATAGTCCTCCCCTCCCGTCCACACCAGCTCCCCCGGATTCTCTCCCAGTGCCTCCGCCCACTTTCTGACCTCTTTTGACACCGGGATCTCTTCGACCTTGATCGTAACCCGTGAAGCCCGGGCCAGCTCCCAGAGAGAGCGCCCCAGACCATCGGAGGTATCGGTCATGGAGACAACACCCGGAAACGAGGCGAGAAGGGGACCTTCCCGGAGAAGGGCCCGGGGGGTGCGAAATGCGGCTCTCGCCTCGGAGAACAGTGTCTCATCCTGATCTTTCTCTAGGGAAAGAAGACCGGAACGGGCCCGGCCCGGACGGCCGACAAGGTAGAGACAATCTCCAGGAGCGAGTCCCCCTCTTCCCACAAAGGTCCCGGGAGGGATCCATCCCAGAAGGGTCATCACAAGGCTCATTCCCCCGGGATCCCTTGAAATGTCTCCTCCGGCGACGACCACGCCGTAATATCGCGACTCTTCGGCGATTCCCCGGTAAACCTCCGCAATGCGCCCCGGAGGATCCCCCGGAGGAAGACCTGCCGCCACGACGGAAAAGGCCGGACGTCCCCCTTTCGAGACGATGTCGCTGACATTCACCGCCACCAGCCGGCGCCCCACAGAAAAAGGGTCGATCCACTCCCATCGAAAGTGGACCCCCTCCCTTTGGCTGTCGGTGGTCACAAGAAGATCGCATCCCGGAGGTTGAGTGATCAGGGCGCAATCATCCCCGATCCCCACTCCGAGCCCGGAGACCGGGGCTCCTCCCCCGGAGGAGGAGCCGAGAATCCGGGAGAGTTCGGCGATCAGCTCGTGCTCCTTCACCCCGAAGTACCCTCTTCGGGATGATCGAGGATCTCCCGGAGAAATCGCCGGAACGAGGGTCCAAGCTCAGGGTTCTTGAGGCCGAATCGGACGGTGGCCCGAAGAAATCCCCCCTTGTCCCCCGTATCATAGCGGCGCCCTGCGATCTTGACCGCATAGAGAGGACGTCGTGAGGCCAACGTCACAAGGGCATCGGTCAGCTGGATCTCTCCCCCCACCCCCGGGGTCTGGTTCTCCAGGATGGGAAAGATATCCGGAGTCAGGATATATCGCCCGATTACCGCCCACCGGCTTGGAGCGACTTCCGGACGAGGCTTTTCCACGAGTGACTCCACAAGAAAGAGACCGTCTCTCACCCGCTCCCCGCGAATGATCCCGTAGTGGGAGACCTCCTCTTCAGGGACTTCCTGGATCCCGATCACAGGTGCATCGTATTCCCGGGCCACGGCAAGAAGTTGCTGGAGGGCCGGCTCCGGACCGTCGATAACCTCATCGGCAAGCGAGACGGCAAAGGACTCCTCTCCCACGAGATTCCGGGCGCACAACACGGCATGGCCGAGTCCCAGGGATTCCTTCTGTCGGGTATAGACCACCTCCGCCATGAAGGAGATCCGCCGAACGGCTTCGAGGAGGGCCGTCTTCCCTTTGTCCCGAAGAACATCCTCGAGTTCGTAGGAAATGTCGAAGTGGTCCTCGATGGCCCGCTTGCCCCGTCCGGTGACCATGACGATCTGGTTAATGCCCGCCGCCACCGCCTCTTCAACGGCATACTGGACGACAGGCTTGTCGACAAGGGGAAGCATCTCCTTGGGAGATGCCTTTGTCATGGGCAAAAATCGCGTTCCGTGGCCCGCCAGGGGGAAGACGGCCTTTCTCACATCCTTCATCCGGGATCCTCCTTTGGGAGAGTTGACGGTTCTCTGGGTCAGGAGAGTTTCGGAGGCTGCGACATGATCTCTCCCAGAATTCGGGAAAGCTCCTTCTCGGTCTCCTCTTCGGACAGACTTCCGGAAATGATGAAGTCCGCCCGGGAGAGCCTCTCCTGACGTCCGATCTGGGAGGCCATGCGTCTTTTGGCCTCCTCCTCTGTCATGTGGGGACGGGCAAGAAGACGGGTAAGCTGAAGGGATTCCGGAACATCCACGACGAGAGTGCTGTCCACCTCCCGGTCGATCCCCCGCTCAAAGAGGAGGGGAACTTCATAAACGACAACCGGTTCATCACGAAGGCGTTCCTTCTCCCGGTAAAACGCCTGCCGGACCCGAGGGTGAATGATCCCCTCGAGCCGGGAGAGGCTCACGGGATCAGAAAAGACGATTCTTCCCAAAGCCGCCCGATCGATCTCTCCCTGTCTGATCGCCCGGGGAAAGGCCCGGGCGACCTCGCGAAACCCTTCGCTTCCCGGAGAAACCGCCTCCCGAGCCAGGACATCGGCATCGATCACCGGGATCCCCCGGCGGGCAATCAGACGGCCGACATAGGACTTTCCCGCAGCAATCCCTCCGGTAAGCCCCAAAAGGATCACCCGGCCACTCCCGATGCTCCCTCCTTCGAGCGCCTCAGCTTTTCAAAGTAGCGGCGGGCTGCCTGACCTTCGATTCCCACCATCATGGCCGCAAAGACGAGACCGCCCACTTCAAAGAGATGGGGCTTCAGCAAGGGATCGTCCTCAGGATTTGTCAGGACAAGGAGAAGGCGAAGGGCCCCCCCTCCTCCCATCATCACGGCAGCAGCAAAGAGGGCCAGTGCCCCCTTCTCCGTCATCTTTCGGGCGGTCACGCTCCAGGCGACCAGGAGAAGCAGCAGGATGAGCATGGGGAGCTCAACGACCAGCAGGGAGGGATGGCGAAGGCCCGGAGGGAGATCAAGGAATCGATTTCCGAGCCAATACTCATCCAGCAATCCCGGAATGGCAAACATCAAAAGGGTGATCCGCGTTCTAGCCGGCATTCGGCTGTCCCTTTCCAGGGGCTGGTGCGTCTATTCCCGATCCGGGAGCCGCCGGGGAAAGGTGGGGCCTCCCCGAGGAGCCGGGCTTTATGAGTCCCGCCTTTTCTTTTTTGGCCCGATCGATGATCTCCTGGAAGAACGCCCTCTGGGGAGCCTTGGGATCGATTGTCAGCCCTTTTTCAAAATAGGGTTCGGCATCCATGGCCGTTCCCCGCGTCCAGAGAATCGACCCCAGGGCAAAATAGGCCGGTGCCAGATTGGGGTCGAGGCGAATGGCTTCCTTCAGCTCGGCAACCGATCCATCGACCTGCTTGACGACTCTCAGGAGCATCCCCAGCTTGTAGTGTGCCATGCCAAGATTGGGATAGGCCGCAATGATTTTCTTGTAATCGTCAAGAGCTTCCTTGTAGTGCCCCGCCGCCAGGGCCCTGTCTCCCTCCGTAAAGGGATAGGCAATGACCTGGGGCTGGGCCTTTTTGTAAAAGTACCCCATGTAAAGGAGCGCATAGACGCCGAAGAACACCCATCCCACTTTAGCCCAAAGGCGAATTCGCGGCTCCTGAACCGTGCCTCGTGCCTGCTTGAGAATGTAGGCTGTTCCCAGAAGGGCAAAGAGGAAGGCCAGGAAGAGCGCCAGGAGCGCCATCCCCAAAAGGGGAACGTTCATGTTGTCGAGAATGGGCCGGGTGTTCATGAAAAATCTCCTTGGATGGCACTCATGTCGGATGGGCCTCCACCCAGTCCGCCCCCCGCCCGATAGACACGGGAAGAGGAACGGAGAGGGGGATGGCCCCTTCCATTGTTTTCCGAACGACGGCAGAGAGCGACTCTGCCTGGTCTTCGGAGACCTCAAACAGCAGTTCGTCGTGGACCTGAAGAAGGAGACGGGCCTTCAGACCGGAGGAAGCAACGGCCTGGGACAGATCGACCATGGCCTTCTTGACGAGGTCGGCCGCCGACCCCTGCAAGACCGAGTTAACAGCCATTCTTTCGCCGTACTCCCGGACATTTCGGTTGTCGGATCGGATCTCGGGAATGGGTCGGATCCGACCCAACAGGGNNAACAGGGTTCGGATCCGACCTGTCCGGCGAGCCTCCTCCCGGATTTTCTCGAAATAGGGACCCACGCCGGCCACAACCGAAAAATACCGGTCGATGATTCCCTGGGCTTCTGCCGGCTCCACCCCCAGATCCTGGGAGAGACTGTAGGCGGACATGCCGTAGAGAATCCCGAAATTGATCGTCTTGGCCCGCCGGCGAGACTCGGAGGTGACCGGCTCCCCGAAAAGGAGTGCCGCCGTGCGCGCATGGATGTCCTCCCCCCGGGAGAAGGCCTCACGCAGAAAGGGGTCTCCAGAAAAGTGCGCCAGGAGCCGCAGCTCAATCTGGGAGTAATCTGCCGACAGAAGACATCCTCCCTGAGGGGCCACGAAGCAACGCCGCACCAGAAGGCCCAGCTCCGTTCGGGCCGGAATGTTCTGCAGGTTGGGGCGGGAAGAGGAAAGACGGCCCGTCGCGGCCACGGTCTGGTTGAACTGTCCATGCAGGCGCCCGTCGGATCCCCTTCCCTCTTCCATGGGAAGAAGATAGGTCGAGAGGAACTTTCGAAGCTGCCGGAAGGAAAGGATCAGCTTCGGAAGAGGGTGAAGGGCGGCCAGCCCTTCCAGCGCCTCTTCGTCGGTCGAAGGAGCACCGCTGCCCTTTCCCGTGCGACGAGGGGGCGGAAGTCCCAAGCGTCCATAAAGAACTTCTCCCACCTGCTTGGGGGAAAGGATGGAAAATGTCTGCCCGGCCTCCCGGTAGATTTCGGCTTCCAGACCCGCAATCTTTTCCTCGATCGTTTTTTTGGCCTCGAGGATCCTTGTTAGACTCACCGGAATCCCGGCCTTCTCCATCCCGACAATAATCCTAGCCACCGGGATTTCAACGGAACGAAGGAGATCTCCCATCTCGAGGGAGCCGATCTCGGACTCCAGGCGATCAAGGAGAAGCCCCACCGCCGACAGGGACGATTCCCCTTTCCCCAGGGGAGTCGTCAGAAAAAACTGCTCCCGGAGATCGGACAGGCTGTAGTTTCGCCGACCGGGATCGACAAGGTAGGCGGCAAGCTCCAGGTCAAAGGAGGGAAGGGCGACGGCCGACAATCCCTCCCGGTCGCAAAGGCGCAAGAGCGTCGTAAGGCTTGTCGTCCAATAAGGGGCACGCATGCCTCTTGGGCCGGAAATCTCCCGGCAGGGATCTCCCGGCGGGATTTCCCGGTAATGCGACCCGTCCCAGAGACCAAATCCCGTCCCAGAATCGCATAGAATCCCCGGCCGCTCCGGTGGCATCATGGGGGAAGCAGGAGGCGGAGCCTCCTCTCCCCCATCCACCGCACCGCCGGCCAAGGCCTCGATCCGGGCAAGGAGGGTCGAAGATTCAAGTCGCGCCGCCAAGTCCCGGATCTCATCCATGCGCGGAGGCCCCAGGGCAAGAACCTCAGGGCGGGCATCAACGGCAATATCCTCATGGAGGATGGTAAGGCTCTTGTTCCGGAGGATCAGATCTCGATATTCGAGGATTTTGGGGCGGAGCTTTTCGGGGCGGACCGACTCTATCCGTGTCACAAGATCCTCAACATGGAGACCGCCGGCCAGAAGGGCCGCAGCCGTCTTCGGCCCAACCCCCGGAACTCCCCCGATATTGTCCACTCCATCTCCGGTCAGGGCCAGAAGATCCGGAATCTGTCCGGGCTCCACCCCCCATTTTTCCCGAACTTCTGCCGGACCGAAGAGCTTCTGGGTCATGGGATCATAGACACCCAGACGGTCGGAGACCAGCGATAAGAGATCCTTGTCGGCAGACATCACGAGAACCCGGGCGTCAGGATCCTGAGCCAGCCAGGCACGGGACAGGGCGGCGATCGTATCGTCGGCCTCATACCCGTCAGTCGACAGAAGGGGAATGGCAAGACCCTGGATGAGGGATTCGATCAGAGGGATCTGAAGGGTCAGTTCCTCGGGAGGGGGCGTCCGGTTTGCCTTGATCTCGGGCAGGATTTCTTCCCGAACATTTCCGGTGCGGCTCTCGAAGATCACCGCCAGATACCGGGGATGAAAGGTCCCGAGAAGGGAGAGAAGCATGTTCCCGAAGACGGTGAAGGCCCCAGTCGGCATCCCGTCGCGGGTCATGAAACTGACCTTGCTGTAATAGGCGCGAAAGATGTAGCCGAACCCATCCATGAGAAAAAGGGTGCGCTCCGGAAGGGCACTCGCCCAATCAGGAGGGGACGGCCGGCCTTTGGTCTTTTTTGTGGCAGCCGTTTCGGACGTCCTTTCGATGAGGTTCCGGAGGTCTTAACAAGAAAAGATCGCGCTCTCTTACGAAGGCTCCTGAAACCGGACCCGTGTCAGACGAGACGGGGAACGACCGTTGTACGCCATTCTGAGTGACGGGAGACATTCCCCCGGACAATGTCGAAAAAGATCTTCTGCAGCGTCTGGGTGACCGGCCCCGGCTTTCCCGACCCGATGGAGCGGTCATCAATTTCCCGAATCGGGGTCAGCTCTGCCGCCGTCCCGGTAAAGAATGCCTCATCGGCGAGATAGAGGTCGTCACGGGTCAAGGCCTCCTCAACAACAGGAATCCCCTCTTCGCGGGCCAGGGTCATCACGCTGTGACGGGTAATCCCATCAAGGACCGATCGAAGAGGGGGAGTTTTCAGAACTCCCTTCCTGACGATGAAGATGTTTTCTCCCGGTCCCTCCGCGACCATGCCGTCGGAGTCGAGAAGAATGGCCTCGTCATACCCCGCACCCTTCACCTCCCACTTGGCCAGCTGGGAGTTGACATAGTGCGCCGAGACCTTTGCCCGGGCAAGAAAGGTATTCGTTCCAAAGCGGGTGTAGGAGCTTACCTTCGCCCGAATGCCCCGGGACAGTCCTTCCTCTCCGAGGTAGGTTCCCCATTCCCAGGCCGCGATGGAGAGGCGAACGGGATTCTTCTTGGCATAAATTCCCATATCGCCATAACCGATAAAGATGATCGGACGGATATAGCAGGAGTCGAGACCATTTTCCACCACTACCCGGGAGGTGGCATCCATGACGCCCTTGAGGGTGAAATCCCCCCCCATCTGCATCACCCGGGCCGAGCTGAGAAGGCGCTCGGTATGTTCGGCCAGACGAAAGATATGGGTTCCGTCCGTCCCCTTGTAGGCCCGGATCCCCTCGAAAACCGCCATTCCGTAGTGGAGGGAGTGGGTCAGGACATGAACATTGGCCTCCTGCCACGGAACCATCTTGTCATCCATGAAAATCCAGCGGCTTTCCTTCAGCATGAGAACTCCTTCGTCGGGAAAAAAGAGGGGCAAGGGGCGAGATTACTCCTCGCCCTTGAAGATCTCCAGCAGCCTGAGAAGGCTGACAAACAGATTAAAGACATCGAGGTAAAGGGAGACGACCGCCATTACCGGGGTCAGCTCCTCCTCCGAGGACTCGAGAATTCTGCTGGTGTCAAAGAGAATGAGCCCAGAAAAGAGGAGGGCCGCCATTCCGGAAACCACCGCCTGGAAAAGGGGGGGATGGAAGAAAATCTGGACGATGGAGAGGATCACAACGATGATAAGCCCGGTAAAAAGGAAGCTTCCCATGAAGGAGAAGCTCTTTCCCGACACGATGGCATAGAAGGTCAGTCCAAAAAAAATCGCCATCGTAAGAAAAAGGGCATCCGAAAGAATGGCAGCCCCACCGGGCGATCGCAAAAGCGCAAAGAGAATCGGTCCGAGTGAGGCTCCCATCAGGGCGGCAAAGAACGACATGACAGCCACGTTGACTCCCGGAACCTTCTGCACGGCCATTAGGGCAAAAAGCGTGCCGAACATGGCGATGGCCAGAAGAATGGGATGGGGCCCCACAACCCGGAGACCGCTACTCATGCCCCAGACCGCTCCGATCCCGGAAAAGAGAAACATCAGAGAAAGAAGGCCGTAGACCTTCATCATGAAACGATTCAGAGACGCGGCCGACCGCCGCCCTTCGACGACGGGACCATTGGAAAGCAGGGGTTGCATGGAAACTCCTTTCGCCCCTCGCAAGGGGATTGCAAACAATGGGAAAAAGCACTTGGGAGAGTGTTCCGGGACTCAAACCCTAGAGTGGGGGCAACCTGATGGGATGCCCGCGCAGGAATCGCCGACAGGATGCAGGTCCCAAAGCATGTGATCGCAGACAACTCTCCCCTGATTTTCTTTTTATTTTACATTCCGGACGACCGGAAAATCAATAAAAAGAACGAGAGCAAGCGGATTCCCAAGGACCGGATCCGCGAATTGCTGCGGGAGACTCTCCCGTTGCAGGCAAGAAGAATCTTTCCATTGAAATTCCTCCAAAAATAGGATAGCATAGAAAATATTCATAATTTAAAAATACTTAACTTATTTTTAGTTTCACTGTACTCCGAACAGGTTTTGACAGCATTCACCTTTTACCGGGAGAGGCCCATGAACACACGGATGAAGGCTCCCCACCGGGTCGGGACTGGCACAGGACACTCCGTCAGACGGATCATGTTCCTCGGATTTTTGATGCTGTTTGGTGGTTGCGGGGCATCATCGGGCCTCTATGGCCCTGCCTACGTTCCCGAATGTACCTGCTGTTGCGGGGGAGGCTACACCCCTTATGCCTACAAGGCGACAAACCACTCCTCCATTGCGGGCCCCCCCGTGGCCACCGCCTTTATGCACGAGACTAAGGGCCCCATGTCCGACGTCTCGGCAAACAGCAGGAGCGTTCGCCACAAGACGAAAGCGCACGCCAAGTAAGCGCCACAAAATAAAGAAAGAGATGCCCTGCTCCAAGTTCCCTTTCTCCATGAATCCAAAGGGGCATTGGATCAGGGTGTGACCACGAGACTCCGGAGAGGATCGCCGCCTCTCAGGATGGACTCCTCACTCCACCAAACCAAGGAGCTTTTTAATGAAGACATCCCGAAACATCCTCTTCTCTGCCGGTATTGCTCTCCTGCTCTTTGCCGCCGGATGTACCTCGACCGGCTCGATCGGACTCCTCACCGACAGCGAGACAGAAACGGACCTCGGCCCCCACGATTCGCATCTCTTTCACCGAGTCGGACATCAGATCGAGGGACGGGCCTGCCGGCATTTCATTCTGGGCATCATTCCCTGGGGCGATTCCGATCTCGAATCGGCCATGAGGGATGCCTTCAAGAAGAACCCCTCCCTCCACGCCGACGGACTCGTTCATGTCGCAACCTCGACCTCGCTTTACAACTTCTTTCCCCTCTACAATGTCTACACTCTGACCTGCACGACCGTCCGGGGAACACCGATCCGATTTGACCACTCCCCAACAAAGCCAGGATCCTCAACCCAACCCTCTTCAGGGGGCTCGGGAAAAAAGGATCCTTCAGGCAAATCCTGAAGCCGGTCTGCCTTTGGCAGCGATTTTCCGGGGGAGGTTCAATCGATGCGCGGGTACAAGACCACAAGATGGGCCCGGCGTGCATCATGAGGGAGGCAGAGGAGAAGCACTGTCAGGGGAAAGCTTTTCCCGGACCATCTTCTCCTTATGAGTGAGGATGTCCGGAGGATCCCGGGCTGTGATATTCTTGCCTAAAATCCGACCCTCAACATCTTTCCCGGAGCCTTTATGACCAATGATCAGCTCAAGGTCTTTCTCAAGGTGGCAGAATACCAGAGCTTTACCCAGGCAGGGGAAGTTCTTTTTTTGACCCAACCTGCGGTCAGCCTTCAGGTCAAATCCCTCGAAAAAGACTTGAAGGTCAGCCTCTTTGAGCGCACCGGAAAGAAGATCCTCCTGACGGAGGCCGGCAGAAAGCTCCTTCCTCTGGCCCGATCGATCATCCAACAGATGGAGGAAGCCCGGGAGGTGGTTCGCCCGCTCGAGGACATGCCTCAGGGCCATCTCCGGATCGGGGCCTCCATGACCATCGGAACATACCTCCTGCCTCCCCTTCTCGCGCAGTTTCTTCGGGCGAACTCCCGGATTACCGCGAGTCTGGCCGTCGCCAACACTCATCAGATTCTCCATGATCTCAAGGCCTCGGAAATCGACCTAGGGCTTATAGAAGGGGAGCCGACACGCACTCAGGGAATCTCCCTCGACCGGAAATTCCTGGATCACGACCGACTCGTTCTCATCGACTCCCTCAATCATCCCCTTCTCCCCTCTTCCGGACCGGTGTCCCTCGACGCACTTCGAAAGGTTCCCTTCATTGGGCGGGAACCTGGCTCCGGGACACGACAGGTCATCGAGCGAGAGCTGCTGGAAAAAAATCTTCCCCCCGACTCCTTTGAAACGGTCATGACCGTCGACAACCCCGAAGCCATCAAGGAGCTGGTGGCGTTGGGGTCCGGAGTCGCCTTCATCTCCTCCCTCTGCCTCCGGCCCCATGAATCCGGACTCCTGCGAACTGTTGCCGTCGAGGATTTTTCGCCGGTCAGGAATCTCTGGATCTTTGTTCCTCAGAAAAAGACCTCTCCTCCTGCCGATCTCTTCCTGCAACTCCTCGTCAAAGAGCGTCTTCCGAAGGACCCGTAAGATCAGGATCGATGAAGAAGTGTCACAATAGTCCCGACTTCCACGCCGGAAAGGGCGAGGAGGCGAACAATCGCCCGGGCGGTCCAGCCTGTGACGAGAAGATCATCCACGATGACGACTCCCCGGGGAGGCAGCCCGGAAAATGCTCCGGGATCCAAGGAGAAGTGGGGCGAAAAGAATGCCTCCCTCCGCGCCTGGCGGGTCCGTCCCTTTTGGGAAGACTTTCCTGTCCGACGAAGTCCCTTCAGACAGATGGGGATCTCTCCCAAAGAGAGCCGGTGAGCCAAGATATCGGGAACGGAGAGATCACGGGAAATGAGACGGGAGCGGCCCGGAGGAACGGGAAGAAGGAGGGAGGCAGTTGGGGGACGGAGTCCGAAAAGGTCACCCCTGTCCAGGAGAAGATCAAGGGCATGACGATTTCCCGAGAACTTTGCCACCCGGAAAAGACGTCCAGGAGCCCCTTCATCGGGAAAGAGGGATCGGGTCGGAATCCCTCCGCGCGCCGATAGGGATACAGGAACGAGCCAAGCCGGATCTTCACGACAGGGAATGCAGAGGGACCCGGAGCCGGAAGGCTGGCGACAGGAGAGGCAGAGCCGGGAAAAAAGACCGGAGAGGAGAGTGATCCCGCCGGCAAAACGTCCGCCGGGGAGGGATTGGGTCATGTGAGCCCGGGACCGGAAAAATACTCCTGATAGGCGGTCCGATGCGAAAGTGCGGTGGCAGGATCCACAACCGGTGGGGCCCCCGATCCGGGAAGCACCTGACCATCGGTCCGGAAGATGGTGTTCCACTGGTGGCAAGAAGGACATCGTCCGGACCATTCGGGAAAGAAGGTCCGACAATTCCGGCATCCGTAGGGCAGATCAAAGGGAAGTTCCAGGGAGAGAATCCTCCGAAAGCACTCGAGAGCCAGGTCCATCTGATGGCGTTTCTCGTAGATCTCCCCCATCAGCCGGTAGTACTCTCCCCCCCAGGCCGCTTCTCCTTCGAGGGATTCGAGGAGCGAGAGGGACTCGTCTTCCATCCCCAGTCGATTGTAGACCCGGGCCTTGTGAAAAGAGAGGGAGGGATTGGCGGGATGGCGATCGAGGGCCTTGGAATAAAGGGAGAGGATGGCATCGGGGTTCCCTTTTTCGAGATAGAACTCCTCGAGCCGAACGAGGTAGAGCGTCTCGGAGGTGCGCGTCCAGCCTTCCTGGAGGTTTTCGATTCCCTCCTTTTCCCGGCCTTCGGCAATTTGTGCTTCCGCAAGACCGAGGCGGGCCGGCGTAAAGGCAGGATCGATCTTGAGCGCACCACGAAAGGCCCGACGGGCTCCTTCGGTATTCCCCTGACGGTGGAGAAGCGAGCCCACTTCGAATCGAAGCCCTACCAGCAGGGCCACCTCCCGATCCCGCCTCTCCCCTTTTTCAAAAGAGCGGGCCAAGGCCGTCTGCACAGAAAGAGCTTCCTCCCAACGGTCTTCCCTCATGAGCAATCTCCGGAACTCTTCAAGAACCTCTCGGTTCCGCCCCTCCTTCTTGAAGTATTCCCGGAAGAGCACCAGGGCATCCTCGACCCTTTCCGCGCATTCATAGTCCGTGGCCAAAGCCAGGATCAGGCGAACATCCTCCTCATCGAAAACTCTGGCCCTCCGATGTATCCGGATGGCGCCGACATAATCTCCCGACGATCTCTTCAGGTCGCCCAGGAGGAGAAGGGCCTCCCGGTGGTCGGGGAAGAGAGCCACAAGGCGCTCCAGAACAGAGAGGGCCTGGGGCATGTGGGAGCGGTTGATTTCAGTCCAGGTCCTCTTCCAGAGTGCCTGCGCCCTTTCTGCCCTCTTCTCGTCCCGGCTTTCCCGGAGATTTTTGACCCATCCGAGAAGGTCTGAGAGACCATGAATCAGAAAGACAAGGGCCGCACCCAAGGAGAAGGCCAGAACGATGAGCGTGATCTGGGGCAGAAGAAGAACCTGGTGGGGAAGTATCTGAAAGGAGACCTTCTGGTCGTTCCACTCGGCCAGCTTGACAAGTGCCACGGCCAGAACCAGCATGACAAGGAGAAGAAGGCGGGTCATGGGGAAAGGGATCCCGTCTCTCGCATGTCAAGTTTCTTTCCGGAGTACAGGGCCAGTCTCTCCTCCGGGAGAACCCGACGGCTTTTTCCCGAAGGGTCAAAAACATAGATCGTCGCGTCAGAATAAAGATCCTCCAGACGATAGATCTCTCGTGTCCCGGGAAGAAAAAGATCGATGACCACATCATCAAGATCGAGAAGGGTCCATCGCCCACCCCGTTCAGGGGAGAACCCTGTCCCGGGAAGAGAAATGGCCTGATCGAGACCCTCAAGAGCCGCCTGCATATGTCGTTCGTTTTCGGCATCACCCAGAATCAGGCAGTCGGCATAGCCGCAGAGACCGGCCACATCGACGACCCAGACATCCCCGATCTTCTTTTCCAGAAGAACCTCGGCAAGACGCATGGCCCGAGCCAGCGTGTCAGACATCTCCTCCTTCCGAACCTTTCGGTCCGTCGTCGACCCCACGATAAAACTCCTTGGTAAGAGAGCAGATGAAAAAGAACTGTGACTTTATTCATTCTATCACGCAACCGGAACTTGCCGGAGAAATCCTGCGATCAGTAGGGATTCCTCCCAGTGGCCGGTCACTCCATTTTGTTGTGACCGCAAGACTTTTCGCGATAAAGGCCTGTTTCAACGATATAGGATTTGACGGGTTCAGGCAAGAGATGGGCCCATCTCTCGGTGTTTCCGGAGGCGATGTCGGATCGAAGGCGCGTGGAGGAGATCTCCAGCGAGTCGATGGCAAGAAGCCTGAGCGTTGTGCCAAAGGACGGAAGGGCAGCCACCCACTCGACCATTCTTCCCGAACGGAGATCATCGAGAGCTGGAACATTCTCGCCTGTCAGGAAGGACTCCGAAAGATCAAGAACCCGAAGAAGGGTGTTTCGGGCACGGACTCCCGCCCCCCCCGGACGGGTCACGACCACAAGATGGCTAAGCGAAAGAATGATTTCGGGCCCCCCCCACTCGAGAAAGTCGATGAAGGCATCTTCTCCCATCACGAAAAATGGAGGAGGAGACAACGAGAGGTGGGTCAGGGTCCGGGAGGTCAGCGATGGCCCGGGAAGTCGGCATTCGATATCCGACACTCGCCACCCGGGTCGTCCGGCAATGGCCAGCTCAACCATGTGACGGCGCTCCTCGCAGGAGACCGCCGGACGCTCCTTGTGAGGAGGAAGTCCGGTCGGGACAAAGACCACCTCCTCAAGACCCAGTTTCCGCTCGATCTCCTCGGCCAAGGCAATATGGCCCTTGTGAAGGGGGTTGAAGGCTCCGCCGAAGAGGGCTCTCTGGGGACGACCGCCTCGCTTACCGGCCCCGGAGATGTCCATGGCCACGCACCATGTATTTCGTTGTTGTAAGTTCGGGAAGTCCCATCGTTCCCCGGGCATGGACCCGGGTGGTGGAGATGCCGACTTCAGCCCCCAAACCGAAGACGCCGCCATCGTGAAGCCTTGTCGAGGCGTTGACCATCACACAGGAAGAGTCAACCTCCCGGCAAAACCTCTCCGACTCTCCCACATCAGAAGTGACGATCGCCTCGGTATGACCCGAGCTATAGAGGGCGATATGCTCGAGGGCCTCGTCGAAGGTCCCCACGATACGCACATTCATCGCAAGGGAAAGGAATTCGGTCCGGTATGTGTCCGGAGATGCCGGAGAGAGGGATGAGTCGAGGTGGCGGGTTCGGGGACAGCCATAGACGGTCACGCCCTTCTCTTTAAGAATGTGCAGGAAGGGACGAACGAAGGTCTCGGATTGTGCTTCGTGAACCAGCAGAGTCTCCATGGAGTTGCACGTTGATGGACGGTTTGTCTTCGCATCGAGGACAATGTCCCTGGCCATGGGGAAGGGAGCTGATGCCGCGACGTAGATGTGGCATATTCCCTGATCGTGGCGGAGGACAGGAACCCGTGCGTGGGCCACCACCGTCTCCATGAGGGATTGGCCGCCTCTCGGGATGACCACATCAAGGGAGGTGTTGCTCACGAGATCCGCCACCACATTTCTGTCGGTCCAGGGAAGAAAGGCCACTCCGTCGGGATTGACGTTCGCCTGGGCAAGCCCTTCCCAGATCGCCCGAAAAAGGGCCGCATTGCTCCTGCGGGCCTCCTTCCCCCCTTTCAGGACCGCTCCGTTACCAGACTTGAAGCAGAGGGAGGCCACCTCGACTGTCACGTTGGGCCGAGCTTCATAGACGACACCCACAAGCCCGATGGGAACCCGGACCTTTTCAATGATGAGTCCGTCGGGATTTTCCCATCGGGAGACCGCTGTTCCCACCGGATCGGGCAGGACGGAAACCTCGGAGAGTCCTCCGACCATGGACTCGAATCGCGGCCCCGTCAGCAGGAGTCGGTCGCACATGGCAGGGGAGAGGCCAGACTTCTGGGCTTCCTCATAGTCCTCCCGATTGGCCTCAAGGATTTCTTCACGACGGGCAAGGAGTTCCCGGGCAATATTGGCCAGGGCCTCGTTCTTTTTCTTCGATGTCAGCACGGCATAGGAACGGCAGGCGTCCCGGGTTTTTGTAACAATGGAAGAAAGCTGAGAGCGGTCATAGGACATATCGCGAACTCCTTGGTGGCTTAGGGAGAGGGATCGGAAAGAACCAGGTCGTTTCGGTGCACCAGCAAGCCTTCCTCTCCCGGGACGATCGCCCGGGAGGATTTGCGAACAATCCCCCGGGCGATCTCTGTCCCCTGGGGATCCTTGAGGAGAATGGTCTCCCCCCGGAGAAAATCTCCCGACAGACTTGCCACACCTCGGCCGAGAAGGCTCGTCCGCCCCGACCGCAGGGCAAGAGCGGCCCCCGCGTCGAGATGAAGTTCCCCTTGGGGAACGGAAAACTGACCGATCCAGATCTTGCGGTTCGAGGGGAGACTCCGGTCGGTATCGAAGAGCGTCCCGGTTTTTCCTTCAAAAAAACGGAAGATGCCGGTGGGAAGATCTCCTTTGAGGACTCCGACGGGGAGCCCCCATCCGTTCGCCCACTGGGCCGTGCCCACCTTGGAAGACATCCCTCCGGTTCCAAGTCCGCTACGGGAAAGCCCGGCCATTCGGAGGGTCCGGTCGTTGACATGCCGGACGCAGGGAAGGGGGCGAGCCTCCGGATCGATACGGGGATCGGCCGTGTAAAGATAATCGACATCGGAAAGAAGCAGGAGGCACTGGGCCCGCACGAGGCCCGCCACATAAGCAGACAAACGATCGTTGTCTCCGAAACGAATCTCGAAGGTCGCCACAGCATCGTTTTCATTGACCACCGGCACCAGGCCGAGGGAGAGCAGCGTCTCCACGGTACGTTCGAGATTGGTAAATCTTTCGCGGTCGGCGATGTCAGAGGGGGTCAGGAGAATCTGGGCGACACCGAGGCCATGACGACGGAAGGCCTTCTCCCATTGTCCCATAAGGGCCGTCTGTCCGGCGGAGGCTGCCGCCTGCTTCTGGGCCAGAGAGAGAGGTCGCCTCCCGAATCCGATGCGTTCCCGACCGGCGGCAATCGCCCCTGAGGAGACGAGAACAACCCGAACCCCCTCGTCTCTGAGACGTCGAATCTGGCGTGCAATCCGGGAAAAGGAACGCCCCGAGAGCGCGCCGTCGGCCCCGGTCAGAATGTTGCTCCCCACCTTGACAACGAGGACACGAAGCCTTTTTCTAATTTCAGCTCGTCTTTCCTTGCACGACTCGGCCATCAGGGCTCCGGGCGGGCCCCGTCTTCGGAGGCCAGGAGTGCTTCGCCCTCGAGCAGGTTATCAAGGGCATTCAGGATCTCGGGGATTCCCTCTCCTGTCTGAGAGGAGAGGAGATAGGGTGTCCGCCCGGTCCTGCGACAAAAGTCCAGGAAGGCCTCAACCCTCTCAGGATCGGCGGAGTCCGCCTTGGTGGCGGCCACCTGTTCGGGCTTGTCGAGAAGACGAGGATCGTAAAGGGCCAATTCGTTGCGGATGATCCGGTAGGACTCCTCCGGGTCTGCAGGACCTTCATAGCTCACATCGATGAAGTGAAGCAGAACCTGCGTCCGTTCGACATGCCGCAGAAAGCGGTCGCCCAAGCCCTTACCTTCATGGGCTCCCTCGATCAGGCCAGGAAGATCGGCGACGACGTACTCCCGGATTTCGGGAAAGCTCCCGCGGGTAACCACGCCAAGATGGGGATGGAGAGTGGTGAAGGGATAGGAGCCGATTCGGGGATGGGCCCGGGTGATGCGGCCAAGAAAAGTCGATTTTCCCGCATTCGGAAAGCCCAGAAGACCAACTTTGGCCATGACCTTGAGTTCGAGACGGAGGGTGATCTCCACGGCCGGCTTGCCCGGCTCGGCAAAATCGGGAGCCTGTCGTGTGGGAGTTGCGAAATGAACATTACCCCGGCCTCCCCGTCCACCGGGAGCCGCCACAAAAAGCTGGCCTTCGGTCACGATGTCGGCCAGCAAATTTCCTGTCTCGGAATCAAAAACCTGTGTCCCCAAGGGAACGAGGAGGACGAGGTCCTCCCCATTCTTACCGTGTTGCTTCTTTCCGCGCCCGTTTTCGCCGGCGGTGGCAACGACCCTGGGTCGGTGCTTGAAGTCGAGGAGCGTCGAGCGATCCGGAGTCCCGCAAAGGATGATGGAGCCACCATTTCCTCCATCTCCCCCATCCGGACCTCCTCGAGGGACAAACTTCTCTCTCCGAAAGGAGGCAGAGCCATCCCCTCCTTTTCCCGAGGCAACGCGAAGGGTCACCTCATCAACAAACTGGGACATGGTGCCTCCGGAAGGGTGGATGCCGAGACATCCCCCGACCCTGAGGCCGGGAGAAGAATTGAAGGCTAGACTGACTCCTGAGCCGATGTGGTCTCGGGAACGATGCTGATCTTCTTGGCATCTCGTCCATACCGGGAGAAGCGGACGACTCCCGTTTGCATTGCAAAAAGGGTATAGTCACGCCCCATTCCCACATTGTCGCCAGGGTAGAATTGGGTCCCTCTCTGGCGGACGAGGATGTTTCCGGCCAGCACGAGCTGGCCATCGTGACGCTTGACTCCCAGCCGCTTCGACTCAGAGTCGCGGCCGTTTCGGGTCGAGCCGACCCCTTTCTTATGTGCCATGACATTTTTCCTTTCAGGAAGTCGTTTTCCGTGGGAACAAAGCCCCCATGCCCTTTAGGCGGTCTTGACGATGGATTCGATTTCAATGCGGGAGACGAGCTGACGATGGCCCTTCTTCCGCCGGTAGTTCTTTCGGCGCTTCTTCTTGAAGACAATGATCTTCGGATCCTTCTCCTGGCGCACAATCCGCCCCCTCACCTCAACGGCAAGAGGCTTGTCCGCCGTCGCATAGACGACTCCATTTTCGTCGGAGACCATCAGGACTTCGCGAAAGACAATCGCTCCCTCTTCCTCGATGCGCTCGACAACAAGAACCTGGCCCGGCGCCACACGATACATCTTGCCGCCAGTCCGAATCACGGCAAAGGTGTCTGCCATGAAATCCCCCTTCCATAGACTTTAATGCTTTTGTTTGTGAGCACACGGCGGAGCCGCATCCGGCCCGGCCACCCGATCCGGTCAGAGTCGCCGGACCATCGTATCCCGGAGAGTCCCCATAATCTTGGTCCGGCAAAATACGAACGTGCCTGTCCCGTAAAATCGCAAAGTGGGATTCTAGCACACGTCATAGGACAGATGCAAAAATGAATTCTTCCTCATCCGGAATCAAAAGAAATCTCATGGAGAATATAACTTGGACAATGATTGGAGAGCAGTCCAGAAACAGGACACATTCCCGAATCAATGAGCGTGCAAATCATTTTAAAAAGTGACAATCATTACAAAGGCAACCAGGTAATTTCATTACATTTCCACTATTGATTTTCTTAAAATTATGGACGATAGTTTATGCAGGTCGAATTTATGCAAAGAATTCCTCCCTTGGGACAGAAGAGATTCTCGAATGTCCAGGACTTCTCCTTAACAGACATTGAAGTCGAGTTCTTATAAAAAACATAACGCCCGCCAGACCATCTTGGGGGGAGAGAGCTCTCGGAAGAAAAAGCCGTCCATCCTGCCTTTTCCTGAATTTTAAAAACAAGAAATCATGAAAGATAGGTACCAGGAAACGGGGCACATTCAGAGAATCCATCGGCAATTTCCGCTCACTTTTCCCACCCAAGCCATCGAAGCGTATGCGCCGTGTCCTATCGAGGTTGTCTCATGGAAAACGATCACTCTTCCGACTTCAGGCTTGACCTCCTTGGACCACCCCTTTTTCGGCTTGGGGACAAAAAACTTTATCTCCAAGACGCTGACAAACCCTTTTTTTTGCTATTTCTCCTGGCAGGCTCCAAAGACCCCCTCTACAGAGATACGGTATGCGACCTTCTCTGGCCTGACCTTCCGAAGAATCGGGCCCGCGCCAATCTTTCCACCTCTCTCTACAATCTCTCCAAAAGACTTGGGCTTCCGAATTTTCTAGGAGCGACAAGGACAACTCTTTATTGGAATCTTCCGTCTTCTTCCGTCGATATCCGGCAAGTTCTTTTTCCCACCCCTCCAGACGTATGCGCAGAGTTTCACCCCCCCCCGACGCTGCACCGCATGCCGCAGGGAGGCTCTGTCCCGCCTTAATCTACTCTCCCGCCCATTTCTTGAAAGTGTCCGTATTCCCGATCGCTCTCCACTGTCCCAATGGGCCAATGGGATTCGACAGTCCCTTGCCGAAGCCAAGGCAACCCTCGAGAGAGATCTCACCTCCGGAATTCCCCCGGTCCAGGGAGCAGATCTCGATACCGGGAGAGCCATAGAGCTTCGCCCTTTGACCGCATTTGTCCTCAGACTCACTCTTCCGAGTCCTCTCTCCGATGAAGAGCTTCTCGATCGCACGGAACAGATCCGACTCTCTGCCGAAGAAATTCTGCTGTCCAGAGGGGGATTTATTGTTCCTTCTTCACCCGAGATGGTTGTGGCCTACTTTGGATATCCTCGTTGCCGGGAAGAGGAGGTCCGCATCGCCGCAGACTGTGCAAAGAAGATCGGAGAACTCCTTTTCCCTAGATCTTCCCTTTCACTTTCCATCGGACTAAATGCGGGATTGGCGCCTTGCGATGCAGGACCCAATCTTCCCGATCCATTCGGACGCCTCTCCAAACTCGCCCGCACAACCTCTGAAAAGGCTCCGTCATTTTCCATCGTGGCCACCGAATCGACAGCGCTCCTTTTGCGAAACTATTTTCACCTCACCTCTCTTGCTCCGATGGATCCTTCCGTGTTTCTGGTCCAAGGAGTGCTCTCGGCTCCTGATAGGCTCTCCACGGCCGTTGACGGCATTTTCGGCAGGGAAGACGAAATTTCCCGTCTCAGTCAGAGCTGGGAGGAAAGTTGCCGGGGAGAAAGACGAACAGTCTGGATCGAAGGAGAGGCGGGAATCGGAAAATCCGCCCTGATCGAAGCCTTTGTCAAAGCCGTGGAAACATCAGGAAGACCTCATAACATCCGGAAGTACTATTGTCTCCCGGAACACCAGGGAACCCCCTGGTCTCCGATCATTCGCTCTATCCGGAACCAAACCGGACTCGAAACCCTCCATCTACCTTCCTCGGAACGCATCTATCGTCTTGAGCGATATCTACTCGAAAGAGAGCGTTCTGTCGACAGGGACCTCCCTTTGCTTCGCCACCTTCTGGGAGAGCCGGGTGAACTTCCCGAGCCCTTCAGTCGCCTCTCTCCGGAACGACTAAGGGAAACCTTGGAAACATTTCTCCTTGGCATCATTTCCCATCTATCACGCTCGGCTCCCCTGCTTCTTGTCCTGGAAGATGTTCACTGGGCGGACCAAGCGACTCTGGCTCTTCTCAAGAAGTCTTTCGAACGCATGGGCCGAATCTCCATGACAATGATCCTCTCCTGCCGGGAGCGTCGATCTCTCGAAAATCTTGACCTTCCCCGTCCGGATACACTGATCTCTCTTGGACGACTCGATCGGCAGAGCGGACGACATCTGGTCTCGCGCACTGCCGGACGCGATTTCTCCCCCACCGACCTGCGACGGATCCTTGATATGGGAGAAGGAATTCCCCTCTATCTTCGGGAACTGGCACTCCTCGCCAAAGACGAAACGATTCCCCTTCCTCCGAGCCTGAATACTCTCTTTACATCCCGAACGGACACACTCCCCCTCCACCTCCGACAGATCCTCCCCCCAGCCGCCGCGCTAGGAATCGTCTTCCGCGAATCAGCCCTACGGCCCCTCGTGCCAACGCCCGCAACCCTCGACAGGGATCTTGAAGAGCTTTGCCGGACAGGTCTCCTCGACCAAAAGGCGATCGATCCTCCCACCTTTTCTTTTCATCATGCTCTCCTGAGGGAGGCCATCCTCGCCACCCTCTCCGCTCCGGCACGACGAAGCCTCCACCATCGAATCGCTGATAGCCTCTCCCTGCAGATCCAGGAAACCCCTCCCGAAGATCTTGCCTTTCATCTTGAAAAAGCCGGTCGACTCAAAGAGGCTATTCCCGCCTACCGCCTTGCCGCTTCCCGGGCGGCAGAGAAAGGTGCCGCATCAGACGCCTTTCTGCATCTTAATACCGCCCTCTCTCTCGTCAAGTCTGATCCGACCATTTTTCCAGGAGAAACAGAGCTCGCAATTCTCCTCGAAGCCGGTCCGTTAGCGGTATCTTTGCAAGGACACGGCTCTGAAGCCGTCGAAGCGATCTACAACCGGGCCTCTGATTTAGCCGAGGTTCTTCCCGAAAATAGCCGCCCATTTCCCCTGCGATTTGGGCTTTGGACCTCCGCATTCACACGGGTGGGCCCCACTGCCGCCCGACCGCTGGGAGAGGACCTTCGCCTCTGTGCCCGGGAGATTGAAAATTCGGAATTTTGCCTCCGGGCCGAGTATGCCTTGGGAGGAACACTCTTCTGGACAGGATCCCTTTCTCTTTCGAAAAAGCATCTTCTGGAAGCATTGAAATATGGTGAAGAAGCAGAAAGCCTTCGAGAGAAGGCATGTGTGATTGAGGCCTTTGCCGAGGATCCTGAGATGGGAAGTCGTGCCTATTTGTCTTGGCTGCAGGGAATCACGGACGATCCCGAAGAAGGACTCAGGGAAGCCAGAAGAGCCATTGAGCGAGCCGAGTCCATCGGGCACCCGAATTCCCTGGGATATGCGCTCTCCTTCGACTGTTACTTGAAGATGCTTCTGAAAGACCCTGCCGGCGCCGAAGAGGTTGCTCGGCGTGCTCGTGAACTTGCAGAGCAATACGGATATCTTCAGTGGGATATCGTGGGACAGGTCGCAATGGCCTATGCGGAAGGAGAAAAAAAGAATCTTGCCGCTTCCCGGGCAGCAGTGGGAGCCATCGGAGGCGTTCTTCCTGGACTCGCTCCCCTTTTCACCCTTATCGAGGCGATGACCGCATTGCGGGCGAATGAGCCGGAAGCCGCCCGGGACTCTGCCCTCCGTGGGCTTGGAGAGTCAAGGATGACTGGAGCCCGGGTCTTCGAACCCGAGCTCTTTCGCATTGCCGGAGAGGGCCTTCTTTCCTCGGGAGGATCCCCCGTCGAAGCCGCTGAATTCTTTCGACAGGGACTCGAAAGCGCAATCGCCTCCGGAGCGACATTTTTCGCTGCCCGATCAAGAAAGAGCCTCGCCCAGACGAACCCAGAGGCTGTCAAAATCTACCAGGAATGTCTTGGGAAACTTGCCAGTGGGAGAGATCGGGTCTAGAGACGGTCGAGGAGGTTTGCCCCGTCGCGAAGGTCAGGTGGAGCAGGACCTTATTCCGTCGAGCAAAGGGCACGTCATCTTGATGAACAAAAAACCTTCCATCATATGGAAGAGAAGGGATTTAAAACCGTTTCAGTCCTTTTCCCCAACCCTCTCAAGACTTGAACGGAAAGGGAGGTCTATGCCAAGATCAAGATCTCAGGATCATTCTCATTAGAACATATCGATGGCTGGATATCGTCTCCGGAAGGGTTCCTGACGAACTTGCGTTCATGCGCGCTCATTCGTCGGGAACCTTCGGGAAAAGGTATCTTCTTTTTCCAGAACTCAAGACAGGACGTGAGACCATGGCGTCAGGCAAACGCTCCCTTTTGCCAAATTCCCGCCTTGCTAAAGGCGGAGGGGGGGAAACCCTTTCCAGAAAACGCTCTGGAGCCACATCACGAGAAAAGCAGGAAGACTCACGCTCCCCTTCCGGAATGGCTCAACGGCTCAGTGAAGATCTCAAATCCTCAGGAATCCACCCGACCCAACAGAGGCTGAGCGTCTTCCAAACCCTTACCGAATCCAAGGGACACCTCAGCGCCGAAGAGATTCATGGACTTGTGAAATCCAAAACGCCCCGGATCGGTCTGGCCACGATCTACCGGACCCTGCATGCACTCAAGGAAAAAGGGCTTGTCGAAGAACACCGGTTCAACGACGAGTTCAGCCGGTACGAGGCCAAGCCCGCCAAACACCACGACCACCTCATCTGCATCGAGTGCGGGAAGGTCGTGGAGTTCGACCAGCCCGTCATCGAGCAACTTCAGGTCGCCGCGGCCCGGGACAACCATTTCTCCATCGTCTCACATCGCCTCGAAATTTACGGGATCTGCGAAACCTGCCAGAAGCGCAGAGCCGAAGAGTCCTCTCTCCGCCTCTGACCATAGAATCCCCCCTCAGGCTGTCCTGAGCCCAAGGGCTCAAGAATCCTGTTGGACCGATCCTCCTGCCCCACCTGCCGGCATGGTCCTGATAATTGGTGTCTCTCCCGACAGACGTGACCGCGGCGTCGGCGTCAGCCCCGCTCCCGAGTAAATCTGAAATGTCCAGATCATCACCGTATTGGCCGATCTCCGGATTGCAGCCAGGACAGCCGCCGCCAAGGAGCTTCCCGTGTCGTTCAGCACCACCGTATCAGCCCCCAAACGACGGATCTGCATGTTGAGAACAGGTCCGATGGCCCGCCCTCTCGCCAAAATCGTATCGACCAGAACATCCTCCTCCATCCCGATGGCCTGACAAAGGTCCAGCGTGTGTCGGGCCACGGTCTCCTCATCCTCAAGAGGAGCATTGAGAGGAAGCGCAAGGGGAATCTCCAGAACAGAAATGACCGTGACCTTGGCATTGTCGGCCTTGGCAACCTTGAGGACATCCCGAAGCATAGGGGACGGACGTGTGGGAGAGGTGGCCACAAGAATGTGCTTATGGGGTTTGGGCTCAGGCATGTCATTGGCCACTTCGGTGATCTTGACCCGCTCCATGACCGGGAGCGACTCCTTCCGCCGAAACCATAGGTAATAGGCGATGCCTCCCGCCATCCAAACCGTTCCGAAGACTCGTCCATACTTGTGAAACAGAAGAACCATCAGAAAGACGCCAAATGTACCGGCAAAGCCAAAGACTGTCGGCAGGGGAATTTCCCAGCCGGAAATCTTGATGGCCAACGGAACCCGGAAGGGACGTTTGAGATTCGGCTCTTTTTTCCTAAGCCGAATAAGGGCCAGATGGGTCATTGAAAACGACAGCATCGCCCCATAGTTATAAAGATCGGCCAAAACATCGAGGTAAGGAAAGAACGCGACAATCAGTGCCGCCAATGTCCCGAAGATGGCAATCGACACCATCGGTGTCTTGTAGCGGGCACTCGTCTTATGAAAGATCGGGGAGATGAGAAGGTTGTTCGACATGGAAAACGCAAGACGAGAGACGCCGATGAGTCCTGCGTTGGCCGCCACGGTCAGGATGGTGGCGCCGAGTATCGAGACCCAGGGCGCCATGAAATGGCTGACGGCCGGCATGGCATTGGCGATCCCCGCGATCGGATCGTTCACCCAGGTCGTGGAGAGGATCTGGGGCTTCATCGCCGAGAGGGCCACGAGCGAGATTCCCGAATACAAGAGAATGGTCGTCCCCATGGTCATAAACATGGCACGGGGAACCAGCTTTTCGGCGTTCTTCGCCTCCCCCGCCATCTGGCTGATGGCCTCGATCCCGGTATAGGCCACCATGGCAATTGAAATGCCATACAGAAAATTGTGCCAAGTGGGAGCGCTCCCCAGGGTGAACTGTCCCCAGATCGTATGGAAGTTCAGAAGAAAAAAGGCCCCCATGGTCATGAGGGAAACCTGGGTAATGACGTCGAAGCCGGCCAGCATGAGGCTGAACCAGGAAGACTCCTTGAGACCCACAATGTTCAGAAGGACAAGCACAAGAATCAGAAGGCCGGTGAAGGTCACATTCACCTGGGGATTCGTCTTGAATATCGGAAAAAAATAGCCCAGATAGGGGCCCACCGAAAAGGCGCTGATTGCCAGTGTCAGAATGTAGTCGAGAAGCAGGGCCCAGCCGGTGAAGAAGGCCCAGCCGTCTCCAAAAGCCCTCTGGGCAAAAAGAGAGGATCCTCCGCCTTCAGGAATGGCGCTCGAGAGCTCCGCATAGGAAAGAACGGTGGCAATGAAAAAGAGACCGGCGGCTCCGATCGCGAGAAAAGACGCCCCCCCGGCATAGATTGTCGTGATCCCCAGCGCATAGTAAATGGAGGAACCAACATCACCGTAGCCCGTGGAGTAAAGAGCCCCGAGCCCCACGACCTTGCGCAGGACAGTGGTGTTGAAGCGGGCTATCCCGGTTCTGGTACTGTGGTAAATCTTGAAGAGAGCCATGGAACCTCCGGAAATGTCGGGAGAGAAACCTTTCCCAAGAATCTGGGGTTTAACGGCCTCCCGTCAAGGAACACACAGTCTAACAGCTAATAGGAAAGGGCGGGTGCGCGCAGTCAGTGCGAGGGAAGAAGAATGGTGTTCCGAGTCCCCACGAGCCTCACGTGAGCGGCCCCGCAGGAAAGCCCGAGGAAGTCAGAGCCGTGAAAGGCCCCTAACGGAGAGCGAATCGTCCATCCCCCTCCGGCGTTGGGGACCAAGAAGAGAAGTGTTCCTTGCTCTCCAGCGACGGAAAGAGTTCCATCACCCGTCCGGCAAACGCCATAGAAGTCCCTGAAACTCCCCGTCTGAATCGGCGAAAAAGAGGCGCCACCATCTGTCGATGAGAACAGGAGTCCGTGGTCACCCGCGAGATAGATCGTCCCACCTGCGGCATAGAGGGCATTGTAGGAGGGCTTTTGGCGGGTCACTCGCTGCATGGGGACGGTGACCGGGGTCCATGTGGCTCCACCGTCCGATGTCCGGAGAAGAGTCCGATGCCAACCTGCCACAAGACCGTGGGAGGAATCGAGAAAGAGCACCGCGTAGAGATTCTCTCGGGTTGGCAAGGAGAGAGAGGTCCACCGACCTCCACCGTCGGTGGTTCGATAGAGGGCCCCCTGAGCCCCTGCCGCATAGCCAGTTCGAGCATCGACAAAAGAGACGGAGGAAAGAAATCGTGGAGCCGGAGAAAGAACGACCGAAGACCAGTGAGCTCCCTCGTCGGAAGATCGGAGTAAAGTCCCCCTGTCCCCATAAGCCCAGAGATCTCCTCCCGGAGAGACCACCACGCCATAGAGATCCCTCCCTTCAGGAACAGGAAGACGGATCCAGGGAGCCTTCCCCTCTTTCCGAAGGAGAGTCCCCTGGTAGCCCGTAACCACAAGAAGGTCCTTCCGGGAAAGGATTCCGGAGAGAACCCCCACATACGGCTCCCCTTTTGTCGAGGGAGGAGGAAGCGGCGGCTGATCGAGGACAAAAGGAGTCCCTTGGGGAAGTGTGACAGGAGGAATATTGGCCGTGGGAGGCTTTTCGCAACCGGCGAAGACGAACGGGATCAGAAGAAGAAGTGGACTACACGAGGAAAGCCGTCGGAAGAGGGAAAACAAAGAAATGGCGTCAACTCTTCTGGAATCCTGAAAAACCCTCGGGCCACCTTGGGAGGAATGTTGACCATAAAATGGGAGGCTATTGCCCCGAAAGGAGTGTCCGAAAAAATTCATGAAGTCAGGATAACCCAACTTCCGGGGCTCCGCAAGAGCTCCGGAAGTTGGCCTAATGGATGTTCTGCTCCTCTTCGTACCGTTTCCCTTCCTTTTCTTCAAAGTCAAAGGGCTTGAAGTGATATTCGAAGATTGTCTTGATGGCAAAAGGGGCACTGACTGCCGTCAGCCCCGTTCCCACGCCGATGTTCCAGTCCACATGCTCCCCGATGGCAAAGTTCCAGCTCTGAAAAATAAACTGCTGTTGCATCGCCTGGTACAAGGACGCCGGACCTCCCAGGGGCCCCATGTTGCTGATGACTCCGTCATCGCCAAAGGCTTCAATTCCTGCGTTTACATTGTCGGCAATCAGATAGTAGAGTCCTGCCGAGTAGGCAAACTCCGGCGGAAAGTTCGGCTCGGAGCCATCGGTGGCAAACATGAAGCTCCCGTTGATGTCGAGAATGAATCGGCCAAGCTTCTTTTCGCCAATCAGGATGATGTCGAGAAAGGACTGCATGCCCGTTCCCCCTCCCGGAGCCCAGTATTCGATCTGGACGGCGGGATCGATAAAGTCGGGAATGCGGGGGAAGCGAAGGCGCGTCGTGATCGCCCGGGTCTGAAGGTAGGAGTAAGCCTGCCCGGCCCCCGAGACGAAATCGACATAGGTTCCCAGCGTCCACCAATCGGTGACGCCGAACTCGAGGACATATGTCGCGAAGAGAAGGTTGGCATCCCTGATGTTTTTCCCATAGATGGTATCGGCCGTCTTGTTGGGAAGAAGGAGGGTCTGCCAGGTTCCGAGGCTAATCTCTCCCTGCTCGGGGGTTTCGTAGGGATAGATGATGAAGTCCCGGAAAGGATCGGCAAAGACGGGAGAAGCAGAAAGAGAGAAGAAAACAGTCATTCCGGAGAAGGCCAAAAGACCGGCAAGCAGTGCCGATCCGAGCGGTGGCATCCGGAATATTCCTCGACCAAATCGCTTCAAGGCAGTCCTTTCCTGTTGGCGGAAAACCGCTTTGTCTCTCTCAGTCGCCACTCGCCCACACTCACACGACCCGGCCGGGACAAGAACGTGTCGGGCCTCCCATCCGGCAAACAGAGATCACCCGGACACAGAAATTCCGGACAGGATCGATGCGACGGAGATCGCACAGATGTGCCTGGAGCGTTGAGGAGCGGAAATATCTTTATGGAAGATCAAGGGATGCTTGAAGACAATTTATAGTTTTTTTTGGAATTTTTGTAAAGTCTCTTATTCTTATGACTCGTTCCCCCAAAAATCCGGAGGGGCCTCTTCGGCAATCCGGGCATGCGGATCTCTTACAGCCTGCTTCCCCATCCATGCGCTCAAAAATATTGAATCTCGTGGCTCGAGCTGGCCGATCCTTTCTAACGATCTCGAGAATCTCCCGAAATCTTCCGGGGATAGCCCGTTGTCTTCCGGCTCAGTCTCATCTATCATTTAAGAAATAGGACTTCACGAACCGCCACCCAATGCATGTCAAAAACACGCAACAGGAAAGGATACCTTGAACCACACCAAGCGGGAGCCGAACGGTTCCGCCGTTGACCTCATGGCTCTCCGGCACAGCGCCGCCCACGTACTTGCCCAGGCCGTAAAACGTCTCTTTCCTTCCGCCCAGGTGGGCATCGGCCCCGCCACCGAGGAAGGCTTCTATTACGACTTCCGCTTTGAGCGGCCCTTTTCCCCGGAGGATCTCGAAAAGATTGAAGAGGAGATGCGGAGGATCATCGCCACCGATGCTCCCATTGTCCGCCGTCCCCTTTCGAGGGAAGCGGCTCATGAACTTTTCGAAAAAACGGGAGAGCCGTTCAAGCTGGAGATTCTTCACTCCATTCCTGCCGAAGCCGAGATTACCGTCTACGATCAGGGTGAATTTACGGACCTTTGTCGGGGACCACATCTGCCAGGAACGGGACAGATCGGGGCAGTCAAGCTTCTCTCCTCTTCGGGAGCCTACTGGAAAGGAGTCGAGACAAACCCCTCCCTCCAGCGAATTTACGGAACCGCCTTTCCGACCCAGGCAGAGCTTGATGCCTACCTTGCCCGTCTTGAAGAGATCCGACAACGAGATCACCGCAAGATCGGCAAGGAACAGGGATTCTTTCGAACTCTCGACGAGAACGGCGCCGGCATGGTCCTCTGGCTTCCCCGTGGGGCTCGCATCCGCCGCGTCATCGAGGAAATCTGGAAGACCCGTCATGACCGGCATGGCTACCAGTATGTCTACACGCCCCATATTGCGCGTCTCGACCTCTGGAAGCAGTCCGGCCACTGGGATTTCTACCGGGAAAGCATGTTCTCCCCCATGGAGATCGAGGGATCGGAGTTCGAGCTCAAGCCCATGAACTGCCCCTTCCATATCCTGATCTTCAAGGAAGCCGTGAAGAGCTATCGGGATCTTCCCGTGCGGCTCGCCGAACTGGGAACGGTCTATCGCTATGAGCGCTCCGGGACGCTGCATGGACTTCTTCGCGTTCGAGGTTTTACCCAGGACGATGCCCATATTTTCTGCCGGCCGGAGGACATCGCTTCCGAAATCGGCAAGGTTCTGACCCTGGTCGACGAAATGCTGCTTCCCTTTGGCTTCACAAATCGCTCGGTCTACCTTTCAACTCGCCCGGAAGGATCTGTGGGCAGCGATGAAAACTGGGCGCTGGCGACAGGCGCTCTGGAAGAGGCTCTTAAAAATGCCGGCATCCCTTATGAGATCGACCCGGGAGAAGGTGTCTTCTATGGCCCAAAAATCGATATGAAGTTCCATGATGTTCTGGGGCGCACATGGCAGCTGTCGACCATCCAGGTGGACTTCAACCTCCCCGAAAAATTCGATATCACCTACAGGGACAGCTCCGGCAACGACGTCCGCCCCATCATGATTCACCGGGCCCTTTTGGGATCGGTGGAGAGATTCTTCGGGATCCTCGTCGAGCACTTCAAAGGCGCCTTTCCCCTTTGGCTCGCACCGGAGCAGGTCACGATACTTCCCATCGCCGACCGCCACATTCCCTATGCCCGGAAAATCGCAGAAACCCTAGAGCAGGAAGGTGTCCGGGTGGTCACCGACTTCCGGAACGAAAAGATCGGGGCCAAGATCCGGGACGCCCAGCTGATGAAGATCCCCCAGATGTGGGTTCTGGGAGATCGGGAAGCCCAGGATGAAACCATCTCCATTCGGCACCGAGATGGACAGGCGGGCGGAACACTCCCTTGGCGCGAAGCCCTTGTCGCCATCAAGGAAGAGATTCGAACCGGGCTCTCCCTCGGGTGACACATAACACTTTGCCCAGTACTGAGTGACGGGTATCCTGACAACGGCAGTCAAAAACATTTTCAAGGAGGGTTCTGATTAACCAGAAAACGCGCATCAATTATGAGATCAAAACCAAAGAAGTCCGACTGATTGGTGCCGACGGGGAACAGGTGGGCATCGTCCCGACCAATATAGCGATCAAGAAGGCCGAAGAAGCGGGATATGATCTCGTTGAGGTCTCTCCCAATGCAAAGCCCCCGGTTTGCAAACTCATGGACTTTGGAAAGTTCCAGTACGAGCAGAGCAAGAAGCTCCACTCCATGAAGCAGCACCAGCGGACAGGCCAGGTCAAGGAACTCAAATTCCGGCCCCATATCAACGAGCATGATCTGGATATCAAGATTCACTATGTGGAGCGTTTCCTCGAGGAAGGCAACAAGGCAAAAGTCGCCCTCGTCTTCCGCGGCCGGGAGATGGTCCGATACGAAGTCGGGGCCGAGCTCCTGAAAAAAATGATCGCCGCCCTGGGACCCAAGGCGATTGTGGAGTCACCGCCGAAGCTTGAAGGTTCGAACATGACCATGGTGCTGGCCCCCGCAAATGCGCCGACCCGACCCGCCGGGAAGGACGAGGAGGAACCTTCAGAGGTCGCCGAATAGCCGACTCTTTCCGCGTAGCCCTTCGAAGGATTGCCGTAGGACTTTTTTTTCGTTACAATAAAAAAATTGCGATTTTCAGCACAATCATAAAAGCAAACAGGAATCACTAAACAGGAGTGACCGGTGGCTACAGGACGAGTTTTGAAGACAAAGCGCGCAGCCAAGAAGCGCTTTTCCCTCACAGGAACAGGCAAGGTCAAGTTCCACCAGTCGGGGAAGCGCCACCTGATGACCGGAAAATCGTCGAAGCGGACCCGTTCGCTTTCGACCAGCATTCTCGAAAAGGGACAGGCCAAGAAGGTTCTTGCCAACCTGAACGGATAACCCGTCTAGGCCGAAAGGCCTCATTGCGTCATCACAGTCAGTCGATACCGCACCACAAGGAGGAAAGAGATGCCACGCGTCAAGGGCGGCCCGCAGACAAGGGCTCGCAGAAAAAAAATACTCGATCTGGCCAAGGGATATTGGGGAGGACGCTCCCGTCTCTACCGTTCGGCTCGCCATACGGTGGAAAAGGGGCTGACTTATGCCTATCGTGACAGAAAGGCCAACAAGCGTCAGTTCCGTCGCCTCTGGATCCAACGGATCAATGCGGCCTGCCGCCCCCAGGGAATCAGCTACAGCCGTCTCATTTCCGGCCTGAAAAAGCTTGGCATTGGGCTTGACCGGAAGATCCTTGCCGATCTGGCGCTCAATCAGCCCGCCGTTTTTTCGGATCTCCTCGAAAAGGTCAAGGCCGCTAGCTGAACGCTGGATGATGACAAGAGGTTGAACGAAAATGAGGGCGCTCCGGCGCCCTTTTTTTTGCAGAGACTCAGTTTTTTTGACTTCCCACTCTCCTTGTCCGACAATAGCGGGCAAGGGTTCATTCTTCAAGATGCCCAAGAGGCAACGGGTCCCCCGCAACAGGAGTCCGACGGACGATGGGCCGCTATTCCGAAACCAAGGAAGAAAGTGCCGAAATCCTGAGGCTCGTCCTCCGGAAGATGACGGAATGGAACCTTTCCTTTACACCGGTCCACTACACCGTCGTCTACGAATACGTTTCCGGCGTTAACGCCTCCCTCAAACGAGCCATCGACGACCTCCTCGCCTCCGGGCCTATCACCGACGTGCAGGCCGAAGAGCTCTACTATGGCTTCATCGTCCCCGAAGAAGCCCTTCCCGCACTGGAATCCCGCCTCTTTCTCACCGATGAAACACTGGCGATCCTCGAAAAGATGTCCCAGTCGGCCGCCGCCACCTCCGAAACCACCCAAAAGGCCAGATTCGGTATCCTCTCCCAGCACAACGCCCTCAAAACGGCCGATGTCGTGGATACGGCACTTCTCCAGACGGTGATTGCCCGGCTGGCCGGCGAGACCAAAAAGCTCATCGAGACCAGCGACGCCCTGGAGACCCAGCTCAAAAAAAGCCAAAAAGAAATCGAAATTCTAAAAAACGAACTGAGCGCCGCCGCTCAGGCCTCGTCAATCGACCCCCTGACAGGGGTCATCAACAGACGCGGATTCGAGATGCGGATCACAGAGTGCCTCAAGGCCCAGGAGTCGCGCCAGGGCGAGTGCTCCGTTCTTTTTATCGACATCGACAACTTCAAGAAGATCAACGACGACCACGGCCACTCGGTGGGGGACCGCATACTCCTCGCCGTCGCACAGGTCCTCAAGGGCAAGACCCGGGGAGACGATATCGTAGCCCGCTTCGGCGGGGAAGAGTTCGTCGTCGTCCTTCCCTCGACCCCCATCGACAAGGCCCACATCGTTGCCGAGAATATCCGGCAGAATGTCGAACGGATCGCCCTCCTCTCGGCGAAGGACAACAAGACCATCGGGACGGTTACCGTCTCCATCGGGATCGATGTCCACAAGTCGGGACAGGCCTGGCAGAAGACGGTTGAGCGGGCCGACCAGGCCATGTACCAGTCAAAAAAGGATGGAAAGAACCGCACGACCGCCTACTTTCAAATCTAGCCCTAAACCTCGTTTTTGGCCGACTTGCCCCCCTCCTTTGGACGGCTGATATGATAGGCTCCGAGAATCGCCGCCAAAAGTTCCTCTCCCGAGCGCTGAAAATCCTGGTCGACGACTTCCGTCACCGTTCCGTAGGTCACGAGGGAGCGTACAAAATACGCCATGTGCCGGTGGAACTCCTCGTGGAGGACCATGAGAGGATCCTCCCGATGAATCCCGAGCCTCTCTAAGGCCTCCTGCACCGGACAGTTCTCCGCCTCGGCAAGACGTCTCGGATCGAAGAGGGTCGGGCTTACACGAACATTCCGGCTCATCCGTCCGTGCAGTGCAAGCGTCAAGGCATAGAGGCCAAAGAGGGTCGTCGGATGGGAACGTCGATCCGGCACGAAGCCTTCGAGGAAGGCCAGGATCCCATCGAAAGGCAAGGGGCGGGAGAGGGCATATCCCTGAAGCATATCGATCTCCATGGACCGCATGGCATCGAGGACGCCCTCCGTCTCCACCCCCTCGACCACAAGCGTTAGCCCCATGCGACTCACAAGCTCCTGGACCGCCCCGACAAAGTGAAGGTCCCGGGGATTGTCTTCGATGGTGCGGATGAAGCCCTGATCGAGCTTCACCTTGTCCACCGGAAGCTCCTTGAGACGAAGAAGAGAGGAGTACGCCGATCCCACATCGTCCATGGCGAGCCTCACCCCCAGGTTCCTCAGGTGGTGCAGGGTCTCAAGGATCCCAGAGTTTTCGGCAAAATCCCGGGCCTCGAGAATTTCCAGAAAGATCCGACCGGAAGCAACAGAAGCCCCTTCCAGCATCTGCCCCAAACAGGTCACACACTCCTCGGTCACCGACTGGGGGTCGACATTCACCGACACCCACAAATCGGGAAATCTCTCCGAAAGCGCCGGAATATCCACCAGAACACGTTCCAGAACCTGCCGGGTGAGCTCAAAGAGATCCGAACTTGAAAGGCTTCCCAGGAACTCTCGGGGGGAGAGAAGGATCCCGTCATCCCCCTTGAGGCGGGCCAAGGCCTCAAGTCCCACCAACGCATTTTTCCCAAGATCGAGAATCGGCTGATAGAAGACCACGAGATGTCGTGTCGCCAGGAGCTGCTGTGCCGGATTTTTCCGGACCGCCACCCCCTCCCCGAAGACCACCCAGACCGTTTCCCTGTCCGATTTGTGGGCCTTGCTCTCATACAGGGCCTGATCGGCCAGACGAAGGAGCGCATCGGGGCTCTCAGCCTCTGGCTCGCCCTCGGTCGTGGCCACCCCCATGGAGACCCCCACCTGCACACCCTCCCCCCCCGGAAGGAGGAATTCCCGACCGATCGCCTCGGCCACCCGGCGAAGGACCTCCAGGAGCTCCTCCGTCCCGGCGTAGTTCTCCACCAGGAGAACGAATTCGTCTCCTCCCAGCCGGGCCAGGAAGTCCGTCTTTCTCAGCACCCTCCCCACACGCTCTCCGATGGCCATGAGAAGACGATCCCCCGCTTCATGGCCAAAGCGATCGTTCACCGGCTTGAAGCCATCGAGATCGATCATGACCACGGCCAGGTTGATCCGGTAGCGCTGCGACCGCTCGAAGGCCATGGCGAAGGCCCGGTCGAGGGCTCGCCGGTTGGGAAGTCCCGTCAGGCGGTCGTGGAGGGACTCGTGCTCAAGCCGCTGGGAAACCTCGACAATCTCGGTGACATCCCTCTGGACTCCCACGAACTCCACGAGGCGGCCGCTCTCATCCCGCACCGGAGAGATGGTCAGAAGATTCCAGAAGGGAGATCCGTCCTTCCGATAGTTGAGGATCTGCCCCCGGAAGGGGCGTTCCCCTTCGATGGCCCTCCGGATCTCCTCCACCGTCTTTGACTCGGTCCCCTCTCCCTGGAGAATCCGGAGGTTCTTCCCCTGGACCTCCTCCTGGGAGTATCCGGTGATGGTGGTAAAGGATTCGTTGACGAAGAGGATCTTTCCGTCGAGATCGGATATCGACACCCCCTCGCCCACGGCCGCCACCGCCGAGGAGAGCACGCGGTCCCGCCGTTTCTCGTCGAGACGATCGAGCCCTTCGGAGATCATCATCGCCATCTCCCGAAGGAGATCCTGCAGGGAGTCGTCGAATGTCTCCTCCTTCACCAAGTAGAGGGCCAAAAGCCCCCAGGGCCGACCGCGGCGAAAAAGAGGAAGGAGTCCAAGGTTGGCCAGGCCATGGGCCTCCAAATGGAGCGCCTGGGGGCGGCCGGCAAACTCCCGGGCAAGGTCGAGGTTGAAGATCGGCTCTCCCGATCGCCAGACCCGTGTCGACGGCCCCCCTCCTTCGGAGAGACCCTCCTCGATCGTGATCGAAAGTCCTTCCATGTAGGGGATCGCCCCGGCCGCACCCAGGAACCGAAGCCTTCCTCCCTCCATGGGAACCCCGATCCAGGCCAGGGCGATTTCTCCCAACTCCGCAACCCTGTCGCAGATCTCCTGGTAGAGGCCCTCCTCCTCTCCCCTCTCCGCCAGAATCCGCGTCACCCGGGCCAGGAGGTTCCGAAAGCGCGAGAGCCTCTCCACCGCCAACGCCAGTTCGTGGCGCTCCGTGACATCCACCACCGTCCAGACGAGCATGTCGGCCGTCGCATCGGGAACGCAGTGCACAAAGGCATCCGCCCAGACCCTCTTCCCGTCGGAGCGGCGGCGGAAGGTGATGTCCCGGTCAAAGGCCTTCCCTTCCGACAGGGCCCGGGCGGCCAGCTCTCCCACCTTGGAAAACCCCTCCTCGTCGAAATAGATCTCCCGCACGGACTTTCCCACGATCTCCGCCCGGGAGGAGAATCCGAAAATCCGCAGGAAAGCCTCGTTGGCCGCGACGACCACGCGCTCCGGATAGCGCACGAGGTCGATCCCCGCCGCGGCATTCGAGAGAAGGGCCTCCGAGAGGGCCCGGGACTCCTCCTCCCGATGTTTCAGATCGAGGCGATCGAGCGCCAGCGAAAGGCTGGCGCCGATGGCATCGAGGATCTCCCGGAGCTCCGGCGAAAAGCTCTCCTCGTGGTCGAGGTAGAGGGTGAGAAAGGCGTATTTCTCCTGGTTTTTCCTGATAAGGACTTGGCGCTGGCCCGGATGCCGAATCGCGCCGCCCTCTCCCGCCAGGGAGCCATGAGGGGATTGTTCTCAAAGGAGGGATTGTAGACCGGAAGGCCCGACCTCCAGGACTGGCCGATCGGCCCCTGGCCTTCGGGCCTTGACGCGTCGACGGAGAGCGGAATCCCCTCGAGATATCCGGTCGCTCCGTCGCTTGCCAGATTCAGAATCTCTCCCGTCGCCGGATCGGGTCGCCCCACCCAGGCCAGAACCACCCCGGGAACATGCCGGGAAAGCCGACAGAAAAGGTCCATGAGACTCGATTCGTCCTCGGCATCGGCCATGGCCTCGAGAAGTCGCCCCCGAAGGGTATTGTAGGAAAGAAGCTCCATGAGCCGGTCGTTCTTTTCCCTAAGGAGACCCGCCAGGCGCTCGCGTTCGGTAATGTCGACCCCCAGCGTCACGAGATAGCGGCCTCCTCCTTCATCGACCACCGTATTGGTCCAACGGAAGAGCCGGCGCTCCCCCGACGGCCGGACCCAGTGATTTTCATACTCCCGGGCAATCGTCCGGGACCTCATGCGCTCGAAGAGGTCGTGGATGCCGGAGTGTTCATCCTCCGGAAGGAATCGCTCCCAGGCATAGGGCTCCTCCGGAACCCGCCCCTCGGGAAGCCCCATGAAATCCCGGGCCGCCCGGTTCATCCGAAGTATCCGGCCATCGGAGGCGATGACGAGCCCCACCGCCCCGGCCTCCTCGAAGACGGCCGCATCGAGGGCCGAAAGATCCCCGAGCGTTCGCAGGAGCCGTTCCTGCCGGCGGGAAAGAACGATGACCCCCATCCCGAGCCCCGAGAGAAAGAGCAAGCCGCTGATCTCAAGGCTCCAGCGAAGGTGTCCCACCCGTTTGTAGGCGAGAAAGGCGGTCCCGGGGGGCCAGGAGACAGTCACCCGAAAGGGATAGGACTCCACAGGAACCTGAAGGGACCGAGCAGGAGGACCTGAGAGGTCCTCGGGGGTCGGGGTCTGCCCGGTATAGGAAAAATCCATGCGAAAGAGCGAAGGGACTCCCGGTGGAGGGGGCGGGAGGAGGGCGTCCATCCGGACATGGGTCCGCACATAGAGCGAGGAGCCGGGAACAAGGGCCCCAAGGGGGAGGAGGGTCGTCCCGATAGCGGGAGAGAAGAAAGGGCGCCCCACCCTCAGGGAGGGGTTGAAGGGAAGGGAGCGCATGGTACGGTCGACGACGGACGGGGTGAGAAGCGGCCCTCCCCCGCTCCGGGTCGACCAGAGGACGGGGCCCTCATATCCCTGCTGAATCTCAAAGTCGACCAGCCCCGGGTGGAGGGCCAGTAAGATCCGGATATCCTTCCGAAGTTCGGAGTCCGGTTGCCCCGCCTCATGGGGGGCAATGGCCGACGCGACAAAGCCCAGATCGATGAAGCGGGAGGAGAGGTTGCCGGAAAAGGCCTCTCCCGCCACAATCGCCGCCTGTCGCGCCCGGTCGCGAACATGTTCCCGGGCTTCGGCAAATTTGGAGATCTCGAAGAAGACGACGGATCCTCCGGAAAAGAGGAGGAGACTGACGACCAGAAGCTCCACCCATCGGTCCAGAAGGGTCGCGACTGTCCTCTTCGTCCCGAAGAGAAAGGGTCGTTTCCTGTCGTCCGGAGAGCCGGAGGGAGCCCCCTCCCCGCCGGCCGATGGGGGTGCTTCCGGGGGGATCACGGGTCGCCGCCGCTATGAGGAGAATCCCCATGGCCCTCCTCGGCCAGAAGCGCTCCGACATCGATTTCAAAGGCGGCCGTGGGCATGCGGATTCCCCAGAGATCGAGGGTGGCCGGATGGATCTCCCCCACCGCGGCGATCCGCTCCCCCCGGGGGCCCCTCAGGACCCCGCACCGACCCGGAATGTAGGGGGGAAGATCCGCGGGCTCGAGAACAAGGCGTTGGTCAAAGCGGGCCAGAAGGGCCTCAAGCACCCCCTGGAGCTCGGAGATCCCCGCCTGGGGGTGGGAGACCAATGCGGCGGCCAGGTGAAGATCCTTGAGGCCACGATCCCCGGAGGGAAGGGGCGAGAGCTCCATCGCCTCTCCCACCTCGAAGAGCCGGTGGGGATAGGGATGGCGGGCCGACCGTGATTCGGCGGCGAGAAGTCCCGAAAGAAGCGTGGGGCGGACCACCGCATAGTGCAGGGAGGCCGGGTTGTCGATTCTGACCAGAAAGTCGCCGCTTCTGCCCAGACGGGTCGTGACGGCGGGTTCTCCGGTGAGGATGTTGGAGAGAAGCTCGGTGAATCCCATCGCCAAAAAGGCCGTCCGGATTCGGTTTTCCACCTTGATCTTGGGGGCCGGGGATCCGGCGGTGAAGGCGCGGGGCATCACCGGAGCAAACGACGCGAACCCCCGTGCCACCAGATAGTCCTCCACCACATCCACCGCTCCCAGAAGGTCGTCCCGGTAAAAGGGCTGAAGAACCTCAAAGCCCGCCTCGGAGGCTCCCTCCCCCTTCCGGGAGATGGCCGGATACCCGAACCCCAGAAGAACCTCGATAAAGTCGAGGGGATCGGTTTTGGCTCCCAGCACCCGGGCCGGGAGTCCGGCGGGGACAAAGACCGAGAGGCCCGGAGAGGCCGGAGCCAGAAGATCCCAGCCCTCCCCCTTCGACAGAAGCGGCTCCACATGAAATCCCCGGTCGGAGAGGTTGGCCGCGAGGATGTTCAGAGCCAGGAGGATCCGCTGGGGATCGTTCCCGGTCGCCTCGACGAAGAGATCCCGATCGTCGGGCACGACCGCACCCGAGGTCTGGCTGTTGATCACCGGAGGCAGGGAAAGGATCTCCCCCTGGGCATCGGCGAGAACCGGCCAGGAGGAATGCGACGAGATGAGCGGGCCGTAGGCGATCCCCTTGGGATGGGTCGCCACGACCTCCCGAAGCGATCGGGGAGCGTCCTCCCCCAGGGGAACAAAGCGCGTGGTGTCGGGGTCGAGCAGCCGGAAGGACAAGGGAAAGGAGATCTCCTTCCTGCCCTTTAAAGGATAGACTCCGATGGCCAGGTCGGCCCTTTTCCGGCCGAAGAGCTCGGAGAGACGCTCCTGGGTCCCGATGAGGCCCGCCAGCCCCTCCTCCCCCAGCGTCCCCCCCGTCGCCCGGAATCCCCCCAAAAAGGGACGGACCCTGGAGAGCCCCGGATCCACCGAGATGTCGGGTGCCGTCCCCCTCTCCCGTTTCGCAGCCCGATCGAGGAAGCTGTAGGGCCGCCCCGGAAGCGGGATCCCTCCCCGAAGCTGCCGGGCGATCCCTTCCACGCTCCAGAGGTCGGGGCGGTTGGTATCGTTGAGCTCGATCTTGAATCGCCGGGTGGCGGGATCGAAGTGCTTCCATTCCCCCTTGACCCGGTCGAGAACCTGGTTCATGTCCTCGGGAGACAGGGGAGCGGGCAGGAGGCTGTTGAGGTCGTCGAGATGTCCTTCAAGGGTCGGCAAGGGAATCCTTTCGCGTTATCGGGGAAGGTCGGCAGGAGGGGAGGTGTGCGCCCACGAGCGCTCTTCGGCACGGATCATCCCGGAGAGGACCGAGAGATCGCCGGTAAAGAGATCGCGGATGTCGGAGAGCCCGAGACGGAACATGGCCATGCGGTCGATCCCCATGCCCCAGGCGATGACGGGAACCTCGACCCCCAGGGGACGGGTCACTTCCGGGCGAAAAAGGCCCGCACCGCCAAGCTCCATCCAGCCGAGCTCCGGATGGTGGGCATGAAGCTCCACCGATGGCTCCGTAAAGGGAAAATAGGCCGGCTTGTAATGAACCTGGTCCACGCCGGCGATCTCCCGGGCCAGAAGGGCCAGAAGGCCCAGGAGAGTCACAAAGCTGGCATCTTCCTCAAGGACGATCCCTTCCGCCTGGAAAAAGTCCACGGCATGGGTGGCGTCCACCTGGTCGTGGCGGAAACAGCGGGCGATGGCAAAATACTTCCCGGGAACGGAGGGTTTTTTGGAGAGGGTGCGGGAAGAGAGGGCCGTGCCCTGGCTCCTCATGAGAAGCCTCTTGGCCTGTTCGGGGTCGAAGCCCTGTCGCCACCCCCGGGTGGGAAGCGGCGCCTCCCGTCCCTCATGCGTCCTCGCCACGGCCTCCATGGGCCATTCGTGGGAATCCGTCGCCAGACGGGGCTCGGAGATCAGATAGATGTCGTGGATGTTCCGGGCGGGGTGGGTCTGGGGGATGAAAAGGGCGTCCATATTCCAGAACTCCGGCTCCACCAGGCTCCCGGTCATCTCGGCAAAGCCCAGCCGGACAAGATGTCCCCGGACCTCCTCGAGGAACTCCCGGTAGGGATGCAGGTGGCCCTGCAGGGGGGGAGGCGCGTCGGCCCCCACCGAAAAGGGACGGAAGGTGCCCCCTTCCCAGCTCCGGGACTGGAGCATCTCCGGGGTGACATTGCCCAGAAGCTCTCCGCCGCTCTCGAGATCGGAAGGCGTGAGCCCCGCCTCCGGGGAGAGCCGGTAGGAGCGGAAACTTCTCACATCGAGGCGGATGAGGCCTTTCTCCTTGCCCCGGCGGCGCTGGTACTGGGAGAGAAGCTCCTGCTCCTCCTTCGGCAATGACTCGAGGACGACCGGCGCCTCGGCCGACATCTTCAGAAGCTTTTTGAGCAGGAGCACCCCCGGGGGAAGGTCTCCTGCCCGCACGGCCTGCCCCCCCTCCACCTTGAGGGAGCCCGCATCCTTGAGCGCCCCCATCGCCTTCGAGGCCACGGAGGGATCCGGGAAGAGTCCCCGCAGGTCGCTCATCGGCCGGGGTCCCGCCGCCAGGGCCTCCATGATGATTTCCTCGGGGAGACCTTCGTCCAGGGCCGCAATCCCCTGATCGGTGGGTCTCAGCAACGTCTCTTCCCGGTCGAGGCGCTCCTCGATCAGCCCTCGCGACTTGACCATTTCGAGCCCCATCTGAACCTGGGCCGGAGAGAGCCCCGACATAGGGCCTAAATCGTCGGACGAGAGGAAGGATCCGGGGTCCTCCCGGGTTAGAAAGGGGCGAAGAAGCGCCCGCTCAACGGGATGGAGTGGCTGGGACATGCGACGGAGATCCTTGGGTTGTAAGGTGAACGGGAGACCAGGAGCTCTCCCCTTTGGGAAGATGGCAGAGAACCTCCCGGACCTCTCCCCGGGACAGGCGGGGCGGAGGGCTCAGGCGACACTCCGGGAGCGCCCGGTCGCACCGGGGCAAAAAGGCACAGAGCCCGGACGGTTCCCCTTCCGCTCCCGGGGAGGAGGCCCCGTCCGACTCCGGGAGCCTCCCTTCGGCAAGCAGGCGGGTGTATGGATGTTGCGGATCGTCGAGGACGGCCTCCGCGGGACCACTTTCGACGATTTTCCCCCGGTAGAGGACGGCGACCCGGTCGGAGAGGTAACGAACCATGGGGATATCGTGGGAGATGAAGAGCAGGCTCATGGCCTCCGAATCGACCAGGGAGGAGAAGAGATTGATGATCTGGGCCCCCATGGAGAGATCGAGTGAGGCAATGGGCTCGTCGGCCACGAGAAGCTCGGGACCGCAGGCAATGGCCCTCGCGATCCCGATCCTCTGCCGTCCCCCCCCCGAAAACTCCCGGGGGAATCGCTCCATATCCCGGGAAGAGAGACCGACCCGTTCGAGAAGGCGGGCCACCCGGTCCCGGCGGGAGCCGGCATCGGGATCGATCCCGTGGACCACCAGGGGCTCCTCGACGATTTCCCGAACCCGCATGCGGGGATTCAGGGAGGCGTAAGGATCCTGAAAGACCATCTGAAAGCGGCGACGCTGGGCCCGAAGGGCCCGTCCCGACAAGGACGTAAGATCGACCCCGTCGAGGAGGATCCGGCCGCGGGTGGGGGGAAGGAGGCGCATCACCATCCGGCCGATCGTCGTCTTTCCCGACCCCGACTCCCCCACAAGGCCCAGAACCTCCTGTCGTCCGATGGAAAAGGAGACCTCCGAAACGGCTTCGAGACGGCGCTTCCGGGAGAAGATCCCCCCTCCGGGAAGCTCGAACTCCCGGGAGAGACCCTCCGCTCGGATCAGGAAAGGGGGGACCTCAGGCGGCATGGACGGGGGCTCCCAGGGGAGAGTCGTCGGGGTGGTGGCAAAAGACGCGCTCTCCCTCGCCTCCATTCCAGGAGGGAAGGGTCGAGGTGCAAAGGCTGTCGGCCCGGGAGCACCGGGGGGCAAAGGAGCAGCCCGGAGGAAGATCCCACAGGGGAGGAACCTGCCCTCCGATGGCGGACAGGGGAGCCTCCCGTCTCGTCCGGATTCCCCCTTCCGGGCGGGAGGCCAGAAGGGCCCGACCGTAGGGGTGGCGGGGTCCATGAGAAAAAAAGCGCGCGGAAGGAGCCTCCTCGACGATTCTCCCCGCATACATGAGGAGGACCCGGTCGGAAACCCGCCGCACATGGGAAAGGTCGTGGGAGATGAAGAGCAGGCTCTGACCCGAACGCTGCCGAATCCGGGCCAGGAGGGCCAGGATCTGGAGAGCCACCGTCGGATCGAGTGCGGTGGTCGGCTCGTCGGCAATCACCAGAAGCGGATCAAGGGCCAGTGCCATGGCAATCATGACCCTCTGACGCATTCCTCCCGAGAGCTGGTGGGGATAGGAACGGCTCACCGTCAGCGGATCGGGAAGACCTGCCGCCCGGAGACCATCGAGGATCCGTTGACCGATCTCCTCCCGGGAGAGAGAGGTATGGCTTTGATAGATCTCCCGCATCTGGGTTTCGACGGTCAGAACGGGGTTCAATGCGCTTTGGGGCTCCTGGAAGACCATGGAGACCTTCTGTCCACGAAGTGTCTGCAGGCGGCTTTCGGGAAGGGTCAGGAGATCCTCTCCGTCAAATAAGATCTTTCCTCCGGCAATCCGGGCCCCCGGTGGAAAAAGTCCCAAAAGAGAAAGACCCGTGAGAGTCTTCCCCGAACCGGACTCACCCACCAGCCCCACGGTCTCCCCTTTTCCCAGCGTAAAGGAGACCTCCCGCACCGGAACAATCTCTCCTTCGCGGGTCTTGAGGACAAGGGTCAGGTTCTCCACCTTCAGAAGTCTCTCCGCGGCCATCAGGGCTCCTCGTAGGTCGCGACATACCCGTCCATCTCGCACACCGAGACGCGGGCGACCGACACTCCCGGATGGGAGGAGACGGAAAGGTTCCGGACAAGGCCCCGGTAAAAGTAGAGAGCAATGTTCTCGGCGGTCGTCGTCCTGTCGGAAAAGAAGGGATGGTCGTTCAGGTGGGTATGGTCGAGCTCGGCCACAAGCGGGTCGAGAAAGCGTTCGATCTCGTGGAAATCGAACGCCATTCCCAGCGCATCAAGCTCCAAGGTGCGAAAGGTGGCCTCAACGGTCCAGTTATGGCCGTGAAGCCTCGCGCACAGGCCGGGATAGCCGACGATAATATGGGAGGCGGCAAAGCTCCTCCGGGCAGAAACGGAAAAACCCATCATCTCCTCGTTGAAAATGGCACCTTCCGAAATGGACCTCCCCATTATAGCAGAGAGGAGTGGCAAGGAGGAGGGATCCTGTAGGGTAATTTCCGCATGGGAAAAACGAGAGAGGTCGGGAAGAATGGTTATCGGGAAGAGGAAAAAAAAGGTCTCAGCACGTCAGGATCCAGGACGGCCCGGCCCTCTCCCGAGACCTGAGCCAGGAGCATCTGATAGAGCTCGAGAGCCCGAGCCACGGCATCAATCAGGGAAGACTCGCCCCGGACAAGAAGGGCCGCCACAAGCGATGAGAGGGTGCACCCTCCCCCATGGACCCCGGGAAGACGGCGGAAGGGATGGGAAAAGAATCGCTCTCCGGAGGGCGTCCAGAAGAGATCGGTCCGCGGCTCCTCCCCGTTCCGGTGCCCCCCCTTGAGCAGGACCGCCCGGACACCATACTGGTCGTGAAGACGGCGGGCCATCAGGACAAGATCTTCCGGTCGGGAACCGGGGATCTCTCCCCCCAGCTCCAGGGCCTCAGGAAGGTTGGGGGTCACGAGGTCCACCCGGGGAAACAGGGAGCGGGCCAGATCCCGGTAGGCCGGAGGGGTCAGCACGGACCCCCCTGTGCCAAAGAGGAAGACGGGATCAAGAATGCGGACCACATCCTTGGGAAGCCCGTCCAGAAAATCCGCCAGCTCCTCCACGAGGGACGACGCCATGAGGCCGATCTTGACCGCCCGGGGAGGTCCCTCCCCGACCACCGCCTCGAGCATGGCGGACAAGAGCTCCGGGGAAAGCGGTTCGGTCCGGCCCACCCCCTGGAGGTTCTGGACCGTGAGGACGGTGGGGACCCCCTGACCGCGAATGCCCAGGGCCGAGAAGACCCGAAGATCCTGATAGAGCCCAGCTCCCCCCGAAGGATCAAGCCCCGCCACGGAGAGGGCGTACCCCTTCACGGTCCCTCCTCCCGAAGATGAACGGCCTTCGCCAAAAGACCGGTCAGCATCATCGGATTGACGTGCGCCCCCCTCAACACCGCCCCATAGTGGAGAACCGGTCCCGTGACCCGGCCGGAATGCCCCACACGTCCGATCACCTGCCCCCGGACGACCTTGTCGCCCGCATGGACAGCCATGTCCGACATATGCAGGTATTCGGTCAGGAGACCGCCTCCATGGTCGATAATGACCATGTTCCCGTCATAGTAGAAGGATCCGGCAAGACGGACGATCCCGTCATTGGCCGCATGGACGGGGGTCCCCATGGGGGCGTCGATGTCCTCCCCGGAATGCCGGGCCATCGCCCGACCGTTGAGGTAGCGGTAAGCACCGAAGTCATGGGTCACCTTTCCCGAAAGTGGCGCCACAAAGGCCCGGTGAAAGAGAAAAGGGGAGTCGGGCGCCGCAAGAGCCGCGAGGATGACCTTCCGCTCCCGGGCCAGACGTCTGAGAAAGGAGGCGGGGGGGGTCACGAAGGATCGGGCGACGGAAAGCCGGGAAACCTGAAACGGCCGGGGTGTTACGGCCAGAGAAAGGTTCTCATGGGCCCCTGGGCCAAGAAGGGTCAGGGGAAGCGTCTTGGGGGGAGTGGAAAAATCAACCCCCACAAGGACGGCCCGAAAGGAATCTTCCTTGGCTTTGGAAGACTGGGATGACTGATGCCGCCAAAGGTGCACCCGGGCCCGGGTTGGCCCCACCGCGATTTCCTTGACCGAGGACGAGGGGGGGAAAAGAAGAAGGGCAATTCCCCCCTGGGGAAGAACCACCGCCGGAGAGGAGAGCTCCGCGGCCCCCGAGGGAGAGGCTGAAAGCAGAAGGAGGCAAAGAGCGGCAACCAGGGCCCGGATCTCTCCGGCCCGCCTAGCCACGGGCCCAGGCCTTTCTGAGGGCATAGGCGGCCGCCACCGGGTCGGGGGCATAGGAAAGGGCTCCCATCACCACCATACCGGCGGCCCCGGTTGAGCGGAGCATCGACGCTTCTTCGGGGCCGATTCCTCCGATGGCAAAGACCGGCACACTCACCGACCGGATGATCTCCTTTAGCCGGGTGAGTCCCAGGGGGGGACCAAAGGGCCGCTTGGAGGGAGTGTCAAAGACAGGACCGGCAATCAGGTAGTCGGCGCCTTCCCTGACCGCCTCTTCCGCGGCCTCCGGGCCATGGACCGAAACCCCCACAAGAAATCCTTGGAAAACACGCTGGCGGATTCGGGGAAGGGGCGGGTGGGATTCGGGAAGATGAAGCCCGGTGGCCCCCCCATCCAGGGCAAAGTCCATCCTGCGGTTCACAAGCCAGGGAATGCCCCGGGGAACATTGTCGCGAAAGTGCCTCACCAGCTCTGAAAACTCCCATGAAGTGGAGAGCTTGCGCCTGAGAATCACTGCACTGACCCCTCCCCGGGTCGATTCGATGGCCCGCCTCACAAGATCACGCACCGGAACCTCCTCCGGCGTAACGTAAAGGAGCGGCCCCAGGGTCTCGGAACAGGGGGAATCCATCAGCTTCCCAGCATCCCGTCAAGGGGACTCGAGGCGCTGGCATAAAGACGACGGGGCATGCGACCCGCCAGGAAAGAATCCCGGCCCGCAGAAACGGCATTTTTCATGGCCCGGGCCATGAGGAGCGGATTCTTCGCCTCGGCAACGGCCGTATTCATGAGAATCCCGTCGACCCCCATCTCCATGGCAATGGCCGCGTCGGAGGCACAGCCGACTCCGGCATCGACGATCACCGGGACGGAGACCGTCTCCATGATGATGCGAAGGCTCGCGGGGTTCCGGATCCCGAGCCCCGAACCGATGGGTGCGGCCAGAGGCATCACGGCCACGCACCCCACATCCACGAGCTTTTTGGCGATAACCGGATCATCGCTGGTATAGGGGAAGACGATCGAGCCCTCCGAGACGAGAATCCGGGCCGCCTCCACCAGACCCGTGACATCGGGGTAGAGCGTCTTCGGATCTCCGATCACCTCGAGCTTGACGAGAGGCGAGATCCCGGATTCCCGGGCCAGGCGCGCATATCTCAGGGCCTCCTCCACAGTGTAGCATCCGGCGGTATTCGGCAGAATCTTGAATTCGGAAGGAGGAAGGTAATCGAGGAGGTTCGGCTCGTCCTTGCGGAGAATGTTGACCCGGCGAACCGCCACGGTCACCACATCGGCTCCCGACTCAAGGATCACCTTCCGGGTCATCTCGAAAGAAGGATATTTTCCCGTTCCGATCCAGAGCCGGGAGCGGAAAGAGATGTTCCCGATGACCAGAGGATCGTCGGAGAGGGTTTCGGAAGAAAGGGGCGGAAGAGTGGTCGAGCTCATGGGAGACCTCCAGATCAGAGACGTCGATGGCAAAAGTGTCTGCCTTCATTTTATGACGGGAGTCCCCCATTGAGCAAACCGCGGGTTCATCACAAGGACTGTGCGGCCCTTGGCAGAGGAGCAACGACCGAGGGGAAAGAGGGCTTCAGCCATTGACAAAAAATGAGCCTTTTTTTACGATATCGCCATCGTTGATGGTTCCCCGTTCGAGGGGATGAAAAGGGAACACGGTGAGGAAGATCTCCCATGCCGTGGCTGCCCCCGCAACTGTAAGCGGAGAGTCTGACGCACACTACGCCACTGGGAAACCGGGAAGGCCGCGCCAGACGTTGACCCGCAAGCCAGGAGACCTGCCATCATCCATCGTCACTGACGAACACGCAGGGCGGGGTGCCCCTGTGGGTCTCAGCCTCCTGGCTCATCGTGACTCCCTCGCACAGGCAGGATCTGACATCGGGTTCGTGGTGACATGTCTCACTCCTTGTTGCCGCGAGGTTCTCATGTCGACACTCTCACCGCTTGCTTTCCGACCCCATCCCTTCGTTCTGAAATGTCTCCTGAAATCAGTCTCTCTCCGTTTGGGGTTCGAAAACGCCCCCTTCCCCCCGCGACCCTTTTTTTGGTCGCATCGAGAGTCTCCCAAGCCGAATCGATCCCAACAGGGTCAGCCTGGCCTCCCAAGGAGTTGACATCCCCAATGTCAATAATGATAATTATTCTCATTATCAGAAATAAGGATTGCATCAAGAAATGGCTTGAATTATGATACAACAAATCATATGATACGTAATATCAAAAATTAAACTCCCCGGGAGAGGCATGGACTGCACCCAGGCACCAACCCAGCGAACCAACGATCAAGGACGATCCTTATTCTTTCGGAGTTTCGGACTCCTCTTCCTCTTTTTCTTTCTCTTCACCCACCCTTTTTCCCAAAGCCCCCGACAGGCATGGGCCGAGGAGCCTTCTCCCGCCCCTCAGGACGTGGACGGAGATCTCGTCCCCGATCTCGACGAAATGGCCCCAAGCTTCCTCTCATGGGGCCCCAACACCAGCGGTCCCATGTTTACGGGAACGGCCGAAGTGGAGCCGGTGGGCTCCTTCTTCTACGAACCCTACTGGTTTGACTACCTGACTCCCGGCCTCGGCATGAGCTCGCTGGCCATGACCCAACGTCTCTCGATCGGCCTCATCAAGAACTGGGAATTCGACATTTCCGTTCCCTTCATCGCCAACCAGGCCGGGGCCCCCACGACACCCGGAGCCACCGTGAACGCCTTTGGCATCGGTGACTCCATCGTCTGGTTCAAGAACCAGCTCACAAGCGATGCGGATCCCTATCACTTTTTTGCCCGTCCCGCCCTCACCGTGGAGTACCAGTTCACCCTTCCCACCGGCCATTTTCTGAACCTCAACCCCCAGCTCTACGGCGAGGACCAGACCGGTGACGGCACCTTCGACGAGGGGATCTACCTCATCATGCGCAAGCACTTCAAGCCCTTCATGCTTTACCTTGAAGCCGGAGACATCATCGAGAACCCCACCCAGGTGGGAACGGGATATACCTTCAACAATGGCATTCAGACAACATCCTCGCCCCAGACCGTCGTCGACGGGAACCTCCTCTGGTTCTCGGGAGCCTTCGAGCATGTGCTGAGCGACAAATGGGGAGCGGGATATGTTCTGGAATTTTTCGGAGAAAGCCAGACCGGACAGAGCCTTCTCTTCGGGGCAGCCAATGCGCCTGCCTGGAGCTTCCTCTGGGTCGATCCGGGAATCGAGCTGACCTGGCCGGATACCGAACGCGTTTCTGTCACCTGGGGGCTGGCCATGGGATTCCCCGTTTACCAGTCGAATTATCCGACCACATACACCCCGATGGGGACCATCACCGTCTATTACAACGGGCCCTTCGGTTACCGCGGAGAGTAGAATCTGAACTCTTTCACATATGAGATATGAGGAGCCACCATGAAAAATACCCTGTTAAAGACAATCACACCGTCCCTTGCCGCCCTTGCGGCGGCCCTGATCCTCTCCTCCTGTCAGACGATGGGCTCAAGCGACCCCATCGCCCTTGAGATCCAGAGTCGGGAGGCCCTCCATGCCGGAGAGATCGACCGCTCCCTCTCACTCACAGAGGCCCTGATTGCAAAAGAGGGCCCCACCCCCGCCTCGCTCAATCAGATGGCTCTTCTCAAATCCCGAAAAGGGAACGTGGAGGCCGCCGGACGCATCCTTCGCTATGCCCATGGGCTCTACCCCGCGTCGGCGCCGATCACACTGAACCTCGCCAAGTTCGAGGCTAGCCGGGGAGAGATGTCGGCGGCCAGAGCCGCCCTCCTCCCTCTTCTCTCCGGCAGAACCTGGCCCGATGGATTTCGGCTGTTGATGGGACGGGTCGACATGGAGACGGGGCATCTGCCGGAGGCATCGATCCTGCTTCACGAGGCCCTTCGGCGCCACCCCGACAACCCTCTGGTCCTGGCCAACATGGGCCTCCTGCACGAGAGGCAGGGAGAGACGAGAATGGCTCACCGGAACCTGCTCAAGGCCAAGGAGCTTGCCCCCAGGGGGGCGCTACGGCAGCGGATCGTCGCCCTTCTCCACTCGATCGCGCCCTAGGGCGGCTTATCCATGTTGAACCACAAAGAGTGAGCAGCGCTTTTCTCGACCGGGATCCTGGATTATAATCCGGAGACGGAGGGAGACCTCCTGCCCCATTTATTGCGACCGGGGCTTTTCCATCTCCCGATCCCATCCCTAACTGCGGAGCCCCCATGGCTGACCATTCCCCCAAGTCCCCGTCCGGCCTTTTTGTTCCCTCGCCCGAAATCGCCCACAAAAGCCGGGTTCCCGATTATGAAGGACTCTACGCCCGGGCTGTTGCCGATCCCCTCTCCTTCTGGGAGGAACGGGCCCGGCTTTTGTCCTTCGTCCGCCCACATCACACCCTCCTCGGCTGGAATCCCGAGACCTTTGAAGGACGATGGCTCGTGGGGGCACAAGGCAATATTTCCTTCAATGCCCTGGACCGGCATGTGGCGGAGGGACACGGAACCAAGGTGGCGCTGATCTGGAGCGGAGACGGAGGGGAGGAAAAGGCCCTGACCTACGCCGAGCTCCTCGAAAAAACGATCCGTTTTGCCCAGGCCCTCCGATCCCAGGGGGTGGGCAAGGGCGACCGGGTGGCGATCTTCCTTCCCCCGACACCGGACCAGGTCGTCGCCATGCTGGCATGCGCCCGTCTTGGAGCCATCCATGCCGTCGTCTTCTCGGGTTTCTCTCAGGCAGCACTCCGAAGCCGGCTGGAGGACTTCGAGCCCAAAGTGCTCGTCACGGCCGATATCGCCTTTCGCCGGGGAAAACGCGTTCCCCTCCTCGACACGGCCCGGAAGGCCCGGGAAGGGGCAGGGTCGGTGACCTCCCTGATCATCGTCGGTCGGGAAGGGGCCTTTGGCGGAGAGCTCCTCTCCGGAGAGCACCGACTGGAGGACCTCCTGGATCGAGTCCGCCACGAAGCACCCCTGCCCCCCGAACCGATGGGCGCCGACGATCCCCTCTTCGTCCTCTATACCTCAGGGACGACCGGGAAGCCCAAGGGCATTGTCCATATGCATCTGGGGTACATGCTGGGGACCTTCGCCACCACCCGGGAGATCTTCGACATCCGCGACTCCGATGTCTATTTCTGCGTGGCCGATCCGGGGTGGATCACCGGCCACAGCTACGTCGTTTATGGCCCTCTGCTGAACCGGGCCACGGTCCTCCTGGCCGAAGGAACTCCGGAGTATCCCGATGCCGGACGCCACTGGTCCCTGATCGAACGCCATCGCGTCTCCATCTACTACTCCACCCCCACCACGATCCGCCTCCTCATGCGGCAGGGGGACGAGTGGCCCGCCAAGTTCGACCTGGGGAGCCTGAGAATCCTTGGGTCCGTGGGAGAGCCCTTAAACCCGGAGGCCTGGTTCTGGTTCCACCGTGTCACCGGTGGCCATCTTCCCATTCTCGACACCTGGTGGCAGACCGAGACGGGAATGATCATGATCACCCCCTTTGTCTCAACACCGGAAAAGCCCGGATCCGCCGGACGCCCCTTTCCTGGGGTCGTCGCCGAGGTCGTCGATCCCGCCACGGGCCGTGAGGTCAAGCCGGGAGAGAGCGGGACGGTCGTCATCCGGACCCCCTGGCCCTCCATGTTCCGAACCGTCTTCCGGGATCCTGAGCGTTACCGCAAATATTGGACGGAGATCCCCGGGGCCTTTTTCTCCGGAGACTCAGCCCGCCGGGATGAGGATGGATTCTTTTTCTTCTTGGGACGGGTCGATGATGTGATCAAGTTTGCCGGCCATCGGCTGGGACCCGCCGAAATCGAAAGCGCCCTCATCACTCATCCCCATATTGCCGAGGCGGCCGCGATCGGCAAGCCTCACGATCTCAAGGGAGAGATCATCAAGGTCTTCGTGGTCCTTCACCCCCATGCCGAAAAGAATCCACCGGGCCACGACGAGATCAAAAAACACGTCCGGACCGAGCTCGGCGGGATTGCCGAGCCCCATGAGATCGATATCGTCGTCTCCCTTCCCAAGACCCGGAGCGGCAAGATCATGCGCCGGGTCCTCAAGGCCCGGGAGATGGGGCTCCCCGAGGGGGATCTCTCGACATTGGAGGATTAGAGCATGGAGAGAACACGCCCGCTTTCTGTCACCACCTTGCTGCATATCCGGATGCGGGTCAACGACATCGAACGCACGGTCTCTTTCTACAAGGATGTTCTGGGTCTTTCGGAGGGGCGGCGGATCGTCTCCCCCCGGGGATCGAAGATCGTCTACCTCACCATCCCGGGATCCGACACACAGATTGAGGTGACGGAGTTCCATGAATCAGGTCCGGTCTCGGTTCCTCCCGACCTCGTGCATCTGGCCTTCGAGATCCCCGACATGAACGAGGCGCTCGAACGGCTCACGAGGCTGGGGGTCCCCGTGACCGACGGTCCGACAGAGACATCCGGAAGTGTCTTTGCCTTCATCGATGCTCCGGAGGGGTACGAGATCGAACTGATCGCCCCCAAGAGCCGCGGGTAAAGATCCCGTTCGGAAGTGCCTTCTCAAGAATCCTCTCTCCGGGGGATCGCTCGTGAACAAAGAGATTCTTCTCGTCGAAGACGACCCCATGATTGCCCGGACGCTCACCATGAGCCTCCCTTATCGCGGCTATGCTGTCTCCTCCGTCCGGACTCTGAAGGAAGGACTCCAGGCATCCGCTGATCGGCGCTTTGATATTGTTCTGATCGACCTCCAGCTTCCCGACGGCTCGGGGTACGATCTCTGCCAGAGCCTCAAGGAACGCTCCCCGGACCTTCCCGTTCTGATCATCACCGCCCGAACCGATGAGAAGTCGGCCGTTCACTCCCTCACCCTCGGTGCCGACGACCATATCCGAAAACCCTTCGGACTCGACGAACTCACCGCCCGGATGGGACGATTGCTCCGGGATGAACCGTCATCCTCTGCCCCTCTCTGCTTTCGGGAACTCACAATCGACATGGCCCGGCGAAGGGTGCAGATCAAGGGCACGGAGATCTCGCTCGGACGGAGAGAGTTTGAGATTCTGGCCCTTCTGGTCCGCCGGCAGGGCGAGGTCGTTACCCGGGCGGAAATTCTCGATCTCTTTCCCGACTCCCTGGACACCTTCGACCGGACCGTGGACTCCCACCTCTCCCATCTGAGAAAAAAGATGCGGGCCGTCGTGGGGGAACGGCTCCGCATCCACCCGGTCTACGGGGTGGGGTATCGTCTTGAAGGGGAAGAAGGGATCTCTTGACGAAGAGACTGTTCCTCCGGCTTCTGGGAATCTCCCTTTCCCTCTCCCTGATTCTTGAGATCCTCATTCTCATGGGGGTCCGGAATCTGAACGAAAGGGGGGAGGGCCCCCTCAGAAATCCCGTCCTCAAGATTGCGGGTCGGCTTCTGGAAAGATCCACCGACTATCCCGCAGGGCTTTCGACCTTCAACAGGATGCGCCAGTCTCTGGGATTTCCTCCCGTTGTGGCCTGGGTCCTGGACCAGAAGGGAAGGATTCTGGCCTCGACTCCCCCGTCTCGTCCGCTCCCCCTGAAATGGAAGGACCTTTCCCTTCCTCCCTCAATCCATGACGTCTCAGCCCACTTTCCCTATTTTGAGCTTCTCCCCGACCTGGCACTTCTGAGACTCGACCGCCCTACCCCCACCTATCTGCTTCTCGAGCTGCAGAACAAACGCCTTCACCGGCTCCGGCTCGAAGAAGAAGCATTGATCCTTTTCCTTGGCATGGTCGCCTCCGCCTTTTCCGGGCTCTTCTTTACCTTTCTCCTTCTGCGGGAAAAGTCCCTGGAAGCCCGCCAGGTGATCGCCTCCCTCACGCGAGGGGAGCTTGGAGCACGCTTTTCCATCACAAGACTCGACGAAGTGGGCGAACTCATGATTCTGTTCAACCGGATGGCCGAAACCATCGAGGACCTTGTGAGCAGAATCCGAAAAAACGACCTGGCCCGTCGGGATCTTCTTGAAGAGCTTGGCCATGACTTGCGCACACCACTGACCTCCCTGAAGACGGCTGCCGAGACGCTGATTCACCACGGACACTCCATGCCCCCCGAAGAACAGGGCCGATTTGCCCGCATCATTTTGGAAGAGAGCCGTTATCTGGGACACATGATTGAGGACCTTTTTTTCATTGCCGAGATGGAGACTCCGGAACAGCAAAAAGATGAAGAGACGGTCGATCTGACAACGATCATCAGGGAGGGGATGGAGCTGGCCGGTCTTTCGGCAGAGGCGACAGAAAAGGGAATTCGCTGGGAGTACGAAGGCCGGGACCACCCGCTGAAGGTCCGGGGAAGCCCCCTCCTTTTTCGGAGACTTTTCCAAAATGCCTTCCAAAATGCTGTCCGCCATGCGGCGTCTCGCATCACCGTCATCACCACAACGGAGAAGTCCCCCTCAGGAAAGGCGGTCAAGGTCCTAATCATTGACGATGGGCCAGGCATTTCTGCTGACACCATTGCCACCTTCGGGATGAGACGATCCACTAGGTCGGGCGATCCGAAACGGTCGGAGGCGGCCACCTCCCTGGGGCTCGGATCGGTCATCATCGTCACCGTCGCCCGGCTTTTCGGGGGAGAGGCCAAAATCAGGCGCCGTTCGGAAACAGAGAGGCCGACAGGCACAGAGCTCACCATTTTGTTTCCCGCCATGGAGACCCCGGGAGCCCTCCTTACTTTTTCAAGGATTGAGGAGGAGAATAACTTCCAATGACATGGAGAGACTGCTCAAAAACTGATGAATGGAGAGATCATGCGGAAATCCAACACTCTACCGATCATCAGGGATGTCCTGTCCATCGTCCTTTTGGCCTCCATCAGCATCTCACTGGCCGCCCTCTCGCGCATCAGGCCGGGGAAGGCCCTATGACATCCTCCCGGCTTCGGCCCGTAACATCACGCGACTCCCGCCTCCGACAATCCAAAAGAATCCTCTGAGCACCCACCAATTCCCTTCCATCATTTTTCAAGACTCTCTCGGTATCCTGAGAAACAGGCGGAACTTTCCGCACAATCACAATCCTTCACCCCAGGAGACTGTTCTATGAGTAAAAGCCGATTTGCTGCCCTCGCCTCTTCATTGATTCTCGCGACAGGCTTGATGATTTCATCCTCACCCACCCCAGCTTTGGCCCATGGAATGCATCACCGGATGATGAAGAGAATGATCATGCATGGGGGCCCCATTCCCTTCTACCTCATGAACCAGGATCGACTCGGACTCTCTCCGGACCAGGTCAAATCCCTGCTCGACCTCAAAACCTCCTTTGAGAAAAAGGCCATCATGGAACGAGCCTCCATCCATGTCCTCAAGATTGACATCATGAGCCTCATGAGGGAGAGAAAGATCGATACGGCCAAGGCCGACCGGGATCTTGACCGGATCGCCGAAAAGAAAAAGTCCCTCATGAAAGCCTTCGTCGATGTGGTGGCCCAGGCCCATACCATTCTCACGCCCAAACAGTTCGCGGAGTCAAAAAAACTCTGGCGACAGATGATCCTTGTCCACCACGAGATGGGCCATGGTCCGATTCGACACTGATTGCCCCTTTGCCGGGGGAAGCGTCTCCTTCCTCCGGCACTTCCTGACTCCTCCGACCGATCCTTCCTCCTTCAGACGCCTCCTGTAGGATCCAAAAGATAAGCACTGACCCTGTACAACAAGTCGAAAGGAGGATTTTGACTCGACACCCCGGCTCTTGCCCTGATCCACCCAAACCATCCCGTCAAAATTCATTACAGCAACATCTTCCGAAACAGGACGGTCCTTACCGGAAAAAACGCCATAAAACAACTTCATTTCTGGCAAAAACATAAGGCGTGATCAGGCCTGTGAGCATGGAAGCTTATATCACGGGGCACCAAAGGGTGTCTTTACACCGACAAAAGAATGAATGGAAGAGGGCTCCCGCTGCAATAGGGACGAGGAGTCTGCTAGAATCTGAGTCAGTTCATGAATGATGAAGAGGATGACTTGATTTTACTTGCAGGGAATTCGGCACCCATAATGTGTCGTGACCGCCATTTTATGGCTGTACTCACAAAGATATCGGAAGAATGAGGGATATGGTCGGGGCGACAGGATTTGAACCTGCGACCCCCTGCTCCCAAAGCAGGTGCGCTACCAAGCTGCGCTACGCCCCGACGGCAAAAAGAAGAGAAGAATTGAAAAGGAGAGGCATTAAAAAAACTCCTGGAGTTGACGGGAAACCGTAACCACGGTGAAAAACAGTATAGCGGTGGGAATGGAAAATTGAAAGCCTGCCGGTCATTTTCACAGGACAGAGCCTCCTTTGATCCAATCGCGCGGCAAACCATTCTGTCCCAGGGATGGGGAACGTTCCTCTCCTTGCGGGAGTCCAAGCTGGCGAGGCGGGGAGGCCGTCTGGTCCGGGTCGATCCCCGGAACACCAGTCGAACCTGTGCCGCGTGTGGTCATGTCTCTCCGGAGAACCGTCCGGATCAGGCCACGTTCCGGTGCGTGGTCTGCGACCACGCGGACCATGCCGACGTCAACGCGGCCAAGAATATTCTCAGGGCGGGGCACGCCCGTTGCGCCTGTTCGGAGGCAAAAACCTCCGAGTCGGCAGCCTGACCGTTCAGGCCCGCCGATC
>DGKK01000017.1 GCA_002387725.1 Nitrospirae bacterium UBA4572
CCTAAAATTTGTCGCTCACCCAATGAGAAGCATCCTGCCAAGGATTTTAGTGATGTTCCTTCGCCAAGTGGCCTTCCCTGGTCAGGCGGGCATGTTCTTTCATGATGCACTTGTCCATAATGACCGCCATTCCGGCAATCTCTGCCATACGATATCCTTCCTCACTCACGATCCCTTCCTGAATCCAGACTCGGGGAACGGCAGTCGCCACGGCTTCACGGACAACATCCGGAATATCCGAAGCCTTTCGGAAAATCACCACAAGATCAGGGGTCACAGGAAGGCTTTTGAGATCGGGATAACAGGGAACATGTGCCACGGAGCTCAAGTTGGGATTGACAGGAAGAACATCGAAGCCATGGTCTTTCAGGTAGCTGGCGACGGTGAGGCTTGGACGGCCGAGCTTGTCGGAAATCCCGACAACCGCCACGGTTTTGGAGCCGGTTAGAATGGATTTGATAAGATCATCATGTGCCATCGGCAGGGGTTCCCCCGTATGATTCGTTTTGGACATATTTTAAAGGGAAGGATCAGAAACAACATTAACAAAATCAGACACAACGATGTGGCTGCCTCCTGTTTCAAAGGGAGCCGTCTGATTCTCATCATGCTATCATAGAACGATGGCTGACAGGAACCCGGAGAGAAAAAGACAGAAGGAATTCGGCGTCTTTAAGGATTTTTGAAAACAGGCTCGCCAATCCTCCACAAGGATGAGGCCCGAAAAACTAAACAAAATTAAGGAACGTAGGATGATCCATCTTCATATCGACACAATGCCGTTTTTTCGACCGGGGGTCCGGGAAGCAATAGAAAAAGAGCTCGAAGATCCCATTGTTCCTACCGCCCGAACCCGAAGGGGGCTTAGCAAAGCGGATCGCCTCGACGGATATCGGGAAGAAGTCGCACGGTATGCAGATTGCCGACCGGAAGAAGTAATTTTTGTCTCCTCCGTAACGGAAGCCAATGTTTGGGGCATACGGGGAGTCCGTTTTCCAGGAAACAATTCACCGGATCATGTTTTGGTTTCCCCGCTCGAACATAGCTCCATCCTCCGAAGTGCAGAAGCCCTTTCCCGGGAGACGGGCGCAAAAATGGGGCTTCTCACGCTGACTCCTCAAGGGACGGTCGATACCGACGCCCTCAAAAGAAAATGGCCGGGAGCGAGAACACTGGTCTCCCTGCAACGGGTGAATCCTGAAACCGGCCTCCTCCAGCCCCTGAAGGAGGTCGCCGGAATCGTAAGGGAAAGAGGCGGAATTCTCCACAGTGACTCTTCGGCAACCCAGGGATGGGAGAGTCTCTCCCTGCAAAGTGATGGACCCGACCTGATGTCTGTATCCTCAGCCGCTGCTGGAGGTCCGGCAGGGATCGCAGCGCTTCTTCTTCGCCGGGGGATCCGGATCAACCCCTGGCTTATGGGAGGGGCCCAAGAAGACGGACGTCGTGCAGGGAGCCAACCGGTCTTCCTCGCTGCAGGATTTGCCCAAGCCCTCCGACAGGAAAAAGAATCCCTCTCAACAGATCGCCAGCGGCTTGAACACCTGGACCACCTCTTTCTATCAGCCATCCAAAAGGAGCATTCGGATGTGAAAATTGTGGCTCTTCATGCCCCTAGACGCCCAGGAATTCTGAACATCCTAGTCCCTGAAGTTGACGGTCAAGCCCTCCTTTCATTGCTCGACCGTGATGGGGTGGAAGTCGGAACCGGAGCCAGCTGTTCGTCTCAATCCCTGACTGTTTCCCATGTTTTGACCGCGCTTGGCTACCCCGCACGACAGGCACAAGGATCCATTGTGCTCTCTCTCGGGTGGTGGAACCGGGAGACAGACCTCGCCCTTTTTCAGTCAGCATTGAATAAAGCTCGCGGAATTCTCTCTCGGATCAATGTCACCGGAGCCACCGCCTAAGGCTCCTCCATTGTCTTCATTTGACTCGAACACACCGTTGCCGGGGGATCGGGTCACCATTATCGGAAGGAGGAAGTTGGTCATGAATGACGCCACTCAGGAAATCCATGCCGTTATCGGAGGTACGGGATTTGTTGGACGATATCTGGCCGATGCCCTCAGAAATACAGGAAAAGCTCGTGTCCGCCTCCTTGCAAGAAAGCATCCCGACTCTCTCCCCCCGGAAACAGAATTTTATCCGATAGATGCAGTCTCAGGAATGGGAATGAAGGAAGGACTGTCTCGCGCCAATGTCGTCTGGTACCTCCCAGGAATCCTTGCAGAAACTCGGGAGCAATCTTACGAGATGGTTCATCATCAGGGTGTCGTCAATACATTGTCCGCCGTGGACCAGCGGTCCCTGAGGAGAATTGTGCACATCAGCGCCGTAGGAACCGCGCCCAACGCGCCCAGTGCCTATCATCGAACAAAGGCCCGAGGGGAGGAGGCCCTCCGCAACAGCCTCCTTCCCTATACCATCGTGCGCCCCTCCCTGGTCTTCGGAAAGGGGGATCGGTCAATCAATCAATTTCTGGACATAGCCCGACTCGTCCATGTCCTCCCCATGATCGGACCGGGGACAGCTCGGGTCCAGCCCATTTTCGCAGGAGATCTGGCAAGACTGTGCGTGATGATTGCAGAGCGGGCGGAGACCCTGGGCAAAATTTATGAAGCCGGGGGTCCCCGTATCTACACCTACCGGCAGATGATGGAGACACTAAAAAACTCTTGTCACCTCAAATCCCCCATTCTCGGAGCACCTGTTGCCATCATGATGGCATCGGCCGTGTTACAGAAGCTTCTTCTCCCCCGCCCATTTCTGACGCCGGACGTTCTCAGAATGGCCCTTTCCGACAACGTCCCCGATAAAAATGCATGCGTTGCCGATTTTGGAATGACTCTGCTCGCCCTTGAAGCCTGGCTCGAAGGGAGTGACCAATGAGCAGGCTGCAATCGCTTTTCGTCTCCCACGGAGCACCCAGCTCCACCGAAGACGAAGAGTGGATGACATCCCTTCAAAACTTGGGAGAGAAACTGGGAGATATCCGCGGCATCATCATCCTCTCTGCCCACTGGGTCGAGAGAGGGCTTTTTGCAGGCCCCCTTCTCCCTTCCTCACTGATTTATGATTTTTGGGGCTTCCCTGAAAGACTCTATCGCGTTCGTTATCCTGCCCCTCCCGGGGCGGATCTCCTCCCGATTTTACAAAAGCTCCCGGGGATCGGACCGATCACTCCCGCACCATCACGCGGCCTCGATCACGGAATGTGGGTGCCACTGCTCGGACTTCGCCCGGAGGCTGACATTCCGGTTCTTGGGCTCTCTCTTCCGGGGACGGATCCCGGCCGTCTTCATTCCCTCGGCCAGGCCCTTTTCCCCCTGCGAGACGAGGGGATTCTTGTCATTGGCAGCGGTGGACTTACCCACAACTTGGGAGCCCTTGCCGCCGGCGAGAATCACGCGACGGCCCCCTGGGCAGAGGAGTTTGACCAGTGGGTCGTCCAAAAACTTGAATCCTCCGACATATCCGCGCTTCTCAACTTCCGGAAGGAAGCTCCAAATGCCTCCCTCTCCCATCCGACCATTGAGCACTTTGCCCCTCTATTCGTGGCTATGGGAGCGGCAGGTGAGGGATTTCATGTGACCTTTCCGGTCGATATGTTCCGATACGGCTCCTTATCCCTTCGCTCGGTGGCCTTTTGGAATCCGGCTTCCTCACCTTCTTGCTGACCTTGAAGCCACTGGCTCTCTTCGGATACAATAACATTCTGTTTCAAGCATTTTGCATGATAGGTTACACACGGATTTTCTCGGAGGATATCATGGAAAACAGTAAAAATATCACGATCAATGCCTATCTTAAGCCAAGCTGCGGATGGAGCCGGGGTGTTCGAGCAGTCTTCACCAAGTACTCCCTTCCCTACAATGACATCAACATCATTGGTGACCCCGAAGCCTACAGCGAAATGGTTCGGAAGTCTGGCCAACGACTGTCTCCCTGCGTCGAAATCGATGGAGTGATGCTTGCGGATGTGAGCGGTGAAGAAGTGGAGAATTACTTGATTTCGAGAGGTCATGTTGTCCCGATTGAGTCAAAGGACTCAACGCCTCTTGACAGAGGCTGCCAAGACGGCGAACCGGTCGAGATGGGATCATGGGGAATGAACAAGAGCTCCTGACCGTCAAATTGATGGCATGGGTAGTGGCTGAACGTTGATAAGGCAGATGAAAGGGAGATGATCAATGCATCGAGTGGATCTGATGAAACGAGAAGAGATTGCCACCGGAACGGATGTTCTGGCCAAGGGCACGAAGTGGAAAGAACTGGCAATCGTCGTGGGAGCCTTTGTGTGGATTCCTGTGACCCTTTACTTGCTTCTTTTTGCCCCACTTCCCATGGTCCACGACATGGTTCATCCCGTTCGACATGCATTCAGCTTTGTCATGTGCCACTGATCTTCCGCCAAGCTCTCCTAAAAATAAGGGGGCGAATGGAGATTCCCTTTCGAATCTCTCTCGTCCCTTTTTCTCTTTTTTATCTCACGCGCTCGTAGCTCAGTCGGATAGAGCAACAGCCTTCTAAGCTGTGGGTCGCTGGTTCGATTCCAGCCGGGCGCACCATATCTTACCGACCTTTTCTTACCGACCTTTCACCCCGAGAGAACCGCAAGAACCGGTCGCGGAACTTATCCCTCCTCTTCTTCATCCCCTCGCTTGACGTCGGTCAGATCCGGAAAAACCCGCTCCTCTATCCTCACCGCCCGCGAAGAACGGTAGACTCCTGGACGAGCCTTGAAGCGGAGGGCCTTCTCCACGGTAATCTTGATCGGATCATCCACATACTGGTCAAGAGTGATCATGTCTCCGGGCTTCCAGGCCAAGACTTCGGAGAGACGCGCCTTCGTCGTTCCGAGTTCGGCAACAATCTTGATCGGAACACTGTCAATCTGTTGTCGCAGACGAAGGATCCAGCGGTGGTCGACTTCGTACTGGTCGCTCTGGAAGCCGGTATAGAGCTTCTCCTTGATCGGCTCGATCGTGGAATAAGGAATACATATGTAAACAGGTCGGCCCTGGCCGTCGATATCGAGCCTATAGGTCAAGGCAATCACCATTTCGGTGGGGCTCACGATGGCAGAAAATTGCGGATTGATTTCCGAGCGGATGTAGGAAACCCCAATATGGTGGACCGGAGCCCACGCTTTTTCAAAGTCCCCGATGGCCTGGTTGAGAATGTTCCGGGTGATCCTGTTTTCAATAGGGGAAAAGTCCCGACCCTCAACCTTGACATGTCCTCGCCCCACCCCTCCGAAAAGATGATCCACCAAAAGATAGACCATTCGGGCATCGATGATGAGAAGAAAGTTGCGTTTCATCGGTTCGAGGCGAAGAATGTTGATGTTCGACGGGAGAGGGATTTTCTTGATGAACTCCCCAAACTTGATCATCTCCGTGGAGACGGGGGAAAACTCCACAGCCTTTCTAAGGGTGGAGGAGAGGGTGATCTGAAAAAAACGGGCAAACCGCTCGTTGACAATTTCGAGGGTTGGCATCCGTCCCCGGATGACCCGTTCCTGACTTGCGAGGTTGTACTCACGGGTTTTCTTGCCTGCCTCTTCTGTAACCTCCGGCTTGCTGGTCTCAACGTCCCCCTCGACAATTCCCCTCAACAGGGCATTGACCTCATCCTGGGACAGAATATTTTCAGCCATAGCGACAGATCCCCCGGAATAAGCTTCCCTCACCCCCCGGAAAAATTCCGACCCGGGAGGCAATGTTTTCTTTGCCTTCTTTTAACTTATCGGACACCTTATCCGTTTCGTGAAGGAGCGGACTTGAGATGGCGGTCAAGGAATTCCCGAAGGAGAATTTCCGAGCGGTCTGCCGACTCTTTGTGGTAGGAAGGACGATCTTCACAGAAGAATCCGTGGCCGGCATCTGGAAATGTCTCCATTCGGAAAGAACGGTTGGCAGCGGAGAGCGCCTTGGCCACAGCATTGCGTTCCTCTTCAGGGATAAAGTCATCCTTCCCCCCATAGAGGAGCAGAAGGTCCGCCCGAATTCCCGGAACCAGCGAGAGGGGCACCTCCGTATGCCCAGGAAAGAACCCCTTGGGGGCACCGATTCCCCCTCCATAGAACGGCACGGCCGCCTTGATCTTCTCCCCAAACCATCCTGCCGAAAGAAAGGCCAATCGTCCTCCCATGCAGAAACCCACCACACCAATCCGATCACGATCGACACGGGGATCATTCCTGAGAATGTCGAGGCATCGCGAAATATCCTCCTTGGCCTCCTCGTCCTTCAGTCGGGAAAGATTTCCCATGGCGGTCTCCCGATCGGAATAGGCGACGACACGCCGCTCTTCGGGAAAGCGTCGATAGAGGTCGGGAACGAGAACTGCATAGCCCCACCCCGCTAGTCTGGCGGCCAGACGACGAAAATGCTCGTTGACTCCGTAGGCCTCCATCAAAAGAATGATTCCGGGAACCTTCTTCTCCCCAGCAGGAAACTCCTTAAATGCCAACCCTCGTTCAATCCATTCTCCCATTTTTCCTCCTCAAGACTTCCAGTGTGGCTGTCGTGCGCCATGGAGGCTGCCCCCATCAGCGGCCTTCATTTTCTTATTCGTGCGTCTCTATCGCTTGATCGTCGCTCCATCGATGACAAAACGGTACCGGACATCTCCGGCCAGGGTCCTTTCATAGGCCTCGTTAACCTTCTCCACCGGAATGACCTCCACGTCCGAAACAATCCCGTGCTCCCCGCAGTAGTCAAGCATCTCCTGGGTTTCCCGGATCCCTCCGATGAGAGAGGCCGTAAGATTCCGGCGACGGGAAATGAGCATGAAGGAGTGGACAGAAAGAGGCTTCTCCGGAGCCCCAAGGAGAACCAGATTCCCATCACGGCGGAGAGTCCCCAGATAGGGCCCCAAGTCGTGATCGCCGGAAACGGCGTCAAGGATAAGGTCGAAGCGGCCCGCAACGCCAGCTCCCCATCCATCCTTTCGGGTCAGGACAAAATCGTGGGCGCCAAGGTTGGCGGCATCCTTTTCCTTGGCCGGAGAGGTGCTGAAAACGGAGACGCGGGCTCCCATCGCCCGGGCAAACTTAATGGCCATGTGTCCCAGACCCCCTAGACCTACGACTCCCACCTCCTGCCCGGGCCCTGCCCCGAAACGGGAGAGGGGGGAATAGGTTGTAATTCCTGCGCAAAGGAGAGGGGCTACATGAGAAAGGGGGAGTCCCTTCGGAAGCTTCAGTGCAAAGTCTTCCCGGACGACAATGACGTTGGAGTATCCCCCCTGGGTTCGGGTTTTCCCGTCTCTCTCCACTGAATTGTAAGTCCATACGGGGCCATGGTCACAGAATTGCTCTAAGCCCTCACGACAGGAGGGACAGCCATGACACGAGTCAACCATGCATCCGACCCCGGCCAGGTCCCCCGGGGCAAATCGGGTCACGGCAGAGCCCACGGCGGTGACCCTTCCGGCAATCTCATGGCCTGGGACCATTGGAAAGGTGGCTCCTCCCCATTCATCCCGAACCTGATGGATGTCGGAGTGACAGATGCCTGCATAGAGAATCTCGATCACAACATCTCCCGGCCCCGGATCCCGACGCGTGAATTCATAGGGGGCAAGGGGGGATTTTGGAGCCTGGGCGGCATAACCGAAAGCTTTGATCATGAATGACTCCTCTCAAACCTATCCTCAACATCCATAATGAACCCCGCCTTTTGGGAAGACTCCTCTCATTGAAGGGAGTCTCCAGAAGTCAGGGAGAGCCTCTTGAACACCATCGCGGCGAAGGCATTGACCGAATCATGATTTCATCATGTTGTTTCATATGAAATTATACCCGAGAACAGGGAACAGGTGAAGCCGACCGGAAATTCCCTCCAGCACAAAGGTCGCCGGCACCAGCTTTTTAATCTTGGGGACATTCCGATTTCGACTTCATGGCTCCACGACAGCCTTGAAAATACAACCATAAAGCCTTGAACCTATCCTTGCAATGCTCATTGGATGAAGATTTTACTTCTCTCCGTCTGCCCCTTTCCCCGTCTCGGGCGAGAGTGCTATACTTTTTCCATCGGACCATGACCCCTTGTCGAGATTTTTGACCCCATCCGCAGCCAACATCGGAGGACTGCATGTTTAATCCCTGGCACGACCTGTCCCTAGGCGATAACGCCCCCCACGAAATTCAGGCCCTTATCGAAATCCCCGCCCGCTCCCGCGTCAAGTACGAGCTCGACAAGGAGACCGGCCTCATCCGCGTGGACCGGATCCTTCACAGTGCCGTCTATTATCCGGCCAACTATGGCCTCATCCCCCAAACCTACTGCGAGGATAACGATCCCCTCGACGTCTTTGTGCTCTCATCGGAACCTCTCCAGTCCAACTCAATCGTCACCATTCGGCCCATCGGCCTGATCAATATGGAAGACGGGGGAGAAAAGGATGACAAGATTGTCGCCGTCCTCATCAAAGATCCGGAGTGGGGTCAGTACCGGCATATCGAAGACATCATTCCCCACCGCGTCCGCGAGCTCACCCAGTTCCTCAAGGACTACAAGACCCTCGAGAACAAGCAGGTGACCGTCAGTGATGTTCTCGGCAATGCCGAGGCCAAAAAGGTGATCGAGGAGTCCATCCGCCTTTACAACTCGAAAAAAAGCCATCTCGTTAAAAAAACCCGCTAAAACGGAACCGCCCCGCCCATGATAAACAGCGACGGCCCCGGGATCTCTCTCCGGCTCGAGGCCGTCACCAAGATCTATTCCGTTTCTGGAGAAGACCTCCCGGCCCTACGGGGAATTTCCCTGTCCATCAGAGGGGGGGAATCCGTCGCGATCGTTGGAAGCTCTGGATCGGGGAAATCCACACTCCTCCACCTCATGGGACTCCTCGACCGACCCACGAGTGGCGAGCTTTACTTCGGAGACCGGCGGGTCGATTCTCTTCCCCCCACCGAGCGAGCTGTCCTTCGCAATCGCTCCATCGGATTCGTCTTCCAGAACTTCCAGCTGATCCCCCGGACCTCGGCCCTCGAAAATGTTGAGATGCCTCTTCTTTACCGGGGAATGCCCGCTCGGGAGCGGCAGGACCGTGCCCGGGAACTCCTGGCCTCCGTCGGCATGGGTGATCGGGAGCAACACACCTCCTCCCAGCTATCGGGGGGGCAACAACAGCGAGTCGCCATCGCCCGGGCCATGGCCGGCTCTCCGGGCCTGATGCTTGCAGACGAGCCTACCGGCAATCTCGACAGCCGCTCCGCGGCCACCATTCTTGACCTTCTGCTCTCCCTCCGCGATCGATTCAAGACAACGCTTGTCCTGGTGACTCACGATATGGAAATTGCGCAACACCTGAGCCGCACCGTTCGTGTCCGGGATGGAAGACTGGAAGGCCCTCCGTGACACTTGTGCTCCTGGGGATCCGCTCCCTTCTCAAAAACCCCTACCGGTCGATTCTGACCTCGCTTGGGATCCTTATTGGCGTTCTTTCGGTTGTGGTCCTCACCGGCATCGCCTCGGGCGCCAAGGCTCTCGTACTGCAAAGCATTGCGAATCTGGGACCGAACCTTCTCGTGGTAATCCCGGGAAGCGTCACCGACTCCGGAGCCCAGGTCGGAGGGGGGACTGACACCACGTTGACAGCGGAGGACGCTCGGGCCATCCGGAGCCAATGTCCCGACATCTGGAACGCCTCGGGCGCCCTGCGTACCGCCGCTCAGGTCCAAAGCCCCCATGCCAACTGGTCGACGGTCATCCTGGGCGCGGAGCCCAGCTATCTTCCCGTCAGAGACTGGCGCCTGGCGCGGGGGGGATTCTTCGGAGACCAGGAGGAGCGCGGAATGGCCAGGGTCGCCGTTCTCGGACGCATTGTGGCCTCCCGACTCTTCGGACTCTCCGACCCCATCGGAAAGTTCATCCAGATCAACCATGCCCCCTTCCGGGTCATCGGGATCCTCTCCTCCAAGGGGCAATCCCCCATGGGGATGAACCAGGACGACATGGTGGTCGTTCCCCTGACCACCCTTCAAAGCCAGATCATGGGAGTCACCTATGTCGGAGTCATCCTTGCCGCGGCCACATCTCCCGACCGTATCGGAGCCGCACGACGGGAAATCGACGGAATCCTCCGTCTTCGCCATCACATCCCCCCCGACGGGCGGCCCGACTTCGAGATCCAGGCCATGAGCGACATTGCAAAAACGGCCGGACGCCTCTCCCTTATCCTGACCGTCCTTCTGGCCCTTATCGCCTCCATCTCCCTGATCGTGGGGGGTGTCGGCATCCTGAACATCATGCTGGTCTCGGTCCGGGAACGAACCAGGGAAATCGGGATACGGATGGCAATAGGAGCCCGTCCCCGGGACATTCTTGTCCAGTTTCTCTCCGAAGCCGCCGCCCTCTCTTTTTTTGGGGCCATGGCAGGAGGCGCGGGAGGCGTTCTTTTTCTTGCCGGGATCCATCTGGCCGTCGGATGGCCCACTCCCATTCCCTGGGAAGGCCTTCTCCTGACAGTGGCAGGAGCCACGCTCCTGGGCATCCTGTTCGGCCTCTATCCCGCCTGGCGGGCCTCCCGACTCGACCCGATGGAGGCCTTACGGTATGAATGATACGAATGCATGGCTCCCATTCCCGGTATACTAAGGTCAGAGACCCTTTTCTGACCCTCTGGCTTATGAATCATAGATCTGGAGACAATCGTTGATGTCCGTTCTGAAAAAACCTGTTGTCTGGATTCTCTTGAGCCTCCTTGCAGTGGCCAGCCTCCTCTTCCTTCGACACCGCCATCCCGACAAGACGCCCCCCTTTGTCACACGAACGGTCATCCGCGGCGTTCTCAAAAAAACGGTAACGGCCACGGGACGCCTCAAGGCCCTGAACACCGTTCATGTCGGGGCCCAGGTCAGCGGCATCATCATGAAGATCAACGTCGACTTCAACTCTCATGTCAGGAAGGGAGAGGTTCTCGCCCAGATTGATCCAGCCATCTACCAGGCCCAGGTCGCCCAGGCCGAATCCAATCTCTCCAAGATCTCGACAAAGATCGCTCTCGACCGGATCCAGCTCTCCCGGGACAAGGATCTTCTTGCCCACCACATCATTGCCCGGAGCACCTATGACTCGGACCAGGCGCAGCTCATGATGGATGCCGCGTCGAAACGGCAGCTGGAAGCAGCACTGAACCTCGCCAAAACAGATCTTTCCTACACAACCATCCGCTCCCCCATCGACGGCGTGGTCATCTCCCGCAAGGTCCAGATCGGACAGACAGTGACTTCGGCCTTCAAGACCCCCCGTCTCTTCACCATCGCCCATGATCTTCGCATGATGCGACTCGACACCCGGGTCTCCGAAGCCGATATCGGATCCATTCGTCCGGGACAGGCCGTGACCTTTCGTGTCCCGNNCGGCCTACCCCGAACGGCTCTTCACAGGCTCGGTGACCGTGGTCCGGGACCATCCCCGGACAGTCTCCCATGTCGTGACCTACGATGTCCTGTCCACCGTCCCCAACCCCGACACGGCCCTTAAGCCCGGGATGACCGCCACCGTCACGATCCATACGGGAGAGATTCCCGATGCCCTGATCGTTCCCAACGAAGCCCTCGTCTACCGCCCGCCCTCCCGCGACCTGAAGGACAAGACAGTTCTCCGGGCCAAGAACGTCACCTATCTTTTTCTTCTCAAAAAAGACGCATCGTCATGGTCAATCGCCCCCGTTCCCGTCACTGTCGGAGCCACCGACGGAATTCACACCCAAGTCATGGGTCCCCTCTCCCCGGGCGACGAGGTTATTGTTCGTGACCGCCACGAGAAGCGGCACAGCGGAGGCCTCATCCCTTAAGATTCAGAATGCTGGCCTCTCCTTCGTCATCTGACGGAAGGAACCGACAAAACGCAGACTCTCATTGGCTGGCGGGGGAAGACTCAAGGGAGTGTTCTGACAAATCGAAAAACACGCGAAGCGAAAAAGATCAGAAAGGCGTGACGTGGGATCGAAAGGCCAGGATCTCCCGCTGGCGAAGAATCAGGTATTGCAGGAGATTTTCCCGCATTTCTCCTTCGAGCCCCTTCCAGAGGGTCGTGACGAGGTTTTCTCCGGGCGATTGGGGCTGGCAGGACACCACCGTCACAGGAGAGTCGATCTCGAAGACCGGAAGAGTGGGAAGCTCCAAAAGGAGGCGGCCGAAGGTCCCTGGCGCGGGAGAGAGACGGGAGGGAAAGGTGGCGGCGGCTTCGGAGAGCCTTACAGGAAGGACCTCGGGAAGCAGAATCGGCTCACCACGGGAAAGACGGCCCAGGCTGTCAAGGATACGGCCAAGCCGCATGTCGAGGGATTGAAAGAGACCGATCCATGGAACCTCGGATTCAGGCAGAGACGCGGCGCGAGGAAAGGCGATAAGGGGACGTCTCCTGAATGCTGGGGAGGCGATGGGAAGAGACGGGCCGTCATTGTTGTTGTCGGGGAGAAAAAGGAGGGGAAGCCGGTCCTCCACATTCAGGGGAGGATGAGAAAGGGAATCTCCTGAAGGGGGACTGGATTCTTCAGGCAAAAAAATCGACCTGACGTCTGGGAGTTGCCCGAGCAGACTCCTCCTTTTGTGTTGTTTCCTCGCGGGCACGGGCTCGCTCCTCATCGTGACGAGAAGCCTCCTCACGCTTCTGGACCGCAGCTCTCTCCTCGACACGGGAACGAGGCTCAACCCGACCCACAGGCTGGTCGAGGTTTGTCACATTGTTCACACCGAAGGCCATCGACCCCTCACGAAATCATTCATGAACCACTCTTACTGCCAGCCCCATCGAGACCGGCCCTGTATAGGCTTGCAGTTTCAGGCGGTCTGATTCAGCTTCATTCCCTGAAACATCATGTAGGCCTCCCGGGCGGCATTTCGACTCTCTTCATACGCGCCCACCCGCAATCCGGCATTTCCGATCCCGTCAGAGACGGGAGGAGACGGAGCGGGAGCGCTCTGCCAGTGGTTTCCGATCTTCTTTGTGCCATCCCCCTGGTCGGTCTGGTGGACAACCACATCGGTCACGATACTCCGCCCCATCGGCTGGGAGTAGACGGAGACCTCGGCCGGGGTGGAGCCAACGGCATCAATGCCGGCAAGGACCCGTGAAACGACCCCTGAATCAGAGGTGGTTTCCGTGTTCAGGTGCGGGGAACGTGACCCTTGAGGCAGGGGAGAGACGCTTGACAGGACAGAGAGCGGGGACCGCGAGGGCTTGGGGTTGGCGAGAAGTGGCACTTGCAAAAGATCCCCCGTTGAGGAGCCAGAGACTCCCTCAACCGCCGGTCGCAAAGGCGCAATCGTGGCAGCGGCAGAGAGGGGTCCATATGACCCTCCACCCTGACCTGCCAGGATTTCCGGACTCCCTAGCGGCGAGATGCTCATCAGGAACCTCCTGATACCACAAACAGACTTCGCACGTCCCTATTAACTCACCATTATTCTATCACGAATATGACCTCCGTCAAGGGAAAGAGGAAAAAGTTGCCCTCATTAGGATTTAAATAGCATGGCAGCTAGGCAACAACCCGATTTTCTTCACGAAGAACCTCGACCTGCCCGGCCAAGGCCTCTGCCGCCTTTCCCCGGCCTCTCTGGAGGATGGGAAGGATCTCATACTCCACGAGGTCGGCAAGAAGAATCCAGTCCTGATTTTCCTGGGCACCGAGCATGGCTGAAAGAATCGAGTCGATACGATCATTTTCCTCGATAAAGGAAAGACGGAAGGTGTCGTGGCCCGCCTGGCGCTCGATACGGCCAACCTCTTCGACAAGAACCTGTGTCGCCACGATTCCTTCAAGCCCCTGCATGTAGACACCGCCTGTCTCCTCCTGTCTTTCGGCAGACCCAAAGACGGCTGCCAGGCTTCCCCGACGGAGATTGGCACCGATTTCTCCAAAAACCACCAGGAGGCTGTCGATGTGATGGGTGAGGTCGGATAGCACCTCCTCAAGAAGAAGCGAGAGCGCCTCCGTTTCAATCTCGAGGAGAAAATCCCCTCCGGCGCAAGCGGCAACCTGGGCGCGACCGGCGGGACTCCCATCGAGCTTCACCGCCACGATTGTCCGCTCCTTGGACATTTCTCCGATGACCCTGTCGAGGACATCGGCCAAGGACTCTCCCTCGTTCCAATCCCAGGAGACCGGATTTCCGTCCATCAGAATCTGACCATTTTTTGGCTGTCTTGTCTCTTCCATCCCTGACTCCTTTTTATCGGCGTGCTTGCCGGGGTTAACCATGCAAGGCTCGCTCCGCCATTGGGCGAAGCCCCTTGGACTTGACGTCCTGCTCTCTTTTTTCCACGGGAGAGGCATTTTCCGAAAACCAGCGGTCGGCCAGACGAATCAGTCGGTCGACCCGAAGGACACCTTGGCGATAGACCTTCCCGATCGATTCAACCATTTCCAGGAGACGGAGGGGGTCATCGATGGCCACGGCCTCCTTCTCGATTCCGAAAAGGGTGGTCACCGGCCCCAGCGGAGGAGCCACCCAGCCCTTTTCGCGAATTTTTTGGTCAAGCTCCTCAAGGGAGGAAGCCGTCCGGGAAAGGGCCTCCTTGCCCGCCTCCCCGATCTCCCCTTCCGACAGGGCCTGAGAGATGGAGAAGCAGAGACTCTCCCCCTCCCGGAACATCCCCCCAAGCTCAAGGGCCTGGAGGCGAACCGCCTCCCAGGCAGACCGGGGAAGCCCCGAGGGATCAAAGTCCTCGAGCAGGATCCGCCTCTGCCCCTCCCAGTCGACGAGGGCACCGGTCTCCATGGACCAAATCTGGCGATAGAGGGCCCGAAAGAGATCTTCAACCCCCATCGGGTAGCGCGTGAGAGGACGATACAGGAGTCGATGGCGACCGTCGAACTCCGAACGGGCCACAAGGATCTGCGGGCCGGGAGGACTTTCGGAAAGGAAGGACAGAAGAGACTCTCGCTGAGCCTTCAGGCGTTCTTCGCTCCCCTCCCCTCCCAAGCCACTCCTTTCTCCGACCCCCAAGGCTGCCACCAGGCGGGCCACCCACTCCGGATCGATCTCTTGGCGACAGAGAGGATTCAGGCAGACGGCATCGAGACCGCATGGAGCGCAGGGCCTTCGGCTTTGGATCGCCACATGGCCCTCGCCATAGGGAGCTGTCTCGTGGTAGTAAAGATTGGCAAATGAAAGGGCGACGACAGGCGTTCCCATCGCCGCTGCCACATGCATCACTCCGGTATCGTTCGAAACAAGGCGGGCCACTCGGCGAAGGACTCCCGCCAGATCCGACACGCTTGTCTGACCCGTAAGATTCAGGATCCGTCCCGCGGACCAACGGTCTTCGAGAGCCGCCACAATTCGCCGGTTTCGGGAAACCTCCTCCGCTCCCGCCCCGATCAGGACGACCCCCCAATCGGGCTCCCGGGAGAGAAGGTGGGCAATCATTCGCACAAAGGCATGCTCAGGCCAGCGCTTGATCTCCACCGAGGCGCCGGTCTGAACGGCGACCCAGGTTCGCCCTTCCGGGAGGAGACCGGAGTCCTGCGCTCCCATCTTTTCCTCGAGAACCAGCCTCTGTGGTGGAGGAACCTGTCCTACCCGAAGGAAGAGGTCGACAAGGTTGGTGTCGTTGTAAAGGCGATTCTGGACCATCTGCCCAAAGTATGCGATGGCGGGATCGAGAAAGGCACGAAATCCGTCCCGGGTCAGCGTCACCCCCCGGACCTCCCGGGCTCCGACAAGATATCCCAGGACCGCACCGATCCGGTTCGGAGTCAGATTGATCAAAAGGTCGACGGCGGCCCCGCTCCATTTTGCGCTCATCTCCTTGACCTTCCGGATCTTGTCCCGAAAGGACACCGTGTCGTCGAAAATCATCTTTCGAAGGGCCAGGGCATCGACGAGATAGAGCTCATCAAAAAGGGCCAAGCCGGCGGCCGCCTCTCCGAACTCCCGGTAGGCCACCAGCGCGATACGACACCCTTTATGTCGCTCCCGGAGAGAGGCCACCATGGGAGCCATCTGGAAGAGGTCTCCCATGCGTGTCATGGCAATGATGAGAATCCGCATTCCCTCTCTTGTCTTATGTTGAAATGGGGAGTGGTCCTCCTTCTTTGCGCTCATGCCTCGACCTCCCGGGCAAACTCCCGCAGAAGAAGCACCGCCGCCTCCGTCTCGGAGAGGGGAGATTCCTGCGGTCGAATTCCTCGTTCCAGGTCATCGAGGTCCACCGAGCCGAAGCATCTGAACCTATCGAAAAAAGCGGAAAGCTCAGGATCCCCCTCGGCCTCCGCGACAAGCTCCGGCACACTCTGGCGGCCCGGAAATTCCGCCCCTTTCGGACGAAATCCCTGGGCGTAGAGATGGTCCAGCCACATCTCCATCCGACGTTCGAGGGTGTGATCACGGAGGGTTCGCCTGAGTCCCGCCTGGGCTATGGCCGCCCGCTCCGCCGGGTTGGACTGGTAGTGTCGCACCAGTTTGCGACAGCTCTCTTCATCCTCAAAAACGGCCACCTCCTCCTCGGGGACAAGGAGCTCGGGGAGATGCGACCTTCGGTCAACCAGCTGAAAACCTCCGCAGGCGGCAATTTCAAAGGTGCGGGGGTTGACAAAATCCCCGTCGGGATTGACCCCCCTGTGATAGACCGAGGAGTGGAGATTCAGGTTCACCATGGAGTTTCTATAGATTTGGGCCGCTTCGCCGGGATCGATCCGTCGCCCGGGGGATCGAAGATAGGGGCCCAGAGGATCGGTGCTCTCCCAGTCGGCCCCCCAGATTCCCAGCCCCAGATCCGCAAGATGGCGGAGAAAGTGCTGACGGTTGTAGTACCCAGCTCCCATAAAGGCCAGCGGAGCCGAGAACCTTACCGGATCTTCCCCTTCTGTGGGCTCGGGCCGAAAGATCGTCCGATCTGCAGCCGTGGGGAGATAGAGAACGTTGGTAAGTCCGCGGGCCTCCAGCCGGGGAAGCCACTCCCCTTTCTGGATCACCGCAAAGGAGGTGACCAGCGGGGCCACCCTTTCCCAATAGGTGGCAATCCGGAAGTCCTCGACAAACCAGTAGGCCACGGGGATGTTCATCCCGCGAAGCCGTTCGAGAAGCTCGGTGGAGAGAGGCGACTGGGCAAGTCCCACGATAAGATCGGGCTTCTCCTGATAGACGCGGGCGAGGATCATCTCGGCCATGAAGTTCTGGAAGAGCCCCCGAAGCTGGGCCCGATGCATGTCGATCCGGCTTTGGGAACCAATGGCCCGAAGAGAGTCGGCAAAGTCGCCGGCATCAAAGAGGGAGACGCGGTGCCCCATTCCGGAGAGGGCCCGAACCACCCCGTGGGCGATGGGGTAGGAGCCTCCCGAAACAGGAGAGACGACCAGCACGCGCAGAGAGTAGTCGGACGCTCCGGCGAGAGCTACCGCAAGATTTTTGACCGACCGGTAGGCATCGGGGCGAACTTTTTGCGACGGAGCATGGGAAGCCAGAAAACACCCTTCCACCTGACCCCGAAGGTTTCCCGGATCAGTAAAAAATCGAAGCTGCCCCGACCGTCTGTACCAGGGAAGAAGGCGGAAAGAGGCCCGAAGGATATCGGGAGAGGGCTCAAAAACAACAACGGGGAGGGTGGTCCGGGCAAGCAGCGCCTCGACATGGTATCCGAGCCCCAGCCCCAGGACCAGGATTCCCCGGGCATCCTCGGGCAGCTTTCCGACAATCTCCTCGGCCCATCGCCCGCCCTCCGCCACAGGATCGTATCGGCTGTGGAGACTCGCCCCATCCCAGAGAAGGGTGGGAGATCCTTCCTTGGAGGCGACGATCTCCCATCGTTCCCGGCTTCGGTCGGGACGGACAAGAACCTCCCGCAGGGCCCCCTGGCCAAAGGCATCGAGATTGTTGCGGAACACGTTTTCATCGAACTGCCACATAACGCTCCTCCTTCTCGAAGCTCTCCCGCTCCGGTCCACGACCCAGCATTCGCCCTGCGCTCATGGCCTCCCAGGAAAGGGCCGCTCCGGCGCGAAGAAGTCCGGGGAGATCCCCCCGACCTCCCTCCACTCGCTCGAGGAAGTGCAAAAGTGGCCAGATCGCCGGGTAGTCCACCGCCAACCTCTCCACCATCCGTTCCCGCTCGCCCGCGTGAAGGGATCGTTCCCGGAGACCCAGATAGAGTTCAATGCCCCGTTCGAGGCGGACAAACCAGACAGGATCGATTTCCTCATCCTCGAGCGCCCCCTCCCCCCCTGCGGAGCTCCCCGTCCCCCGACTCCCTTGCACGACTTCTCTAGCAAGACCCATGCCCGAGAGGGACATCTCCTGGGAGAGGGTGGGAAGGGGGACCGCCGGATTGAGATAGCGCATCACAAAGCGACGGAACAGGATTGCCAGGACTTGCTCCTTTGAGATGGAAACGGGAGTGATGGCCTCCTGCAACAACCCCGAGGGAGTCTCCCGGGCGACAAAGAGCTGGCTCCCCGTCAGAAACCCCGACAGTCGGGCGGCAATCCCGGAGGGCGCCTCCCCCCGACGCATTCCCGCCACGATCTGGGCCAGGACATCAGGGGAAGGATCGTTCCGGCAGGAAAGCGACACACAGGATGATCCCTCTCCGGCGCAGGGATAGCATGACATCCCCGACACGACCGAGAGAGCCCCCTCCCTATAGGCTCCGGTCTCGAAGGGAAGGGCGCTGGCAAAGAAGAGCCCCACAGTGGGAACCCCCAACGATGCGGCCAGATGGAGAGTCGCCGTATCGGGAGAGAGAACCACTCCCGCTTCGGCCACCAGTGAGACAAGATCGGAGACACCGGTAAGTCCGGCCGTATTTTTCACCCGAGAGCCACATTCCTTTTCCAGCGCCTCCCCCAATTCCCGGTCTTCGGAGCCACCGGAGAGAACGACAGGGTAGCCGTCGATCCGGAGCAATGCGCCAACAAGCTGGGCCAGTGCCGCTGGAGACAGCCTCCGGAAGGGACTTCTCCCTCCCAGAACCACCATCGTCGGTCCGGACCTTTTCCCGAGAGTGGACGAGGAGCGGGGAGCAAAGGCTCCGGGTCCGGCAAATCCCTGCCACATGTCGGAGAGATGGATGCGATTGAGCGCGCGGATGCCCCGGGAGGAGGCCACCAGATAGGCCGGCCACCCGGAGAGAGGCTCGACGGTACCATCCCCCCGATCGAAGAGATGGCCAAAGCCCGACACAGGAATCCCCAGAAGTTTGGCCAGAGCGAGCCCTGTTCCATGGTGGTTGAGGACAATGACCCGGGACAATCCCTCCCGGCGCATCTTCCGGACAAAATCCCGGGCCCCCGAAATCCGCTCGAAGAGAGAAAGCGTCACGGCCGGATTTCCAAAATCGGGCCAGGAGACAATCTCCGAAGCCAGCGCCAAGGCCTTTGCCCCCTCCACGACTCCCGGCCGAACCAGGAGCATTGGGATCCCCCCTTCTTTTTGGAGTTTCTCGATCAGGGGTCCACTCTGGATGAGGTCTCCAAGCCGAGCCTCCTGAACGACCAGAACCTTCCCTCCCACGATCACCTCCGACGCTAGGCCTTGACAGCCAGAGCAGGAACTGCGGACTCCGCCCGTTCGACAATGCCAAGGGCCACACCATTCTTCGGATCCCGCGCGAGGATCTCCCGGGCAATATGAAAGGCCTCTTCGAGTTGTCCGGACTCCTCGAGAAGCGTGGCATAGAGAGCCCGGAAGCCGTTCTTGAATGGATGGCGGAGCAGAAACTCCCGAACCCGTCCGATCGCCGCCTCGGGTCTTCCGATTGCGCGCGCCACATCCACCAAAAGCCGCAGGACTTCTTCCTGATCGAGATCGATCCCCAAGGACTGGTCGTAATAGTAGACCGCCTCTTCATAGTTTCTAAGCTCCTGACACACCATCCCGAAACCGGAAAGGGAGGCGTGAGAGCGGGGATTTTTTTCAAAGGCCCGCTTGAAGTCGGCGAGGGAGTCGGCAAAGTCCCCCATCAGAAGGGCCACCACCGCCCGCCCCTGATAGGCCCGCTCGTCGGCAACCACGGGAATCGCCCGTTCGAAGGCTTGGCGTGCTCCCGGGAGATCCCCTTTGCGAGAGAGGATTTCACCGAGTTTGATCTCGACCTCTCCCCGCTCCTCCCGGGTCAGCCCCGGATCCGCCAGAGCCGAGAGGAGGAGCTCCTCCACCCCGTCGGAAATTCCCGAGCCGATCATGTCGTCGACCTTCTCGATGATCCCGAAGACCCGTCGCCGGGCTGTGACCAGATACTGCATGACAAAAAGATCCCGGATCTCCTCCGGGGACTGCTCCCGAAGAACGATACTGCCAAGGTCAACATCGGTCCTCGACTCTCCCCGACGGGCGAGCTCCTCGGCCATCTTCGAGAACTCACTGGAAACATTGGCTCCCAGAGTTTCGATCTGAAGGCCGGCCTGTTCGAGAAGCTCCACTAGGGTCTTGCGGGTAAAGAAGCGGAGATGGCTGCGGTCGAGGATTCCCTGCTCCTGATAGTCGAAGCGTCCCTGGGCCAGACCTCCGAGGATCTCGTGATAGCGGATGTTCGGAACCGAGAGGACAAGAACGCCTTGAGGAGAAAGATAGGGGACATACTTTCTCAAAAGGCTGACAGGATCTTCCACATGCTCGAGAACATCGGCCATGACGATGGCATCGAAACTTTCTTCATTGAAGTCCGGCTCCCACGTCGCCGCATCGGCCACAATCACCCGGTCATAGAAGGCCTTGGCCTCAAATCCCCGGGCGGCATCCTTCTCGATACCCACCAGGGTGACATTTCCCCAGCGCGTCCGGATCCCTCGTCCCATGGATCCCGCGCCGCACCCGATGTCGAGGATGCGATTCGCGCCGGCGGGGATTCTGTCGATGACCTCTCCCCGTTCCTTCCGATAGAGCTGCTTGGGCTTCCAGACCGCCACCTTCTGGTTGATGAGCCGCTCCCAGCTTTCCAGGAAACGATCAAGAGGAAACTCCCGCGCCACGATCTCCCGGGAGGCGGCTCCCATCTCCTGGGCCAACCCCCGATTGCCGAGAAGTGTCTTCACATGCTCCTTCAGATCCTCGACGCGCTCGGCCAGGAAGCCGTTGACGCCCTCCTTCACGGGCGAGCCGGAGTGAGTCAGCGCCACGATCGGCATCCCGGTGGCCATGGCCTCGAGAAGGGAGAAGTTGTATCCGTCTTCCCAGGGTTCGACCGTCGTGTGGAGAAGAAGGCGATGGTGGCGCATCTGCTCCTTCAGATCCTCAAGATTCCGGGAGGGATGCGCTCCGGGTATCCGGGGATTCAAGCCCAAAGTGGTGTGGGGAATCCCGTCGAGAACCTGACCCGACAGGGTGGCTCCCAACATCAGGTCCCGCTCCTCGATAAAGTTCCCGATCCGGAGAGCCCGATCAAGCGACCCGTCATAGCCTCCCCATTCGCCCGGATCGATTCCCGGCAGGATCACCGGACCAGCGAATCCCCAGGACTCTTTCTTCGAGGCGGAGATGAAGACCGGCGTGAGGTCGCTCACCTGGGACATCAGTTCAGACAGGGCCTTTCTGTACTCCCGGGGATCGACGGCATTTTTTCCCAAGGCAATCATGGTGTCGAGTCGGTTGTGAAAGACCATGAACTGGGGGATCGGAGACTTGCGCGTGAGCAGCAGATCGCTCATGTCGTGGCAAATGATGGCGTCGTACTCTTCCCGGGCCAGATGGCCCATCGCAGTCTTGAAGTCGACGATCCGGGAGCCCCGTGGACAGGGCCGAAACTCGGTCATCCATCGTTCGTATCCCCCCTTTCTCCTCTCGACGATGTCGAAGGTGACCGGGAGCTTGCCCAAAAGGGAGATATACCCTTCATGCCAGTTAAACGTAAGAATGCGCAACATGGTCGACTCCTTGTGTTTTGAAGGAAACACCTTCTGAGAGGATCCGGACGATCGAACGGGCCCGGTGATGGTAGGTGTGATGGGCGAGGACCTTCTTGCGTCCTTGGGCTCCGATGCGATCGGCGACCTCGGGGTGGTCAAGAAGGAATCGGACCCGATCGACCAGGTCGGCATCTTCGTAGACCACCAAGTCGACATCGGGAACAAACAGGTCGGCCAGCCCCGGAACAGAGTCGGTCAGCAGACACTTTCCGATGGCCAGGCTCTCGAAAACCCTCATGTTCAGGTCGTCCTTGACGGCCGAGTTGAAGAGAAGACGGGACGAGGACAAAAACCTGGCCATCTCTTCAAAGAACAGCCGACGAACCCCCACATTGAAGCGGATGCCCAGGCGGGCAAGGCGCCGTGAACGCCTGTCAGTCTTCCCGGGAGAGGTACAGATCGCAATATCGAAGGCTTCCGGAACATCATGGGGGCGATGGATCTCCGGATCACAGGCTAACGGAAGCCAAAAGACCGGTTTTCCCAGACGTTCGCGGAAGATGTCGACATAGGCCTTCTGAGCCAGAAAAACGATGTCGAAGCGGCTGGCAATCTGGAGATGATCCGCGGGCGAGAGATGGGTATCGATGAGATAGCAGGCTTTGGGGAGAGAGGGGTCCTGAAGGATGGGCATGTCGAACCAGACGCCGCTCTCCACGAAGAGGAGCCAGTCCGGCCGAAAGCCTCCCAGGCCCTTTTTGACCTCCGCAAGCGTTCCCTCCTTCAAATCGATATCGTGGGGAGTGACCCGGTCGGCGATGGATTCCAGATCCCAGGCCCTTATCGTCCAATCGGCAATGGTGGGGCCGCAGGTTTTGACGGTGGAGACCTTTCTGAGAGCCTTTTCCAGGTAGGCACCGGTCGTATGGGGCATAGACGTATACATCATCAGGATGTTCATGGCAACCTCCTTGCCCTGCATGAAGCACGATCCATGCCAGCCTGCAAAAAAACAAGGGGGACCCCGAATAAAAGGTGCCATGGACAAGGAAATTTCAGAGAAATTCAGGCGAGGGAGGGACGAGAGAAAAAGGGCGGGAGATTTTTTCCCGGTTTCCGAGAATGGCAGGAGATTTCTTCCCGTCAGAACTTTGACGGAGAGAGCGATTGGCTGAGAGAATTACGCCCGACCAAGAATTTTGCGTTCAAAGAGGGGCCCGGAATCACGACCCGCCTTGCGATAGGCCCCGTGAGGGCCCTGGCCCGTAATGGCAGCGATTCGGGAGGCGAGAGGCCCCCCTGAGGCCGCGAAGGGGGCGAGGGCGGAGGAGAGACGGTCGAGACGGTGGGAGAGCACTAGCAGATCCGGGAGAGGAAGAGTTGAGAGGGCTTTGGCCCCGATACGATCAACTGCGGCCTGGGCCTGGAGAAGGGGTCGGAGATCCATCTCCTCGACTCGGGCAAGGGAAAGAGGAGCATATCCCTCCTCTCCCTCAGGGTAAAGAAACGCCAGAAGAGAGCTCACCTCGAAGAAGAAGTCCTCTGCCGCCCTGGCAATCTCCACACTGTTGGAGGGGCCCTCCGAAGAGATGTGGGAAGGATCTTTTGTCTCCGCCCCCTCGCCCTTCACCGAAAGAGGCTCCGAAGGTCCGGGGAGGCTCATCCGCGCACCGACAGGTTTCGTCTCGGAATCTCTCCCTCGGGAAATGCATTGGCCGGGGAGGACGGAAGCGACCCGCCCCGAGAAGAGGAGGCGGCGGTCTTCCATGTCCCAAGAAGATCCACCAGGATCTCCCTGACAGGGCCCAGACGCTCGACCTCGCCTGCCACATTCGCCAAGGTCACCTCCTGGATGAGGAAGAGATAGAGAGAGACGAGGGAGTCCGAAAGCTCCCTGGGCTCCTGGCCGTCGACCGCCGACGCCAGCTCCGAAAGGATTCCCGTCAACCGATTGACGGCATCGGAGCGGCGCGGGATGTCGCCGTTTACCATGGCCTCTTTCATCATGTCCACAAGACGGACCGACCCCTCATACAGACGGATCAGAAGATCTGCCGGAGGGAGGGTTCTCTCGAGGGTTTCCCGATAGGTTGCCGCGGCGTAAGCGTTCATCTCACATCCTTGTCATAGGAGGATCGTCGGGAGGGACGTTCCCTCCCCTAGAGCACTCCTCGGGCGATTTGCTGCTGAACATAAGCCTGCTTCTGGTTCAATCCTCCCAGCAGCCCCTGAAGACCCGAATACTTCTCCTCAAGCTGGTCCTTGAGATTGGCCAGCTCGTCCTGCTTTCGGGTCATCTCCCGGACGTTGGTCCGCTCCTGATCGTTGATGTCCGAGATCTCCCCCGCCAAGGGGCCACTGGCCGGATTGGCAAACTCCATGAGGAGGTCGTGGACCCCCGCCACAATTCCCGGAGTGGCCCCCTGGCCGGTCATGAGATGGACCACATCATCGTAGTTTGAAGCCAGAGCCTTGTCGAACTTACCGGAGTCAAAAGACAGATGGCCATTTCTTTGGAAGGTGATCCCCACATCGGCCAGGGTCCTGAACTTTCCCTGGACCTTTTCCGGAAGGGGCCTCGTCAGGACCGTTCCCAGGCGATTGCGCAAATCCACGACGGAGTAGGCTCCCAGCAGGGGGCCTCCCTGCCCGGTGGCCGGATTCACCCGGGTCTCCTTGTCGAGAAAATCGAGAAGACTGTTGTAACTCTTGACGAAGGCCCCCACATTCGTCTTGATCGTCTTGGTGTTGTGGACGATCGAGGCCGTTGTCGGGGTCGGCCCCGTGGTCTGGCGAAGATGAATGACGGAGCCGGGAATGGCGTCGGCCACATCGTTCGACTCCGACTGAACCGGGACACCGTTGACCGTCAGGTGCGCCAGCGACGCCTTCTGGACCGTCTTGAAGGTAAAGTCGAGTCCCTCCTGCTCCATGACCCGAAAGTTCATTCCGTTTTTGGTGGAGGAAAGGGACAGGGAATAGGGAGCTCCCGGAGCCCCGGTGCGCATCACCATGGCATGGATCCCGATGTGGGCATCGTTGATGGCCCCCGCCAGACTTTCCAGGGTAAAGCCGGTACTCTGGTCGATCCGGACGGATCTGATCTTGCCACCCACCAGGTGGTCCCCGATCAGAAATGTCAGGGTCGCATGGGAAAAGGCCCCGTCGGGGGGGATGTTCAGAACGGAGGTCTTGTCCTTGTCGGCAACTCCCGAGCTGACGAGGACCCCCGGGCGGGCCAGGGAGGAGACGGAAACGCTGTAGGAGCCCAGGGAGGCCCCCGGGCCCGGGGTCACGGTAAAGGCAGAATGGGGAGGAACGATACTCTTGAAGGCACTGAAGTCCTGACGGAGATGCAGATTGCCGGCCGACTTGAGAAAGCCGTCGAGCTTTTGCTGCACCTGGCGCCAGATGGCAGACTTGGCGTCGAGATCTGCCTGGTGTTGCTGCATCTGCTCAAGCGGGATGGCAGCCGCCTCCAGGTTTGCGTTGACAAGCTTTTCCGTATCCAGCCCTTGAGAGAGGGCGGACATGTTGGTGATCCGCATGCGGCGAGGAGCGGAAGAGGCTCCTCCATCGCTGCCGGGAATCGACCCGGAAATACCGCTCAACACTCACCTCCATCCCCAGGTCGCCTCGGCGGGAGGGGTCCTCCCCCTCTCCCCGGGACAGCCGGAGGAATCCTGGTTCATGGCCGTACCAGAGGCGCCCCCTGGGGGACGCTAAAAATAGGGCCGGCCGACGTCTCCGCCGGCCGATCCCTAGGCCCGACGGGCGGGCCTGGCTAAGGGAGCAGCTTGATGGCTGCCTGTGGAATCAGGTTCGACTGAGCCAGAACCGCCGCACCCGACTGCGACAGAATCTGCCGCTTGGTGAACCTGGCGGTCTCTCCGGCGAAATCCACGTCGCGGATTCCGGCACGGCTGGCCTGAACGTTTGTGGTCGCGGTGTTCAGGTTCCGGATCGTCCACTCCATCCGGTCCTGGATGGCACCGATGTTGCCCTGAAGTTCGTTGATCCTGTCCAGCGCCTTGTCGAGCTGGTCCACCGAATGCTTGGCGTCGTTGCGGTTGAGGATGTCCGTCCCGCCGATCCCGAGGGCACTGGCATCGACCTTACCCATTTTGACGTGCAGGCGGTCGCTGAACGTGGTGTAGATACCCACATGGAACTTGAAGTCCTGATGGCTCCCATCGAGGAGCTTCATGCCGTTGAAGTCGGTCACCCTGGCGATACGGGTGATTTCCGACTTGAGGTGCTGGTATTCCTGGTTGAGCACCTTGAGGTCCTTCGGTGAATAGGTGCTGTTGGCCGCTTCGATGGCCAGCTGCCGCATCTTCAGAATGATGGTGTTGTCGGTCTGAAGAGCCCCGTTTGCCGTCTGCAGGAGGCTCGATCCGTCATTGGCATTCCGGATGGCCGCCGCATAGGACTTGACCTGTCCGCCCATACGCTGGGAAATCGAGTAGCCGGCCGGGTCGTCCGCGGGGCTGTTCACGCGGTACCCGGAGGAGAGCCGGTTGATGTGCTTCGCCAAGGCACGCTGGGTTTCGTTCAGGTTGTACTGCGCATTTAACGACGCAATGTTGTCATTGATGACCAAACCGCTCATCGTTCCCTCCTTGGTTGATTCGGCCTTATCCCTGGCCTTGTCCTTTTTTTGCCCGGCGACGTGACCGGGGA
>DGKK01000059.1 GCA_002387725.1 Nitrospirae bacterium UBA4572
TCGGAGGGAGATTTTTTAAATATTGGCTTAGATGCTGGTGCCGGAGCCGGGAATCGAACCCGGATACTCTTGCGAGTGAGGGATTTTAAGTCCCTTGCGTCTGCCTGTTTCGCCACTCCGGCAAGGAGGAGGGGAGGCTGGATTCACCGAAGGTTATCACGCCCCCCCCTTCTCCTGCAAATTGACAAGAGATCGTGTCTGCCATTATTCTTGTAAGATCATGGTTTGCGTGATCCGACATCGTTGTGATGGATTCGCCAGATACCGCCAGTGACCTAAGAGGTCCCGGTCAAAAGATTATCAACAAATGCTTCCGGAGGAATCTCATGAAAAATCCGCTCGACTCCCTTTGGGGAACCGTCATCTCGGGATTTGTGCTGACGGGCATCCTGTTCTTTGTCGTCAAGGGGCTCGTCAACCACTAGACTTTATTTGCGATCACCGGACAACGTCCCAACAAGGAGTCATCTCATGGAACAACAGGCAACGGAGCTCATCGTACGATGGTTTCACTTTTTGGCCGGAATCATGTGGATCGGCCTTCTCTACTACTTCAACTTTGTTCAGGGAGCCTTTCTCAAGGCGGCCTCTCCCGAAGCCAAGGCTGATGCCTTCAAACATCTCGTTCCCCGGGCCCTTCTCTTTTTCCGCTGGGCGGCTCTTTTGACCGTCCTTTTCGGACTCTCGATCCTGGGACAGCGCCATATTCTCCTTCAGGCCTACACGCTGCAGGGTGGAGCCGCCATCATTGGCATGGGGGCCTGGCTTGGAACCATCATGCTCTTTAATGTCTGGGTTCTGATCTGGCCGAACCAGAAGAAAGTCATCGGTCTGGTTCCTGCCGAGCCCGCGGAAAAGACAAAGGCAGCTCGTGTGGCCTTTCTGGCCAGCCGGGTCAACGTGATGCTCTCGATCCCGATGCTGTTCTTCATGGGTTCTTCCAGCCACGGCGGAGCGCTTTTTCACTGATTGAATGACAAGAGAATGTGTGTCGAAAGAAGAAAGGCCAAGGGAAACCTTGGCCTTTTCTATTTTGTCCTTTTGACTGGTCCAGAGAGCAGAGACGAAGGATCAGGCAGGAGAGTGCATGTAGCTCCAGACCGAGTAAAAAAGAAGAATTCCGAAGCCGGCCTTCACGACAAGGATCAGGATCTTGAGGCGACGGTGGCGGGCATCCTCCCGGTCGTCATCCCGCTGTGCCATCGAGTGTCTTCTTCTCCCGGATTTGGATTCCCGGAAGTTCCGGGATGGGGCTTGCACCGGGAACGATCGCGAGCCGATAGACGATGGGGGTGGCCGTGGGGATATTGACCTCGAGAATCTGCTCTTTCGTCAGTGATTCGAGCTCCATGATCATGGCCCGCAAGGAATTTCCGTGGGCAACCACAAGGCAGTTCTCTCCCTTGAGCAGGGCCGGAAGAATAGCTGTGTGAACGTAGGGGAGGACGCGGTCCTTGGTCGTCTTGAGGCTCTCGCCTCCGGGAGGGGCCACGTCGTAGCTTCTCCTCCAGATGTGGACCTGCTCGTCACCATATTTTTTGGCCGTCTCCGCCTTGTCGAGCCCTTGCAGATCGCCATAGTGGCGTTCGTTCAAGGCCTCGGAGCGCTCTACCGGGATTCCCTTGTGCTCCGAAGTCTCCAGAATGAGCTCCAGCGTCTTCTGGGCACGCTTGAGTCCGGAGGTATAGGCTCGGGTGACAGGGTAGGACTTAAGCCTCAGTCCGGCGCGACGGGCCTCCTCCATGCCGAGGGGGGACAGGTCCACGTCGACCCAACCGGTGAAACGGTTTTCCTTGTTCCAGACACTTTCTCCATGTCTGACGAGAATCAGCAGCGCTTCATTTCCCAAGAGTCTCTCCTTTGTCGGCAAGAGGGTTCCCTGACCAATGGCGGGAGGGGGACAATCCTCCCCTTGTTTTCTGGCCTTATCCTACCATATCCCTCCGCATTATCTCCTGTTCTTCAGAGGCGTTCCTCCCGGCAGAGATCGCAAGGGCAAAGATCTCTCAGGAGGTCGAAGGAGTATATCCCTGTATTGTGGCCGTCGGAAAATCCGATGGCCAAGGCATACTGGCCGACAAGACTCCAGGATGTTGGCCGGATATCCGCAGGAATCGTCTCTTCCCTCACAGTTCTTTCCCCGGTCCATTCATTGACGCAGGAGGCACAGGGACATTGAAGTCGGAGCGTCCGGGAAGAGAAAAGGGACAGATGGCCATCGCGCCACTCTACCCGGATGGTTTGTGGGTCGGTCAACTCTATATTTTGGGGAAGGATCATGGGAGCTCCTTAATGTGAGCCGGAAGGTCTCCGGCGGGTCAAAGATCGTACTCTTCCTCCGAGCGAAGGGGACGGCGCATCAGGGCGGAGAGAGTGGTTCCGAGGTCGGCATGTTCGTGGAGAATCCGATAGACGGCCCGGGTAATCGGAAGCTCGACTCCCACCTTTTCCGCCAGGGCATGAGCCGAGGCAGCGGTGGTGACCCCCTCCGCCACCTGGCCAAGTTCAATGAGAATCGATGCCAGTGAATGGCCTTCCCCCAACCGAAGGCCCACGCGGCGATTGCGGCTTTTGTCTCCGGTGGCCGTCAGCAGCAGGTCCCCGACTCCGGCAAGCCCCGAAAAGGTCAGTGGATCCGCGCCCATTCGAACACCCAGGCGGGTCATCTCGGCCAACCCCCGGGTGATGAGAGCGGCGCGGGCATTGTCGCCAAGCTTCATGCCGTCGGAGATCCCCGTGGCAATGGCCAGAACGTTTTTCATGGCTCCGGCCAGCTCTATTCCCCGCACGTCCCGTCGGGTATAGACTTTGAACCAGGGGGCATTGAAAAGGTGCTGGAGATCCCGGGCCAACTCCGGATCCGGGGAGGCGGAGACAATGGCCGTGGGTTTTTTTTCGACAACCTCCCGGGCAAAGGAGGGGCCCGAGAGGATGGCATAGTCGTTGGGGTCCGGAGAGTAAACCTCCCGGCAGATCTCCGAAATGGTGGCGAGGGTGCTGTTTTCGATGCCCTTGGTCGCTCCCGCCAGGGGGAGGGGACGGGGAAGGGCCTTCGCCACCCGGGACAGAACATCCCGGCAGGACTGGCACGGGATGGCCAGAACGAGGAGGGTTGCCTGTGAAAGAGCCTCCTCCAGGTTGGGGGTGACAGAGAGGCTCTCCGGGAGAATCATTCCCGGGAGGTAGACACGATTTTCCCGGGTCCGGGCGATATCCTGGGCCAGGATCGGATCCCTGACCCAGAGGGTCGGGGACCACCCCGCCAGGGCAAGATGCACGGCCAGGGCCGTCCCCCAGGAGCCTCCTCCCAGGATAAGGGGAGACGGAGAGTTGCCGATTCTTGAGAAGGGATGGTGAGAGGAGGGGTTAGCCATGGGAGTCGGTGCCGCCTTTCGCGGGAGGGAGGTCCGGAGCCACATGGGGTGAAGGATAGCAGGTTTGGGTGCGCGGGTCGAACGGATCGTTGTCGTAAAGAACTCGCGCAAGGGCAAGCCCATCCGGTGGTAGGGGTTCAACGGCACGAAATGGAGGGGGGGCGCCTTTTCTCAGAAGAGCCGGGATTTCCTCCAGAGGGCGACGTCCCTCTCCTGCCTCAAGAAGGTATCCCCCAATCATGCGCACCATCTTGTGGAGAAAGCCCGGGCCGGTCACCCAGAGAATGAGCTCGGCGCAGCGTTCTTCCCAGAGGATGCCGTCGATTCTCCTCGTGCTGTCATCGGGGAGGGAGGAGGCCACAGAGAAGTGGCGGAAATCATGGGTTCCAAGAAAGAAGGTCGAGGCCTCCCGGGCCCGGGGGAGAAAAAAGTTTGGAGGGAGGGGGGCGGAGAAGGGGGTGGCCAGGGGGTGATGGGAGAGACTGGCCGGGAGATGTCGGAAGACATACCGGTATATTTTCCCTCGGGCGCTATGGCGGGCGTGAAAAGACGACGAAACACTGCGGCAGTCGAGGACTCGGAGGCTTCCCGGAAGCCGGGTGTTGAGAATTCGGGGGAGCCGGTCCACCGGGATGGAAAATCCCTCGGGAAGATCGGCGTGAGCCACCTGGCCCCAGGCGGAAACGCCTGCATCGGTCCGCCCTGAGCCCGTTACTCCGACCGGGGCCCGACAAAGGGTGGCAAGGGCCTCCCCCAAGGTGCCCTGAACGGTCCACCGGTTCGGCTGGACCTGCCAGCCGGAAAAATCCCGACCGTCGTAGGCCAGGAGAAGGGCGATCCGTCGAGATGTGGCAGGAGGGCTCAGGGGGCCCTCCAAGGCTCGTTTCTTCGGAGGGCCTCCCAGGCTTCCTTGAGATCGACAAAGGCTTCAAGCTCGGAAGAGAGAGCCTCTTCCCACGCCTTCCAGTCTTCCGGACTTCCGGTCGACGCAGGGGATTCCCCTCCTCCCAGAGCCTTTTCATAGGCGCGGGTGGAGAGAAAGCGGGCCTTCCTGTAATCGGTGTGCCGGGCGTCGAAGTCGGCCAGGCGCTGTACCTTGAGTGGGTCCATGGGCGTCCTTCGAGGATAGGAAGGTGGGGGAGGGAGTCCTCCCCCACGGAAAACTTAGGTTGCCTGGGCCAGATTTCCCAGGGTGATCGGCTGGAATTCGGAGTTGAGGATGCTGATCCGGGAGGCGATATTTCCGGCGATCTTCAGATAAGCCTCGGAGAGGGGGCTCTCCGGGTGAGCCAGGCCGATGGGACGGCCCGAGTCTCCCGCCTCGCGGATCGCGAGATCGATGGGGATGCGGCCGAGGAAGGGAACTTTGAGTTCCGCCGCGGCGTGCTCCCCGCCCCCGGTCGAGAAGATGGGGGTCTCGTGGTGGCAGTGGGGACAGTGGAAGGAGCTCATGTTCTCGACGATCCCCAGAATGGGAACATTGACCTTCTGGAACATGGCCAATCCACGACGGGAGTCGGAAAGTGCCACCTCCTGGGGAGTCGTGACAATGACGGCTCCTGTGACCGGAACCAGCTGCGCCAGGGAGAGCTGGGCATCGCCGGTCCCTGGGGGCATGTCGACGACCAGGTAGTCCAGCTCGCCCCATTCCACATCCCGGATGAACTGGGTGATGATCCCGTGGAGCATCGGGCCGCGCCAGATGAGGGGGGCACCCGGGGGGGCCATGAATGCCATGGACATGACCGGGATGTCGTGCATCTTGGGAGGAAACCATCGGTTGTTGATCTGCTTCGGAAGGGTCGACACTCCCAGCATCATGGGGATGTTGGGCCCGTAGACGTCGGAGTCGAGGATCCCTACCCGGGCGCCAAGGCGAGAAAGGGCGATGGAGAGGTTGACGGCCGTGGTGGACTTGCCGACGCCGCCCTTTCCGCTGGAAACGGCAATGACATTCTTGACCCCGTCGATGGCGGCCTTGCCTTCGCGGGCACCTCCCCCTGTGGTCCGGGCTGTCATCCGGATATCCACCGAGGCAATGCCGGCCACGGAAGAAAGGGCTGAAAGGCAGGCTTTCTTGATCTCTTCCTTCAGGGGGCAGGCAGGGGTGGTGAGGATCACCGTGAAGACGACATTCCCGTCCTTGACGATGAGATCCTCGATCATGCCCAGGGTGACAAGATCCTTTTTGAAGTCGGGTTCGATGACGCGCCCCAGGGCCTTCATGACACCTTCGGCAATCGTCTTATCCTCAGACTGGCTCATTATGTCTCCTTATCTCGATATCATTGGAACACGTGGGTGGATGTAGGGGCTGCAAGAAAAGAGACCTCGGTTACGCCAGAGGTTCTTCCGCCGAGGAAAAGCAAAGATCAAGCTCTTCTCGGGTGGTGGTGCCGGTTGTTCCGTCCTCCCGGAGCAAGTCAATCCGGCACGAGGAGACCCGAATGACCTGATAGAGATTTCCCTCCCTGTCCCGGAGCTGGGGTCGGAAGAGGTGCTCCCGATAGGAGAAGCCCGGGTTGGGAGGAGTGTCCCGACAGAGTGCCTCAAAGGACTCGGGACTGATGTCGGCCTCCCCGTTTCGTGCGATCAGATAGTCCTTATAGGAAGGACGACGGTCCGACGAGGAGAAGGCCCAGAGAAGGCGGGCCACAATTCCCCGGGGCGAGAGTGCCCCGCTGGGAATCCTCTCCCGGATCCGGACCGAGTGCCCTCCCCCACTGAAAAGAGTCCTTACTGGTTGTCTTTCCATTCCTCGAGCCAGGCCATCTGGATCGCCTCAAGGATCTTTTCATTCGAGGCCTTGGGGTCTCCGGTAAATCCCGGAAGGGCCAGAATCCACCCATGCATGTCGGTAAATCGGACCGACAGGGGGTCGATCTCGGGATGATGCTCGTAGAGCTGGTAGCCGATCTCGTACGGGTCGTTCCAGTTCATCAGTGGTCCTCCGTCAGTGTTCGTGCGAGCCCCGGGAGCAGGGCGGGATGCGGACGGAGATGTCACCGTTGATCCGGGCCTGGCAACCAAGCCGGGATTTGAGTGTCAGCCCCTCAGCCCGGTCAAGCTGATCCTCTTCGTCCTCTTCCATGACCGAAAGTCTGTCGAAGCCGTCCTCGACGATGACGTGGCAGGTCGAGCAGGCGCAGACCCCTCCACAATTGTGCTCCAGGGGGACACCCGCCGCCTTGGCCGCCTCGAGGATCGAGGCATTCTCGGGGACGGTGACGGTCGTAGGGGTGAAGGGTTCGGCCAGGCGAGAGTCCGGGATGAATGAGACCTTAGGCATGGGACCCTCCTTCTTTGGGCAACTCCGGAAGGGCCTTTCCCGAGAGGGCCTCCGTCAGTGATCGGTTGACCAGCCGCTCAGCCAGAGGCTGGGTAAGGCGGTCGAGGTTTCGTATCTCGTCGCGGACCTTTTTCCCGTCGCTCCCTTCCATGGCGGACCGAAGGACCTTCATCTGTTCAGTAATGGCCGATCTCTCCTCAGATCCCAGGATGTCGTCGCCGACCGTGCCGAGGGCCCGCTCGGTGGCCCCGAGAACTGTCTGTGCCTCCGTCCGGCTGTCGATCAGAAGGCGGAGGGCGAAGTCATCCTTGGCATGGGCAAAAGCCTCTTTCAGAAGCTCTCTGACATCGTCTTTGCCCAGTCCATAGGAGGGGTGGATCACCACATTGGCCCGCTGTCCCGTCGTCTGTTCCCGGGCGGTCACCTCGAGGATGCCGTTGGCGTCGATCTGAAAGGTAACCTCGATCCGGGGGGCCCCGGCCGGAAGGGGAGGAATGCCGGAAAGGGTGAATCTTCCGAGGCTCCGGTTGTCTGCCGCCATCTCCCGCTCACCCTGGAGGACATGAATGTCAACATTGACCTGTCCGTCGACGTAGGTGGTAAAGAGCTCCTTCGCCTGGGCCGGAATGGTCGTGTTCCGAGGAATGAGGGTGCTCATCACCCCTCCGATCGTCTCAATCCCCAGGGAGAGAGGGGTGACGTCGAGGAGAAGGAGATCCTTTCGCCGCCCGGAGAGAATGTCGGCCTGGACAGCCGCTCCCTCCGCCACCACAAGGTCGGGATCGACGGAATCATAGAGAGTCGCTCCGAAGTAGTCGCTCACCGCTTCCCGAAAACGAAGAAGACGCGTTGATCCTCCCACAAGGATGACGCCATCCACCGACTTGGGATCGGTGTCGGAGTCTCTCATGGCTGCGCGCACCGAGGCAAAGGCCCTCTCAACAAAGGGTTCCACCAAGGAGTTGAGGCGTTCCCGGGTCAGCGTCGTGGAGAGATTGAGGGAAGGAATGTTCACGGCCACAGAGGTGTCCCGGGAAAGCACAATCTTGGCCCGCTCGGCCTCCTTGCGGAGGGTGTCCCTCACCTCCGATCGAATGGCAAGTTCCCTGAGGCCGGGGATCTCGGAAAACCAGGACTCCATGATGGCCCGGTCGAAGTCCTCCCCTCCCAGATGGGTGTCCCCGTTTGTCGCCCGCACTTCGAAGATTCCCTTGCGGATCTCCAGTAGAGAAAAATCGAAGGTTCCTCCCCCCAGGTCGAAGATGGCAAAGAGACCGTCCTTTTTTTCGCCCAGGCCATAAGCCAGGGCCGCGGCGGTGGGCTCGTTGATGATCCGGAGGACATTGAGGCCGGCCAGGGCCCCGGCATCCTTGGTGGCCTGACGCTGGCCGTCGTTAAAATATGCCGGGACTGTGATCACTGCCTCCGTCACTTCGCATCCCAGGGCCTCTTCCGCGCGAGATCGGAGGTTGGCCAGGATCAGGGATCCGATCTCCGGCGGGGTGAGGGAGCGATGCCGTGCCGGGTCAGGAATCGCCGGGGTTCCGTTCTTGTCGATGACCGGATAGGCCAGGTGGGCGCGCTCGGCCGCCGTCTCCGCGAAGGATCGTCCCATCAGACGCTTGGCCGCATAGACAACCGTCGTCTGGGGATCGTTGATCAGCTCCCGGGCGGTCCATCCCACACGTACGCCGTCTGGGGAAAGAGCCACCACCGAAGGGAGCAGGGAGCGTCCCTCCCGGTCACGGATCACTTCAACCGTTCCGTCTTCCTTTCGGTAGGCGACCAGAGAGTGGGTTGTTCCCAGGTCAATTCCAATCACATGTTTCAATGGGTGGCCTCCTTGATTTCGGCCAGGAGATTCTGAATATAGGCCCGTTTTTCAAGCCGTTCGGCCAGGTGGTCAATGTCGGAATCTGCGGCGCCTTTCTCCTCCTCCAGTGCGTCGATCTTGTCGAAGGCGGCGTAGATCTCCTGCTCCAGAGGATCGAGGACGGCTCTTACCCTTGATTCGGCCTCGGAATGTCGTCCCTGGGAGACCAGGGACTGAGTCTCTTCCCGAAGGTCCATGATATCCATCAGGATTTCCGGGGGAAGTGTTGTCTTCTTGGGGCGCCCGTCTTCGCCGCGTTTCCTTGAAATGTAGTAACGAGCGCGCAAAAAGGGGTCCCGGAGTGTCCGGAAGGCCAGATTCACAAGGGAGGCATTGGCCAGGGCTATCTCCTGCTCCTTTTCGGTCTCGCCCACATGATGATCGGGGTGGAAGAGACGACTCTTTTCATGATAGGCGGAGATCAGAAGCCTTGGGTCCAGGGCCAGCCTCTGAGGGATATCGAGAATCCGGAAATAGTCGCGCGCCTCTCCGAAGGGCTGGACTCTGACGCAGGAAGGGCATACGTCGACATCCTCGATTGTTTTCTCGCAATTCCAGCAAACCGAGCGCCCCGCATGCTCCATTCTGTCCTGGTGTGGATGCAGCGTGGGAGCACCGGACCGGGGTATCGCCGTATCAGCCATGTCAAACCTCCGGAAGTCAAACGGGAGGAGGCGTGGTTCGCCCCCTCCCGTCCGGTTTTCTTTCTGTTAAGCCGAGAACGAGGAGCCGCAGCCACAGCTGTGGGCGGCGTTGGGATTCTCGAACTTGAAGCCGCCTCCCATCAGACCGCCTCCGACGAAGTCGAGGGTTGAGCCGTCAAGGTAAACCTTGCTCTTGGGGTCGAGGACGATGCGAACGTTCCGGTTGGGATCGGCGTCAATGACTTCGTCGAACTCGCCGGGGGCCTCTTCGAGCTTGATGAGATAAGAAAGTCCCGAACAGCCTCCGCCTTCGATTCCCAGACGGAGAAAATGGGTTTCCTTGTTCTGGACCTTCTTGAGACGGGCCACTTCGTTGATGGCAGATTCTGTCAGCGTGATCATCGCTTCCTCCTTGGATCGTGCGTTGATGGTATCGGGTCAGGCCTTCTGGCGCTTCTTCTGGTAGTCCTCGATCGCCCCTTTGATGGCATCTTCTGCCAGGACGGAGCAATGAAGTTTGACCGGGGGAAGATTCAGCTCTTTGGCAATTTCGGTGTTTTTGATCTTGAGGGCGTCATCAAGCGTCTTGCCCTTTACCCATTCCGTGGCGAGAGAGCTTGAGGCGATGGCCGAACCGCACCCGAACGTTTTGAATCGGGCCTCTTCAATGATCCCGTCATCGCTGATCTTCAGCTGAAGTTTCATGACGTCGCCGCACTCCGGGGCTCCAACGATGCCTGTCCCCACATTGTCTTCCGTCTTGTCGAAGGAGCCCACATTTCTGGGATTGTTGTAATGATCGATGACCTTATCGCTGTATGCCATGATATTCTCCGTCTTTTCTTGGGGTTATCCACTCCGGGCACAGGCCCGGTCCTATCCCTCTTCGTTTTGTCTTCCCTCTCTCAGTGGGGGCTCCACTGGACGCTCTTCAGGTCGATGCCCTCCTTGGCCATTTCGTAAAGGGGTGACATTTCCCGAAGCTTCTCAACGGCTTGCTTGACTCTCCCGATCACGGCCTCGATCTCCTCCATCGTATTGAAGCGGCCGACCGAAAAGCGGATCGAAGAGTGGGCGAGGTCGGTTCCGACGCCCAGGGCTTTCAGGATATAGGAGGGTTCAAGCGTGGCCGAGGTGCAGGCAGATCCGGAGGAGAGGGCGATTCCCCGAAGACCCATGAGCAAGGCCTCTCCCTCGACAAAGGAGAAGGAAAGATTGCTGACCGCGGGGCTTCTCTGTTCCCGATCCCCATTGATCTCGACGTAGTCGAGGGACTCGAGAATTCCTGATTCAAGACGATCGCGGAGGGCCTTTCGATGAGCGGCCTCGGCGGCAAGATTCTCGCGGATGATGCGGGCCGCGGCTCCGAATCCCACGATGCCGGAGGTGTTCAGCGTCCCCGAACGGAATCCCCGCTCGAGCCCGCCTCCTTCAATCTGGGGGGCAAGCCGGACCCGGGGCTTTCGGCGGACATAGAGTGCTCCCACCCCCTTGGGCCCATGCATGAGGTGGGCATTGAGGGAGAGAAGATCCACGTTCATCTCGGTGACATCAATCTTCATGACCCCGGCAGCATAGGCCGCATTCGTATGGAAGAGCACGCCCTTTTCCCGGGTGATGGCCCCGATCTTCGAGATCGGCTGGATGGTTCCGATTTCATGGTTGACCGTCATGACCGAGACAAGAATGGTATCGGGTCGAATGGCCGCCCTTACGGCTTCGGGATCGACGATTCCCCCCCGGTCGACCGGCAGAACGGTTACGGTAAATCCTTGAGTCTCAAGGGTCCGTATAGGATCGAGGACCGAACGTCCCTCGGTTTCCACGGTCACGATATGGGAGCCCTTCTCCCGATACATTGCCGCCACGCCCTTGATGGCCAGATTGTCTGATTCGGTCATTCCGGAGGTGAAGATGATCTCCTTCGAGTCGGCTCCAATAAGTGCGGCCACCTCCTCCCGGGCTTTTTCCGTCAGTTCTTCCGCTTGCCATCCGAAGGCATGGTTGCGGGAGCCGGGGTTCCCGTATACGGTGGTAAAGGTGGGAAGCATCGCCTCGACCACGCGGGGATCAACCCTTGTGGTGGAGTGGTTGTCCAAATAGACCGGATCCATCTGTGACTCCTTTCATGACGGTAGGTTCCTGTCCCAGCTCTCGGATCGAGAGGGCTTCGAGAAACCAGAGAATGTTGTTTTGCAGTCGCTCCAGGGGAGAACGGATGTCGCACTGGTCTCTCTGTTGGCAGTCCTTGTCGGAACCGTCGGAGCAACTGACAATGCCGACGGGACCTTCAACGGCGGTGAGGACCTTGAGAACGGAGATCTTCTCCGCCGGAATCTTCAGTGAGTACCCCCCCTTGGGGGCGTTGTGGCTTTGTATGAGTCCGGCTTTCGAAAGTTTCTGCATGACCTTGGCCAGGATCTCCGGGGGGATCCGATAAATCCCGGCAATATCCCGAACATTGGAGGTCTCGCCTTCCCGGGCCTGGGCCATGAGGTTCAGGGCCAGAAGTGCATAGTCAACTTTTTTTGTCAGCTTGAGCATCGGGTTCTCCGACTTGTTTTATCGCAGACCATTTTGGTCTGTGATTAGTCTATCAAGGGGATCGCCCCCTGTCAAGGGAGGAACGAGAAAGATTCCGACAAAGAATCCCTTGTCAATCCGAATCTTTATCTCGGAAGGAGGTATTGGTCACGGGAACAAAATAATCGGAAAAGGAAGAGGGCATGAGTCTCGGTAGAGGAGACTGGAGACCCGCAGGATGATCTCAGGGGTGAGAAGGTCCGGGGGATCGAGTGGGAAGGGGGGTGGCCTCTCCCCAGAAGGCCTCAAAGTTTTTTTGCCACGAACGGATCTCTCCAATGGCGAGAATGTTGGCCACCATCCGCATCTGATGGCCTCCGGAAGGGGTGAAGGATCCCCATCCTCCCGATCCGTGGAGGAAGATCCGCCGGTCGATGAGGGCCTGGGGCCGGAGAAAGGAGGGAAGGGGGTCTGGCAGAATCCTGACGGGGATATGATCGGCTTGAAGAGTCTCGAGATCCTTGGCATACCGGTCTGCTGCGGCACGGGAGACGAGAATCCGGAGATGAATCCCGTTTCTTCTGGCGACGTGCAGGGCATTTTCAAGACGGTAGGGTTTGGGGAGGCCAAAAAGAACCAGATCGACCTGGGATCGTGCCCCTGTGATCTTGTCCGCGAGAAAGGCCCGGGCGAAAGGTCCCCGTCCGATGATCCGGTGACCTTGGGATCCCATTCCGATTCCCACGCCGAGAATTGTTCCGACCAGAGTGACGATCAGGAGGGCATGGCGATCAAAGGGACTATGAATATAGGTTGTTCGGCGGGACGGGGGAGGGGGAAGCTCGAGGGCCGTGACCCCCAGGTAGAGGAGGAAGACGAAAAGAAGCCCGGCCGGATATCCAAGAATGGCCCAGTCGGTAAAGGAAAAGGTGGCGTATGCCCAGATGATCCCCATGAGACCGGCCGGAACGAGAAAGGCGAGCGCTGTCCGGAGGGAGTCTTTTGGAGGGGCTCCGGTCCAGCGTCGAAGGACGGCCAGGTGAAGCAGGCTGAATGTCAGGAAGAGCCCCATCCCGAATCCGAGATACTGTAATCCTGTCATGAGGTCGGACATGATGCCCCCGACCACACCCATGAACAGTGCCACCAGGCCGAAGATCTGTCCGGACGTCATTCCCATCAGTGCCGTGGCAAATTTCTCGTTCCGGTCTTCGACCTCGGGGTCGATAATGTTCAGGGAGTCGTTCTCGTTCATGGTCGGGAGGATCCTTGTGGGAAGGCGGGAGGGTGACGGTCAGGTGCCAGTCCTGTCAGCGAGACGGGAATCATATGGTATTGACCACTATAGCGCTCCCCCATGAAAAGGGAGAGGGTGACCGGAAAGGATGCGGGCACTCCCGGAAAGGTGATCAGGGTGCGGAATGTCTCCCCGCCGGAGAAGTGACGGTCCGCAGGAAATTCGACCTTCCCCAGGAGAAGACCTCCGTCTTTATCCACCAGGGCCGGGGGCTCATAGGCTCCGACCTGGTAGAAGGCGTATTCCTTGTGGCGATGGAAGTGGATGGAGATCATCACGGAGGTGTTCCCTCCCGCCACGCCGATTCTTTCTGCCCGGATGCCGATGATGCCATTGTCCGAGTCGGGCGTGAAAACCTCCGAGTAGGCCATGGGAGCCTGTGTGGCATTTTGAGGGCCGGGGGCGATGTCCGGAGGCGGCGTCTGGCGTTTTGCGATTCCTCGGAAAAGGTCAGAGACAAAGAGTCCTCCGGCGAGCCCCACAACGATCATCAGGCCGATGGGAGAGAGAATGAGCCGGGCCAGGGGAGAGCCTGTAATTTTTTTCATGGGAGAGAGTCTCCAGGGGGCTTGGGCGAGGATTCTGCAGAGGGCTTTCCCGAGGTGTCGGGGGTTCCGGAGCTTGCGGGAGCATCGAGGAACTCGATCCGAACCCGGGAGACCCGCTGGCGGTCAACCTCCACCACCGTTACCTTCATGTTTTTCGAAAAAAAGAATTCACCTCCCCGGGGGATGGTCTGCAGTTGGGACAGGACAAATCCTGCGAGAGTCTCGTAGTCTTCTCCCTCGGGGATGGGAATTCTGTAGTCCTCGGACAGATCCCGAATCGAGAGGGAGGCATCGACCAGATAGGAGCCGTCCCGAAGACGCTCGACAGGTTTGGCCACCTCGTCGGATTCGTCCTCGATCTCGCCGACAATTTCTTCAAGGAGGTCCTCCATGGTGACAAGACCGTCCAGCGCGCCGTATTCATCAAGGACCAGGGCCATCTGAGTCCGTCGTTTCTGCATCTCCTTGAGGACGTAAGGGACCTTCATGGATTCGGGGACAAAATAGGGGGTATGGAGGACTTTGTCGATCCGGAATGTTCCCGGAGCATTGAGGAGCTCGACAAGATCCTTGTAGTAGAGGATCCCTGCCACCTCTTCACCCTCGGCCCGCAGGACGGGGTAGCGCGAATACCGATTTTCGGAGAAAATTCCGATGATTTCCGAGAGTGTCATCCCGGTCCGGAGAGTGACCATGCGAACCCGAGGAACCATGACTTCCCGGACCGAAATGTCGGTAAACTTGAAGACGCTCTGAATGAGGTCCTGCTCCGTCCGGTTGATGATGCCGTGTTCTCCACCTTCCTTCAAGAGCAGTTCGAGCTCTTCTGGCGTGATCGGGTAGGAGGCGGTGGTAGGGGTGACTCGAAGGAGCCGAACGACAAAAAGGCTTGTGGTCGTGACGACCCGTACGGGTAGGACCAGAAGCTCCGAGAGGAGAAGGATCGGCCGGGACAGGCGAAGGGCAATGCGCTCGTTGTTTCGAATGGCGATGGTTTTTGGCACGATCTCGCCCAGGACCAGCATGCCGAAGACCTGAAGAAGAATGACCCCGAAGACGCTGAGGGGAAGAAAGATATGGTGGGCCGAGACTCCGGGGATTTCAGCCAGAATCGGCTTGAACTTTTCGTAGGAGACCGTTCCTGTGGCGGCCGATGCCAGTCCTGTTGAGAGGGTCATCAGGACCTGGACGGTGGCCACGAACCTCTCCGGGTCTTTCCTGAGTCGGAGGAGAGCCCGGCTGTCGGGGGATCCGTTTCCGGAGAGCTGCTGGACGCGGGAAAGGCGAAGTGAGATGACCGAAAGCTCGGCGGCGGCGAGGAAGGCATTGAAGAGGATCAGAAGGAAGATGGCAAGCGTATCGGCCCAAAGGGGAGTCATCGTCCCCGTCCATAGCTTTTTCCCAAAGAAGGAAAAGGAAGAGGGGGGGATCCGCCTGATGCGCTGGAGGCCGGAGTCAAAAAGGGTCGGCCGCTCGGAATGTCGGGGGTACTAATACAGCTCTCCTGCTTTTGTCCCGGATCAGGCTCCCGGGAGTCTCTTGTCGGTCAGGGACCGGGAGAGGGCCGGATGAGCCTCCAGACGCTCCTTCGCCGGGTTTCTGAGTTTCGCGCTGATGTCGGCGCGAGGTTTCGAGAGGCTGATGGAGGGTCGGGGGAGGGGAACGGAATGGTCTTGACAATGGATCCGTTGCCGCCTATATTGGGTAGGCATCGACGTTCTCATCATAAACTATTTTCCTTGAATTGAGCAAGGGGGCCAACATGTACGACGTTCACAAGATGGTCGGAACGAATCCGAGCTTTATGGGGTGGATGGGCTTTCTGGCAATCGTTGCCATCATTTTTGCCTGGGGATACGCCACCTCCGTCAAGCAGTAAGGCACCTTTCCCTTCACCAGTCGAGTGGTCGTTGCTCGACAGGTCTTGAGCGTCTCCTCTCCCCTCCTACAGGGGAGACCGGTCGCCCAAAAAAACACTAGCCTTTTTGCCCGGTTCGGAAGAACATTCCGTTCCGGGTTTTTTGTTTTATGGGGAAATCCCTCAGCCATTCAGACGCCTCAATCCCAATCATTGCCTTCAGTCAATTCGCTCCCCACCCGCGCCACCCTGTCAGGGGAAATTCTCTCTCCTTTTCTTGGTTCGCATGGCTTTTCTCCTTGCCATCTTTTTTCATGGCCTTAGTGTTTGCATGTGAGTCTGAGGGCATAGGCAAGACATGCTTGCGGAGCCTGTCCAGATTGACGCCGTATCTTAGGCCGGCAGGTATCTCGGGGAGCAGGCTTGACAGACTCCTGCTTTTTATGTATGTTATTTAATTAGTAATCTAATGAATTTAAACAGGAGGTCCTCATGTCCACCCCGAACGCTTTTGCCGTTTACGACACCGATCTTCTCATTATCGGAGGGGGAACGGCCGGATGTTATGCGGCGATCATTGCCCGTCGAGAAAACCCCGACCTGAAGGTTTTAGTGGTTGATAAGGCTCATATTGACCGTTCCGGCTGCCTGGCCGGAGGGATGAATGCCATCAATGCCTACATCAACCCCGGAGAGACGGTCGACAGCTTTGTCGAGTATGTTCGGGAAGATGCCATGGGGATCCTTCGGGAGGATCTGGTGAGGACTCAGGCGGCGCTCTTTTCTGAGGTGGTGGCGACGGTCGAGGCGATGGGACTTCCCATCGTCAAGGACCCCGACGGGAAGTATTCACCTCGTGGTCGCTGGAACATCAAGATCCACGGAGAGTCTCTCAAGCCGATCCTGGCGCGTGAGGTCAGAAGAAGTGGAGCGGAGGTTCTTGACAGGGTTGTTGTGACCGACCTGGTCACCATCGGGGGGGCCGTCCACGGGGCCGTGGGCTTTTCCCTCAAAAGTGGCGAGCCCATCAGGGTCTCCGCAAAAAAGACCATTGTGGCGACCGGAGGAGCCTCTGGGCTCTATCGGCCCAACAATGAAGGTCGCTCCCGCCACAAGATGTGGTATTCCCCCTTCAATGCGGGGGCGGGGTATGCCATCGGCATCAGGGCGGGAGCCGAGATGACAAGCTTTGAACACCGCTTCATTGCCCTGCGGACCAAGGATACCATCGCCCCCACCGGGACCCTGGCGTTAGGATTCGGGGCTCCCCAGGTTAACTCCAAAGGCGAGGAATTCATGAAGCTCCGGTGGGCTGATAAGGGCGGAGAGGGGGCACCGACGCCTCTTCGACTCGAGGCCCCGCTCAGGGAAATCGAGGCCGGAAACGGTCCCTGCTTCATGGATACCCGGCATTTGGGAGCAGCCGATCTCAAAAGGCTCTATGAGGCCTACCTCGACATGTATCCCAATACGGTTCTCTACTGGGCGGCCAATAATGACGATCTGACGCGGACGCCGGTCGAAATTTGCGGAACCGAGCCCTATCTCGTAGGGGGGCATTGTCAGGCTGGATACTGGGTTGATGTCGACCGGCGGACCACTCTTCCGAACCTTTTTGCCGCAGGAGATGTGGCGGGAGGGGCCCCATACAAATTCGTCAGCGGGTGCTTCGCCGAAGGGGCCATTGCAGCGCGAGCCGCCTCTCGGGAGATTCGGGAGGAAAAAAAGGGTCTTGCTCATCCGGGAAAGTCTGTGGAAGCGGCACTCCTCCAGAGAACCCTTTCCTTTCTGTCGAAAAATGACAAGGTAAAGCCTGGTTCAATTCGCCCGGATGAGGCCGAAAGCCGCCTGCAAAAGATTATGGACGAGTATGCCGGAGGGCTGAGGACCTCCTACCGCATGAATGAGGCCGGCCTTCTCATGGCAAAGAAGAAGCTCGATTTTCTCCGCCAGGACCTTGGCCGGATAGAGGCCGAGGACGCCTTCGCTCTGATGGGCGCCCATGAGGTGGCGGATCGCCTGGATGTGGCCCAGGTTCTGGTTGAACACCTTCTGGCTCGGCGCGAAACCCGGTGGCCGGGATTTCAGAGCCGCCAGGACTGGCCGAATGCCGATCGCCGTTACGAACACTTTATCAATTCGATTCGTGAAAACGAGGGAACGATCCGGATCATCCACCGGAGCCTCTCCGGTGAGATCCTTCCCTGGGAGGACGAAGGCTTCCAGGAATCTCTCGGGGAGTCGGCGATCGTTACCTCGGGGACGTCTGTGGGGAAGTCCTGAAAAAGTCGCATAACGAAGGAGACTGTGATGGGAATTGCCATATCTGAGACGCTGTGCCATGGATGCAAAAAGCTGCCGGAGGCTCGTTGCGTCATTGCCTGTCCGGGGAACCTCATTCGGATGGACGAGGAGCGAAACCTTGCTGTGATGCGCGAGCAGGCTGACTGCTGGGATTGCTATGCCTGCGTGAAGATGTGCCCCGTGGGAGCGGTGGATGTGGTTCTTCCCTACGAGCTGGCGGGGCGGGGGGCTCGTCTTTTCCCCCGCCTGAGACGGGAGTCCATTCGCTGGACTCTGCAGGTGGACGGGAAAGAAGATCAGACCTTTGAGCTTGCCACGCGTGTTCCGGAGGAGCTTCTCGAAGGCTAGACAGTGAAGAAATGAAGGGGTTGGCCATGTGTTGAGCCTTCCATTCCAGATAGGGAGGAGCCTTCATGGCCATTGTTGGCGAAACCGGTGATCCTTGTTAAAGGAGTTCAAGATGTTCCTCTCTGTTCCTCATGGTGGTCGGCTGATTACGGCACTCTCCCCGGCCTCCGCCCGTCCCGAAATGGCGAGAGCCTATGCGACTCGTCCGGCCATCCGGCTTTCTCCGCGAGAGATCTCGGACTTGGGCCTCATTGCCATTGGGGCCGTGAGTCCGCTCGATGGTTTCATGGATGAGAAGACCTATCATTCGGTCGTTGATCGCATGAGGCTCCCGGATGGTCTGGTCTTCCCCCTTCCCATCGTGTTGCCGGTTCGGGAGGAGGAGGCCCGGGGGCTTCGGATCGGAGAGGTTGTGCGTCTTTTGGATACAAGCGATCGTCTTTTGGGGCTCATGACCGTCTCGGACATCTTTCGGAGGGACCTTGAGTGGGAAGCCCAGGAGGTCTATCGGACGAATGATCCCGCCCATCCCGGAGTTGCGGCTCTCGGGCGCCTTCCCGGACCCTTTGCCATCGGGGGCAAGGTCACCGTATTCGACGACTGGTCGGAGGGCCCCTTTGCACCCCTTGCCCTGACTCCGACCGAATCCCGGGCCCGCTTCGAGTCCCTGGGGTGGCAGACGGTCGTGGGGTTTCAGACAAGAAATCCCATTCACCGGGCGCACGAATATATCCAGAAGTGTTCGCTTGAGATTGTCGATGGACTCTTCCTTCACCCCCTTGTGGGCGAGACCAAGGAAGATGACGTTCCTGCCCGCGTTCGGATGGATTGTTACAACGTTCTTCTCGAGAGGTATTACCCCCGGACAAGAGTTGTCCTGGGGGTCTTTCCCGGAGCCATGCGCTATGCCGGTCCCAGGGAGGCACTCTTCCATGCACTGGTAAGAAAAAACTATGGCTGCACCCATTTTATCGTGGGTCGGGACCATGCCGGAGTGGGGAGCTACTATGGTCCCTTCGAGGCCCATGCCCTTCTGCGCCAGTTCTCCTTCGATGAACTGGGGATCATCCCGATCTTCTTTGATACCGCCTATTACTGCCGAACCTGCGAAGGAATGGTCTCCCACAAGACCTGCGGACATGACGAGAGCTCCCATGTTCTTCTCTCCGGAACAAAGGTCCGCCAGATGCTCCGTGATGGCTTGCCTCCCCCTCCCGAGATGACCCGCCCGGAGGTTGCCGCGGTGTTGATCGGCCACTACAGGAAGCGTGAAGAGAGCATCCCGGCGGTTTCCTCCTCTTGAGAGGAGCCTTCTTGTTGGCAGACGAAGCCGGATCGTTTATGGGATGTCGAAGAATCAGGAGGCAGAACGCGAAGAAAGAAGTCGGGCCAACTGCCGGATGGCCCGCTTTGAAGGAGAGTCGAGATTGCCGATGAAGAGAAGTTCGTAGGAGTTTCCGTAGGCGGGAGAGGCTTCAGCGGCAACACCGTCTTGAACTCCGGTGAGGAGGTAGTCGACACTGACCGAGAACGAGAGGGCCAGAGCCAGCAGAAGCTCGATGGACGGGGGCCGGATCCCCCGTTCGGCCCGGGAGATGTCCACCTGCTTGCACCCGATGCGCTTTGCCAATTCGGATTGGGTCAAGGGACCCCGAAGGTTCCGGATGCGTTGTCCGGTGGCCTTCGGGTCCCATTTGACCTTTATTCCATTTTGGTTTATAGTCAACCTTAAGATACCTTTTTGGTATAAGGAATAGCTTTTCGAACAATAAAAAACCCTTTTGCGGATTATAGTTTTTGGACAAGGACACGGTCAAGAAAGTCCGGATTGCGCTGGTACAGCGGGAATGGACCCAGAGCGATTTGGCCAGACAGGTCGGGATATCTGCGGCTTATCTGAGCCTGGTGATGAAGGGACACCGATGTGTCCCCGATCTGGAGGTCCGGATTCTTGAGATGCTGGATTTGTCCCGAAGGACTGAGGGTCCGCCTGAGACTCACAAAAAGCATGAGTCCCAAGTGGAGTCATAAGATCGCCCCCGCGAGCAGGAGCTGGTGGCGGGGCCGGGTGCAGGCGACGTAGAGGCCCCGGAGGAAGGTTCGATCATCCCGAAAGTAGGTCATGTCGCGCCAGTCGACAATGACCGAGTCGAAGGTACTGCCCTGCGCCTTGAAGACCGTTGTGGCATAGCTGTGCCGAAGGGGTGCAAAGGCGCGTTTAAGCTTCCATGCCGCTCGTGACATCTGAGCGGATTCCTGTTTTGCCAAGAGTCCCTTTTCCTCTCTGATTCGTCTCACCTCCCGAAAAATCCTGTCGACCTCGGCCTGATGGGACGACGAGTCTTCCGGAACCAAAAAAGAAAACTCCTCTCCCGAATCATCTTCAAGATAAACACGAAAGGCCGGAATCTCCGGATAGTCGGGATGGCGCTCCGGGAAGATTTCAAGGACCGTCACCTCCTCTCCCGCGGCCACCACGCCTGTCAGCTCTCCTGCCATGGATCGAATTCCCGTTGTTTCGTTGACCAGGACCCGCTCGTTGGGGGCAAAAGGGGTCGGGCAATCGCCATAGTGGCTTTTGAAGAGAAGGCGGTTGTAGCGTTCGACCTGGCGGTTTGTATAGGCCAGAATCCGGAGGTTGTCCCCCTGGGTCTCAATGCGGCGCGACCAGAGCAGGATGTCCTGGTCCTTGCCGCCGATGCGGAAGAGGGCTTCCCGGGACGAAGGGAGAAGATCGAGATCTCCGAGGGAGCCTTCCCATTCCCCCAGAAGATCCCGAAGAGTCGGGCGGCCTCGTGCCGGATCCCACTCGAGGATCCGTCGCGTCAGGGTATGAAGAGGGTGATCTTTGTCCTGTCTGTGGATACGGGTCAGGGCAATTCTCGGAAGCGGGAGGGCAAAGACCGGAGGAGTATCGAGAAGTGCGGCGCTCACCGGAGGGAGCTGGTGAGGGTCTCCCACGAAGAGGATTCGGGATCGCTTCTTCTGACGTTCAAGTGTTTCCAGAAGTTCTGGGCCCACAAGGGAGCATTCGTCGACGACGATCCAGTCGAAGAGGGAGAGGTCGGGAGAGGCTCCCGGTGCGAGGTCGTAGGTGCCGTCTTCCTTCTCGCTGAGGCGAAGTCCCAGAAGGGAGTGGAGGGTGGCAAAGGTCGCGCCGCTACCGGAGGAGCGAAGGCTCTCCCGAAGGACCCGGAGGGCCTTGTGGGTCGGGGCCGTGACAGCCACCTGTCCCCCGCGGACCATGACCTCCACAAGAAACTTTGCCGTCAGCGTGGTCTTTCCCGAGCCGGCAGGCCCCGAAAGGATCACGGCGGGAATCTCCGGGTGGTCGAGAAGATCCCGGAGGGTTCGTTCGGGGTCGGAGGGGTCAGGGTGCCAATGTCCTTTTCCGCGTGGCGAACGTCCAAATAGTGTCACGGAAGATAACCCTTGGGGCATTCCCGTGGGCAAAGGGTGAGGGAATGTCGGCGGCTCATCGGCGTATCGGTTTGTACCGGATGCGGTGGGGCCGGGCTCCCTCTGCACCAAGACGGCGTTTCTTGTCGGCTTCATACTCCTGATAGTTGCCGGAAAAGAAGGTGACCTGGGATTCACCTTCGAAGGACAGGATGTGGGTGGCAATCCTGTCGAGAAACCACCGGTCATGGGAGATGACCAGGACGGAACCGGCAAACTCGAGCAGAGCATCCTCCAAAGCCCGGAGGGTTTCCACATCAAGATCGTTGGAGGGTTCGTCGAGAAGGAGGACGTTGCCCCCGGAAATCAATGTCTTGGCCAGGTGAAGGCGCCCCCGCTCCCCTCCTGAAAGGGTTCCGACCATCTTTTGCTGATCGGGGCCCTTGAAGTTGAAGCGTCCGAGGTAAGCCCGGGAGGGGGTCTCGAAGCGACCGACCGTCAGAACCTCTGAGCCGCCGGCGATCTCCTCGAAGACGGTTTTGTTCCCGGAGAGCGCGTCCCGAGACTGGTCCACATAGGACAGTTTTACCGATTGCCCGATCTTTACATGTCCCGAGTCAGGGGACTCCTTTCCGGTGATCATGCGAAAAAGGGTCGACTTTCCTGCGCCGTTTGGACCGATAATGCCGACAATGGCCCCCGGAGGGACGATGAAGGAGAGATTCTCCATGAGCAGCCGGTCGCCATAGCCCTTTGAGACTCCGGAAAACTCGATCACGCTATCTCCCAGGCGGTCCGCCACGGGAATGAAGATTTCCTGGGTCTCGTTTCTCTTTTGGTATTCCTGGGAGGAGAGCTCGTCGAACCGGGCCATGCGGGCCTTGGACTTGGCCTGCCGTCCCTTGGGGTTCTGCCGGACCCATTCGAGCTCCTGCTTCATCGTCTTGATCCGTGCCGACTCCTGTCGTGATTCCAGTTCAAGGCGGGCTTCCTTTTGCTCAAGCCAGGAGCTGTAGTTTCCTTTCCAGGGAATGCCCATTCCCCGATCGAGTTCGAGAATCCACTCCGCCGCGTTGTCAAGGAAGTAGCGGTCATGGGTCACGGCCACCACCGTTCCGGGGAAGCTCTGGAGAAACTGCTCCAGCCACTCCACCGATTCGGCGTCAAGGTGGTTCGTGGGTTCGTCGAGGAGAAGCATGTCGGGGTTTGAGAGCAGAAGACGACAAAGGGCAACCCGACGCTTCTCTCCGCCGGAAAGGGTTTTGATCACGGCTTCCCAGGGAGGCAGGCGGAGCGCATCGGCGGCGATCTCCATCTGCTGGCCTGTGTTATGGCCATCCTGTGTGGCAATGATGGCCTCAAGGCGGGCCTGCTCCTTGGCCAGGGCATCAAAGTCTGCGTCAGGTTCCGCATAGGCTGCGTATACGGCATCGAGTTTTTTCTGGGCATCGAAAACTTCTCCGAGACCCTCTTCGACGCAGGAGCGGACAGTGGCTGAAGGGTCGAGCTGCGGCTCTTGGGGAAGATAGCCAATGCGAATGCCCGGCATGGGGGTGGCATCCCCGAGGATGTCAGTGTCAATTCCCGCCATGATGCGCAGGAGGGTGGACTTCCCCGAGCCATTGAGTCCCAGGACTCCGATCTTGGCCCCTGGAAGGAAGGAAAGTGAAATATCCTTGAGGATTTGCTTTTTGGGGGGGACGATCTTTCCCACCCGGTTCATGGTAAAGACATACTGTGCCATGGGGCTCCCGTCGGTTTACGGTGAAAGGGAATCTGCAAGATGGTGGTCGGAGAGGCAAGTCGTTTGAGGATCTTCGGGCCTGGCTGTTGAATCCCGAGAGGAAAAGGCGTCAAGAAAGTGGCGGAAAGTTCGAGTGGCTCCCCTGAGAAGCTCCTGGGAAAAATCATGGGAGTCAGGATCTGAAGGAAAAATCACGAGGAATTTTTCCCAAAGGGAGGGGGACCCGCTTCCCCCGAGTGAAAAGAAGGAAAGTGCCTGACGGGGAATTCGTGCAAGGCTTTGCTCAAGCTTGTCGGCAATCATGGTGCCCCCCAGGGTGGATCCTTCCGTGACATAGAGAATGCCCAGGGTCTCAGGCAGGGTGCATGGGGGGGTAAACGTCATCGTTCCCTGCTTTCGGACCGGTTGTCCCAGTGCCGCAAGATCGGCAATCAGGAGAGACGTCCGGAGGGGAGTTCGATAGGTCGGAAGAAAACGTGAGAGCGAGGCCTCAAGGGCCCTGTCGATCGGGCGGTAAGCCCAGAGAAAGCGATCGAGGACTTCGCTGACCTCCTCAAGGGAGATGCTGTCGTCCAGAAGTTTGGAGAGCAATGGCGTGGACTCGAGCTGCCGGTGCATCTGGGATGTTTCCCGGGAGAGCCATGAAAGGAGGGGAGATCTCTTCATGAAAGGCAACCCGGAGAGGGGGAGGTGTTTCGGAGGAGATGAAGGGCGGCAAGGGTGTCGAACTTGTTCCAGGGGAGGCTCTGCCCCACTCGTTTTTCTATCCATCGTTCGAATGATTGTCGGGGGGAGATTCCGGTTCCCGAGGCGTCAGTCTCCACAGGCTTGTGGGGATTCCCTCCCCAGGCAATCTCTTGAATGGTTTCGGGGCGGAAGATCCAGAACTCGGAGTTTTTCGGGAGTTTGAGAGCCATCAGCCCGGCGACCGGGAGAGGAGCGATTCCAGGAAAGGTCTGGGTAAGCGACACGGTATGCCAGAGGGGGGCGGATCTTAGAGGAGCCAATAGGTCACGGAGCTTCTCAATGATTTGAAGGGAGGGAGTCGTCCCCCAGCAAGTGAATGCATGGTTGCGGAAGAAGACAAGTCCGCAGGCGTTAAAGAGGGTGGCAAGGGATGTGGCGCTGACAGAGAGAATGTCCTCGGGGTTGTCTGTTTTCGAGAGAATTTCCCGAACGGGGGCGAGCCGGTGAGCGAGACCGTCAATGGCTCGAATGCGCTCTTCGGCATGAGATTGGAGAAGTGCCATATTGTAGTGTTTGACGATGGAGCGTGCGGCGGAAAGGGTCTCCAGACCAAGTGTCCGGGGGGACCGGCTGTGGCAGGCCACCAGCCCCCAGAGCGACTTGGCTGCGATCACAGGCAAGGAAAGAGAGGCCAGCACCTCCATGTTGGCAAGGTAGGCCACGTGGATCGGAGAGACACTCCTCAGATCTGAAAGGGAAAGATCGGGGGGACGTCCTGTCAGGGATCGGATGGGGAGAGGGGCCGCCGGGGCATTGGGAATCAATCGCCAGGGATTTTTGAGGTAAAGTTCCCGCGCAATCCTGGGAATGTCGCTCCCTGGGAAACGAAGCCCCAGATAGGTGCCGTAGCTATCTGGATTGCGGTTTTCCGCCAGAACCTCTCCATCCCCGTCGTCCCGAAAGGCGTAAAGCATCACTCTGTCGTATCCCGTGACGGCCCGGATTCGAAAGACAAGCTCCTGATTCAGTGCTTCCGGAGAAAGGCCCTTGGGAAAAGGGGTGGTGAGAGTCGGGGAAATGGGAGATTGGGAGTGGGACGACAAGAATAGTTCGAGCAGGACCCCATCTCCGTTGCGGGTGAAGATGGCATCAAGCGAATCGGATCCGGCAGACAGTCTTATGGACGTAATCTCTCTCCTGTCTCCGACGGAGGAGGAGAGAATCTGGTCGAGGGTTATTCCCATTTGGCTGAGAAGATCAGCGGGGAGCTTCTTGCCAAAATGCTCGGGGAGCTCCGGAATCAGATTCCCTATGTTGGCGCTTGCGTGAGTGATCCTTCCCGTGAGATCGACCTGGACCAAGGCTCCGTGCGGCTGGATCATCCCGGAAAAAGACAAGGGCTCCGATTCGCAGATGTTTGACCAGTTCTCCGGAAGAGGAGGTAAAAGACCAGCTGAATCTTTTGGAGGAAGAGAAGACATTGACAAATCCCTTGGTCGGTCTTTCGTCTTGGTGTGCGGAGTCAATGGGGGATTCTGATCGGGGGCCGATTTCGGCTTTTTTCAATCATAGAGAAGAGGGGCATGGATTTTCAAGGATCCCCCGACTGATTGACAGAAAAAGGCGCGGGAAGAATTAGGAGAGTCAGTGGTGGCCGAGGAGGGCATTCCCCAAGACAACGAGAACCGCTGTCACAATGAAAATGATGGCCACAATGGAGACAAGGATAACAGATGCTCCCAGTGTGGGGTATTTGTCGAGGAAACGCTTCATGAAGCCACGCATGGACTGATCTCCTGAGAGGGGTAGAAAACTACATGCCACGGTACCCGAAGGGGCCATTAAAGTAAAGGGTGACGGTTCCCATTGGGGTGTAGGTGTGGGGGTAGTTTGACTGATAGACGGGAAGGGCCACTCCCGCGCCCCAGGTCGCTGCAAATTTCTGGGTGTGCGGCCATGTCAGCTCGAGTTCGGGCGCCAGCCAGAAGAAGGACCAGGCCGGAGCATTTGCCGCTCCAAAGAAGAGATTGGTGCCGCTCTGGGTCTCGCCATAAAACTCAAGGAGCCAGCCGGCCCCCCATTCGGTATTGAGGACATCCTCAAGGGCGCCGGAGTAATACGTGATGTTTCCGTCAACCATATGGAATGCCCCTTCGTTCCAGGGCAGCTGTGTTAGGCCGTTGTTGAAGGTGTAGCCGGCTCCGACGGTCGACGGGTTTTCTACGATGTCTCCGACCTGAAGGTAGACCATGAAGGGCTTGACGTGTTTCCGGAGGAGAAACATGACTCCCTCGTTGTAGGTGCCGTTTCCGAGCTGGTCGGCCCCGTAGTCCTGGGGATTGAGATTCTGGTACTGGCCGGAGGGAACCCAGAAGTCAAAGGTGAGTGCCATCGCCGGTCGGGCCCAGGGAAGATAGACATTGTCGTCGCTGGTGAGCTGCCACTTGATTTCAAAATGAGTGTTGCCCACACCGAAGTGGCTGGCGGAGTGGGCGATCCCCTGGGAGGGGTCGACTCCCTGCCAATTCTGGATGAGGGAGAGAAAGGTATCGAGTTCAACATTGTGGCCAAGCCCCACCGCCAGACGCATCGGCATGTACAGGGAGGAGGCGGAGACTCCGGGAGTGATGTAATCGTAGGCGAAGGGTTCAAGGTACCAGGAGCCAATGGGCTCCACCTCTGCGGTTCCCGTAAAGAAAGGGCCGCTCGTATTGGGCCCCCAGGGGAGAAAGGGGGGCGCCAGGGCCTGAAAGTCCTTGGCCATCTCCTCGTCGTCTGACATGGGAAGAAAAAAGTCGCCCGTGCCGGTCCCGGAGGAGCTGGCGCGAACCAGTGGGGGGGTGATGAGACAGAGGCTCAATATCCCGAGAAGGACAAAAAAAGGGCGTCTTTTTTGAAAAAGAAAGGTCATGGAAAATCTCCGGGACGGAAAAGAGGGCTTAATGTGTGGTCGGCTGGGTCATCATTCCGGCTTCATCATGTTTCTCAAGGAGAATTGCCAGGGCCTTGGCATTTTTCCCGTTGTGAATCAGGGCCTTGGCCAGCATTTTTCGATAGCCGTGAGGCCACTTGGTTCGTGGCTCGATGAGAGACAGAAGCGTGAGGGCCTTGCGGTAATGGTGGGAGGAAATGAGGATCCGGGCTTCGTTGAGGATGTAGGGCTCGTCGTTGTCGTTTGAGCGAAGGGCCCGGACCTGCTCAAGATAGCCGATGGCCTTCTGGAATTCCCCTTCCTTGAACTGGATGAAGGCCATGTTGTTGAGAATGGTCGGATCGGTGGGATTGTCCCGAAGCGCCTTTTTCAAATCCGTTTCCGCCTGTTCAAGATGGCCTTGCTTGATCTCGGCATAGGCCTTCTGTTCGGAGAGCCAGGCTCGAACGGGGGGCTCGGTGGTGGCGGCGCACCCGGACAGAACAAGGGTTACGAGAGGAATGAGAGAGAATCTTTTCAGCATTGAAATATCCTTCGTGTTAAAAAACTTTTTTAAGCTTGGCGGTTGGTCATTGTGATGCCGATTCGGTGCTTTGCTGCTCTCCTTCCCTATAGGGAAGGGTCTTGCGGACCTTCTGCTTCCCCTTGATGCATTTTCATATAGTAGGTTGCCGCAAATCCCAGGATGGCGAAGTCGTCAAACAATCCCAGGAAGGGAATGTTGTCCGGAATGAAGTCGATAGGGGTCAAAAGATAAAAGAGCGCCCCATAAGCAATGAACTTGTCGGTCAGGCTCATCTTGCGGGACCGGATCACCGAGACAAGTGTCGAAATGCGTTCGGTCCACTCCGCCCCCATGGCCTTGAATCTTGAAATCTTCTCCGGATTGCTCTCAACCTCAGACTGTTTTTTTTCCTGGGCTCCGATGACGACAAGGCTTGTGAGAATCCGGTCTTCATTCATGGCTGGATTGGTGTCAAAATCCGAGGGAAGCCCTAGATTGACGATCGCCGCATGATGCTCTCCCTTTGAGAGCCCGGAGAGAAGAATGGCCTTGACATGGGGGCTCTCGGGATCGAGGAGACCTTGGGAGACCAGCCGATAACAGGTATCACGGATGGCAGGAACATAGACCGGAGGAATCGGGAAGTCGAGCGGTTTTTTCGTCCAGCGCCGCAACGTCATTCCCGATAGCCCAATCATTCGCCCCAGCTCTTCGGGAGAGTAGCCTGTCGTCTCGAGTATTTTTAACAAATGTGAATTTGTCATGTTCAAATGTTATACCGGGTGAGATATGGTGTCAAGAGTGTCAAGGGGGAAGTGTAGAGGATTCATAATCTGTCCGGTTTTGTAGCACAACAGTTGTCCGGTTCAATAAGGGGGCAAAGGAGGTCCCCGATGAACCGAACGACCGTGCTACAGGAGATCCGGAAGATGCGCTTTGAGGAGACGTGGAATGAATGAGAAAGAGACATGACGTTATGGAAATGGGAAATTCTTAAGATGTAAATGTGAAGGCGGGATTTTTTGGAGTTGATGATGGTCAAGGTAATGGCTGTAGAATGGTTGCGGGGACAGGATTTGAACCTGTGACCTTCGGGTTATGAGCCCGACGAGCTACCGAGCTGCTCCACCCCGCAGGTACATAGTAGGTTAGTGAGATGAGATTTGTCAATAAGTCTCAATCGAAAAATTCCTAAATGCACCGTGGTTTCGCTTCAAAATATTGATAATAGGAGGAACTTCTTTAGACAAGGAGCGAGTGTCGTCTTTCGGAGTTTGCGGTGTTCTGGTATTATCTGTATCAAAAACTCACCGAGTTTTATTTGTTTTTTTATTGAGGTTATACAAAATTGATTATGGAAAAAAGTGAAGAGTGGGATCTTGTTGTAATCGGCGCTGGTTCGGCCGGGTATGTCGGAGCGATTCGGGCGTCAGAAATCGGCATGAGAGTCCTTGTCCTTGATCCTGGGGAACTTGGCGGGACCTGTTTGCATCAGGGGTGCATCCCGACAAAGATCTTGCTCGAGACGGGTGCCCATCTCCGGACGGGAGACGAAGGACAGGAAATGGGCATTGCCTATTCGAGGCCGACTCTTGATTCTGTCCGGTTGAATTCCTTCCGAAAGACGACGGTCGACCGGCTCTTTCGTGGGATTGGCTTCCTTTTCAAGAAACATGGGGTGACCTATCGAAAAAGTCGGGGACGACTCGATGGACCTGGCCATGTTCTCGAGGAAGGTGATTCCCCCGTTCGCCACCGTGCCAGGAATGTTCTTCTGGCGACGGGCTCCAAACCCCGCAGCCTTCCCTCCCTCCCTTTTGACGAGACGATTGTCCTTTCCAGTACGGAACTTCTTCGCAGGGAGACCTTTGAAGGTCGATTTGCGATTGTAGGAGGAGGAGCAATCGGATGCGAGTTTGCAGAAATCCTTTCGGCGTTCGGTTGTGAGACCACTCTATTGGAACGAGAGTCGCGGTTGCTTCCGACGGAGGATCCTGAACTAGGTGTCGCACTGGAAAAGGAACTGTCGCAGAAGTCTGTCTCGATCAGAACAGGGGTCGAGGATCTTTCGTTGGTCCGTCACCGGGGGGAGATGCAGGGAAAGGCAAGTCTTTCCGGCCGGGTTGGCAATGATGCTTTTTCACTGAGTGTCGATGCGGTTCTTGTTGCCGTGGGCCGGGCTCCTATGGCTGACAATCTGGGGCTTGATTCGGTGGGTCTCTCTCCGGGGCCGGGAGGTTTTCTGGATGTGGATCCTCAGGGAAAAACGAAAGTTCCAGGAATCTATGCTGCCGGAGACTTGGTCGGAGGTCTTCTCTTGGCGCACAAGGCGAGCCGGCAAGCTGTGATTGCAGTGGAGGCCATGGCGGGGCGCGCTCCTTCATCCTATGATCCAATGCTGATCCCTCGTGTGGTCTACACACATCCGGAAGTTGTCTCGATCGGTCTGACTCGTGAAGAGGCTGAAAAGAAAGGCTATGCTCCCCGGGAGGGAAAGTTCCCGCTTCTGGCCAACGGGCGATCCCTCTCAATGGGCCAACGCCGGGGATTCATCAAGGTTGTTGTGGAGGAGAGGACGAAGAGGGTTCTCGGTATGCATGGGATCGGTCCTCATCTGTCGGAGATGATGGCCGGTATGGCTCTTGCCATGGGTCTTCCCGATGGTCTCTTCCGCCTCTCCGAAACCGTTTTCCCTCACCCCACAGTGAGCGAGGCCCTTCACGAGGCGGTTCTTGACGGACTTTTCGCCATAGAACCTTCGTCTCACCCTTCTTCCGAAAAAAGGGGCGGATGATGGGATTTGTTTCCCTTATTGCCTCGATCCGAGATCTTTCCCCCTGGAAAAAGATCCTTGACTATGGGATCAACTCCAATGTCGTAACAAGTTTTGCGACCGATTCGGCAGGCAAGATCGTGCTGTTCGACGATGGCCTCGTCCATCTGACAAAACTTCCGGCTCGGACGCTGTCCCGAATGCCTGTGCGGTCATTGAGGGAGCATCTTGCGAGCCGTGGAGGGCCGAAGGTCGGTCCGGAGGTTGATGAGGAAGACCTTTTCCGCCGGAAGGACTACAGGGGGACCAATGATCAGGGCACACTGATCTGGTGGGGGTTTCCTATCGGAACCCTTCCCCAACCTGCAGGGCTTTACTTTCTTGCCTTTTTCGACAGAATGCCTCCGGAAAAGCAGATTGAGGCGGTGGAATATCCCGAAATTCTGAAGATTCGGGAAAAGATTCAGATTCCGGTGGCAAGACATCTCTTGGACGAAGCCGACCAGAACGTTCTGATGACGGAGATTCCTCGTCTCATGGAGTGGGAAGACCTTCCGTTCAAGCATCACCGGGTCTTTCTTGTCGACGGAGTGACCCTCGACGACGGTCCTCGTCCAATCTATCTCCAGTTCGACGGTCCAGAAGAAAAACTCCGCATGTATCAGGAGAATGTCTCCATGGGAGACGTTCAGTTTTTTAAAAAGATTTCAGAGTCAGGGCCCCGGCCTGCCCTGATCGAGCATACGGAAAAGAATTTCCGTTACGAGATCATGCTTCCCCTCACCTGGTACATCCATGTCTTGGGGTGGATCGGGATTGCCCTGCCGACGCTTGATACCTGGATGAAGCCAGTGCGTCTCAATTTTGAGGAAATTGTCCGAAATATTGGTGATGCCTTGGGGGAGGAGCGGATGTCTCTGGGGCTTCTCCCTCACTACGATGTCCATAGGGGCCTTTTCGAGGAAGAAAGCTTCATGACGCTGATGGAGGAGATGATTACACGCCATCCCCCCCGCCCCTTTGTGCTTCTCGGTGTTCGGGTGGATCCTGCCCACCGGGATCTTCTCCAGACAGTTCTTGATCGGGCTAAGAGGCCGTCGGATATTCTGGCCCAGGTTGGCGACAATCTTGTGATCCTCTTCCCCGACCAGGATGTGGGGCGAGCGAAGGCGGTTGAAACTCGCTATCAGGAGGTCTTGGGGAGATTCGTTGCGACCCGTCCTGATGTGGCTCTCACAATTAGTGTCTTTTGGTTTCCCTCTCAGGCGTGGTCCGGTCGGGAGCTCATGGCGGCGCTCGATGAAAGACCCAAGGTCGACATTATCCCAAACCAGCGAGAACAATCATCTGGGCAGGGTTTTGATGACTGGTTCAAACGCTTTCTTGTCCTTAAGGACTGGGAGTAAGACCTGTGAAATGGCGAAATCGAATGATTCGGAAAGGACAAGAAGTCTTTTTCTGGATCCTGCCCTTTTGTCTGTTGTTGGGTGTCGAGACGAAAGCTCTGCGTGCTGCCTCGCTTCCCCCCGCAGATCATGTCGTTGTCATCGTGATGGAGAACAAAAGCTTTGGGGAGGTCTACAAGAATCCCGACCTTCCCTTCTTCAACGCCATTTCAGGGGAACTCCTGCTGAACTACTGGAGCGTTGCCCACCCGAGCCTTCCCAATTACCTTGCGCTTTTGGGTGCCCATCCTCCGCTTCCCCAAACAGATAATCCGAGGGTTCGCGTGTCTGGTGATAGCCTTCCGGAAGAAATGGTCCGACACGGATTGAGCGTGGCAGCCTATATGCAGGGGCTCCCTCATGATGGCTTTGGCGGAGGCCGATATCCCCGCCTGTTTGGCCGCTATGTCGAAAAGCATGATCCCTTTCTTCTTTTTTCTCGCCTCAGAAAAGGTCCGGAGAGACGGAGCGTCCATCCTCTCTCTCGCCTGAAAGAGGATCTTGAGTCGAACCGTCTTCCCGCATTTTCCTTTGTGGCTCCCGACCTCTGTCACGACATGCACGGCGCCTTCTCCTGCCACATGAACAGACGGGAACTTCTCAGGGAGGGAGACAGATTTCTGGGGAAGTGGATCCCCCTGATTGAGGGATCTCCATCATTTCGTCAAGGCCGTTTCTGGATTTTTGTTCTTTGGGATGAGTCCGGGTCACGTTCTTCCTGGGGCGGTCCTCCTCTCCCGGCTGTTGTTCCCTCTTCTTCCCGTATGCATGGAGGGGGGCGAGTGGCCCTTCTCTGGATTGATTCGAAACGACCAGGGCACTCCCGCGTCTCCTGTTTTGCCAATCATTACTCTCTTCTGGAGACGGTCACGGAAAACTTTCATCTTCCCTCGCTGGTTCCTGCAGAAGAGAGGATTCCCCTGCCTGAAAAGAATGGAGACTGTTCCGGCAATCACGGAAAAATCACCCTGGCCCATCCATGAGAGCTCCATTCTCCCTTGCCGCCTTAAAGGTGGAGGTTACTGAACAGACTTGAATGGAGGATATCGGAGTTACAAGCTGATGAGGCGGGGGAGGACGCCTGATCCGGGTCGCCCCCCGTAACACAAGCCAGACATGCTCCGCTTGCGGTCATGTGTCGACGGAGAACCGGCCGGACCAGGAGACGTTCCGGTGCGTCTCCTGCGGTCATGCGGAGAACGCCGACGTCAATGCGGCCAAAAACATTCTCAGGGCGGGGCAGGCCCATAGCGCCTGCTTGGAGGCAAAAACCTCCGTGTCGGCGGCCTGACCGTTCAGGCCCGCCGATCCATCCCCGTCTTTAAAAGGGGAGATGGCAGGAAGGCATCCCCTTTGTTCACGGAGGGGAGGATGTCAAGAAGTGGCTTGTCGACGATGGGTGCACGAAAGCTCAAGGAATTCTCTTTCATCGTTCGATCCGGGGAGACGACTTTCGGACGCATCTTCTCAGTGTTTAGTCAGAAAGTCAGTCGCTAACATTGGCTTGTCCCCCTCGAATGGATGGTCTAGGATAAAAAGGT
>DGKK01000067.1 GCA_002387725.1 Nitrospirae bacterium UBA4572
ACGCTACGAGTCGTTCTGGGAGCGCAAAGCCAGTCAATGGGCCGCCTGAATGGAGACATGCAATATAATGCAAAAAACAAAGACTTAAGACGATATGTCTAAGTCCTAAAATTTGTCGCTCACCCATCCTCAGGGGGCGCCCCATGGCCCTCAGGATCCCAAAGAGAACGACCGCTCCCCCCAAGACACGGAGGGCGGCAAAGAGGAGCGGTGGACAGTCTGTCAGAGCTCCTTTCATAACAACCCAATTGTAGCCCCAGATCAGGGAAAGCAAAAAAAGGGCGAGAACCGGATAGAGTTTGAGATCTTTCAATGAGTCTCCGAGATATTAGGGAATGAAGTTTGGAAACAGACGAGAAGAAGACGGACGATGTGGAGGATGAAACAAACCCGTTTCAAAGGAAGGGAGCCCCGGGAATGCAAGCCTTCTTGAGGCCACCTCCATCCGCTTCGAGAGGAGGTCTGCCATCATTCCTTCTCCCCGCATCCGAACCCCAAAGCGGTCATCATAGAGCTTTCCTCCATGATACTCCCGGAGCCGGGAGAGCACCGCCTGTGCCTTGTCGGGGTAATGCCTTTCGAGCCATTCGGAAAAGAGGCCCCGAACCTCCAGGGGAAGTCGCAGGAGGATATACTCTGCCGAGGTCGCTCCGGCCTCCCTTGACCTCGAGAGGATCGACTCAAGCTCATGGCAGGTCAACCCAGGGATCACGGGAGCGATGAGAACCCCTGTGGGCACATGAGCCGAAGAGAGACGGCGAAGCGATTCAATGCGGCGGGACGGGGTCGTGGCCCGAGGTTCGAGATGGCGGGAGAGAGCCTCATCGAGAGTGGGGAGGGAGAGATGAACATGAACAAGGTTCCTCGCCGCCATCGAAGACAGAATGTCCAGATCACGCTCGATGAGGGACGATTTCGTGATAAGAACCACCGGATGGTTGAATCTGTCCAGGACGCCCAGAATCGCTCGCGTCAGACCAAGACCATCCTCTGCCGGCTGATAGGCATCCGTGTTGATGCCCAGCGCCAATGGCTCAACGACATACCCCTTTTTTGAAAGCTCCCGCTCAAGGAGCATCGGGGCATCCTTTTTGAACAGAATCCGTCGTTCGAAATCCAGCCCCGGAGAATACCCCACTGTGGCATGGGATGGACGCGCAAAGCAGTAAATGCATCCATGCTCACACCCCCGATAGGGGTTCACGGATCGGGAGAATCCCACGTCGGGGGAGTCATTTTCCGTGATGATTGTCCGCGCCGTCTCAGGAATAAGGCGTGTGACATTGTCGAGAGCTGGCGAAACTCCGTCATCTGAGACGAGCTCCCGGATTTCCCGCTCGAAACGGTTATCGGGAAGGGAGAGGGCTCCTCTTCCACGAAGAGGGTCTGGTAGGATTCGGCTCATCTGATTTTCTGTCTTCCAACGAGATGAGGTCCGCCCGAGAAGAACGACTCCGCCACAGACTCTCCTTCCCCCGATTCAAGCTTCGGGGATCTCGGGGACACCGATCTCCCAGGCCTCAAGGTCGAAGGGACGAGCCTTGACGATCCGGCAATCAACAATCTCACCCGGACTTCCCTGCCCGGAAAGGACAAGGACCTCTCCGTCAATCCCATCCGGGGCCATTCCTCGGGTTCGTCCGGAGAGGACAAGGTCCGACTGCTCGGAGAGCCCTTCAATAAGGATCGGCTGAACTGTCCCTTCAAGGGCCTTGTTCTTTTCCAGGGAGATTCCAGCGCACAGCGCCATAAGATCCTTTCTCCGGCGCATCCTGATCCGGTGAGGAACCTGATCCGGCAAAGAGTAGGACGGAGTTCCCTCCTCCCGGGAGAAGGCAAAGACGCCGACATGGTCAAAGCGGGCCCAGGCCACGAAGTCCATGAGCGACTCAAATTCGCGCTCGGTTTCCCCCGGGAATCCTGTAATGAACGTGGTACGGAGGGTCACTCCCGGGATCGCCGAGCGCACACGATCCACAAGGCGCTTCATGAATTCGACATTGCCCGGTCGCTTCATGGCGGTCAGGACACTGGCCTCCACATGCTGAAGGGGGATGTCGAGATAGGGAAGAACTGTCCGGGATTTTGCCATGACGGAAAGAAGGCGATCGGTCACAAGCGTCGGGTAGGCATAGAGAAGACGGACCCAAGGGATTCCCCCCTCCGCGTCTATCCGCTCCAGAAGGTCCGACAATCCATCGGACAGTCCCAGATCCTGGCCATAGCGCGTCAGATCCTGGGCAATCAGGGTGACTTCTCGGGTCCCACGAGAGGCCAGGTCACGAACCTCTGCCAGAATACTCTCCGGCGCACGGCTGACCTGACCTCCCCGGGCAAGAGGGATGGAGCAAAAGGTACATGGGTGGTCGCAGCCTTCGGAGACCTTCACGTAGGCTCGATGGGGAGGGGTCAGACGGGCTCCCGGAAGGGGAAAGAGCGCGGGGCGAATCGAGAGGGGGGAGCTGGTGCTGCCTCCTACCTGGTCGAGGATTTCGCCCAGGCGATGCTCTTCGAAGGTGGTCAGGGCCAGGTCGACCTCGGGAATGAGCTCCCCCATCTGGTCACGGTAGCGGGACACAAGGCATCCTGCCCCAACCAAATATCGGGCTTTCCCCTCCTCCTTGTACCGGGAAAGTTCAAGCAAGGTATCGACAGACTCCCTTCGGGCATCCGTGACGAAGCTGCAGGTATTGACCAGGAGGATCTCAGCTTCTTCTAAATCGGGAACAACCTTATATCCACGCGAGGAGAGGTCGCTGATCATCCTCTCGGTGTCAGATGAGTTCTTCGGACACCCCAAGCTGACAATTCCCACCGTTTTTTCGTTCCAGGTGATCTTCTTTTTCATCATTATCCACAATCATGTTACAATCGACGGCAATTGGCAGAAAAGCGGGTTTTCCTTTCGCCCTCGCACTTGGCCCATCGACGACCGGATACGACAGGAGAAGTCAAAGAGCAATGATCAAAAATCTTATCATCGTGGCCGCCATCGCTGTCACAGTCATGATTGCCTACTCGATGGGAACGAAAGAAAACAACGCAAAAGTCAACGACATGAAATCCCAGATTGACTCACTCAAGGCCCAGCTGGGAAGCCAGGGAAAAAACATTCAGGAATCCTATAATCGGCTCCACCGTTCCCTCAATCTCCACATGGCGGAAACGAGCATCGAAACTGCCATCCACGACACTCTCGATCAAAACTTTGGAGAGGCTCGGGTCGCCATCGAATCGGCGAAAAAATATCTTCAGCATGCAGAGGGAAAAAGGGTGTCGTCTGAAGATCTCTCAACCATTGTTGGAAACCTCGACAGCGCCTCCCAAGATCTGAAAGCGCTGGACAAAAAGGCTCTCAAGACTCTGTCCGATGCAGAAAAACAGGTCCGGGACCTTATCGCAAAGAATGCCTCCTGACCCCCCCCCCAGCTCACCTTCCGGACTTGAGACGCTTGAAAAATCCCTGATAGGGAATTTCAGGGTTGTTCATCACAACAATCTGAACAAGCTCCCACCCCTCAAGCCCCAGAAAGTTCAACTGGTTCTCGACCTGCTCGCGGCTCACAGGGACAACCCTGTACTCCCAGATCATCGACACAACCTAACCCTCCTTGGCAGGAGCTCCGGCAGCAGGACCCGCCTGACGTCTTTTCTTTGAAGAAGCCCGTCGAACGATTTTTTTGAGGCGACGAAGCTCTGTATCAGCCTTGCGTTCCCCGGGAGCAACCTCGGCCTTTCGCTTTTGAATCATCTCCTTCGTGACAGTGAGTCGTTTTTCCAACTTTTCAGCGACCGGCTTTCCCATTTTTTCCTCCTAAGATTCTGTTTGATGTCCATTAAATTCAATATCTCCCAAAAGCTAGCGTGCATCGGCCTCCACTACAAAAGCTTGTCCGAGCTCACTTTTAACGCGCCGGGCAAAGCTCCGGGCTCTGTCGGGATTCTGGAACCTTCCGACATAAACACGATAGACACGTCGATTCCCTACCCTGGCCTTGCGCACCTCGGCTCCCGGATAGTGCCTCAAACTCCTGGCATAGATCATGGCCTCTTGATATCCCGAGAAAGAGGCAACCTGAACCAAATAATTCGAAGGCGAAATCTTTCGTCCCCCGGGAGAGCTGAGAACCGTGATCTTTACAAGTCCCGTTCCGGGTCCGATAATCCCGATCCTGTTGGCCGCCTCCCAGGAAAGATCGATGATGCGCCCGGAAACAAAGGGCCCTCGGTCATTCACAAGGACATCCACGGAGCGTTCGTTGGCCAAGTTTGTCACGCGAACTTCTGTCCCCAGCGGAAGCGTTCGATGGGCAGCCGTCAGGTCATGTTTATGAAAAATGGCTCCACTGGCCGTCTTTTTCCCATAAAAGGTCGGTCCGTACCATGAAGCCCGCCCCACCTCTGTCATTCCCGGTGTTGCGGACATGATGGACGTATCTTGTGAGCCAAACCGGGATATTGTTGCGGAATCTCCGCCCGAGCTTCCCCAGGAGATGGGTTTTCCGATCTCCGATGCGCACGACGGAAGCAGACAGAGCATCGCAACGGCTGTCATTCGTCGGAGTCGACACATCTTTTGAATTTCCTCCCTGATCGACCGTCTTCCCGGAACTTCGTCCTCCCCCGGCGGCACCTCTTACATTTCGAAAATCGACCCAAATATCAAGCACACCGATAATAGAGAAGAGAAGGAAAAATAAAGGCTGGAGAGCGACAAACAATGCCGCAACCCCCCAAAACCAGCGCCCTATCTTTCGTTTCTTGACATAGTGTACCAGAATGGCCACTCCCTGTCCTGCATAAAGCGCCCCAAGAACCATCACGAGATTCGTCCCGATGATACGAATGGACAAGGTCGGAACAAGAAATAGGGCCAAGGAGGCAATCAAGAGGAAAATGACCGGGTCAGGGAGGAGAAAGTCCTCCGGCCCCTTCTCCGAGAGAGTCGGAGTCTCTTCCTTGCGTAGGGCGGCAGACACCCCCCACAAGGCCATCGAGGTCATCAGGCCATAGCTTGCAAGCATGCCAGGAATGATCGAGACCACAGTCCGGTAAATCATTGGCTCTAATGCCATCAGACGGGTCTTTTCATCCGGAGTCAGTGTCGTCTGGGCATTCTGGATTGCGGTATTCATCACAATCAAAACGGCTTGATGAAGGGATTTGGAAAGAGCGGTCCACAGCTCCCCGCTCGTTTTTTCATAAAGAAGGAAGGCGATTCCCCCCAAAAAAAAGACTATCTGGAAGGCCCCGGACAAAATAATCATCAGAGGAGGAGAGCCGCGCCTGATCAGGGATGCCACGACGAGAGCAGGAAGTCCGCACAGTCCGATGTAGAGGAGAACGGCTAGCCCGGGCATGGTGGTCTTGAGAAGGGAGGCAAAGAGAAAAATCACGCCGCCGGAGGTCACCATGGCCCCCGTCCCCAAAAGAACTGCCGGGTAGCGAAGCTGGGCCATGATGATCGGAACGCCTGCAAACATTGCCACAAAAACACCCAAGCGGGGCAATGCGAGCAGGGAAAGAAAAAGTGCCGATGAAAAGGAAACCGCCGACAAGAACGGCGCGGCGGGAAAAGGCATCGTCGATCAGCTTTCCTCGGCAAATGCGAGGAAGGCCACATTCCTGGACTGCTTGATTGCCCTGGAAACCGCACGCTGATGATGAGAACATGTCCCGGTCAGACGACGAGGAAGAATCTTGCCTCTCTCCGTGAGATAGGAGTGGAGGGTTGTCTGATCCTTGTAGTCGATTGCCAAGAATTCTGTGCAAAAACGACACACTTTCTTTCTTTGAAATGAACGGGCCTGACCTGCCATGAAAGATGATCCTTTCTTTTCTATCCGGACTGACCGGACGTTTTTGAGTGCGAAAACACCCTTGTTGAGTTAGAACGGAATATCCGATTCCTGTCCCTGAAAACCGATGCCTGGATCCGGATAGGAGTCCTGACGGCCACCTGACTCCGCCCCTCCCGATCGTTTCGGCGGACCGACGAAGGTTAGAGTCGACACGATCACTTCCACCTTGGAGCGCTTTTGACCTTCCTGTTCCCATCGGTTCTGTTGAAGGCGCCCTTCGACAAGGATCGGCATTCCTTTTGCAAGGTAATCCCGAACAAAATCAGCCTGCTTGCCAAAGGTCACGCAGTCGATATAGCTGACATCGTCCTTATCGTCCCCAGCCTTGCCCCGATTGTTGTTGATCGCCAAGCTAAAGGAGCCGACAGGCATTCCTCCGCCGGTCACCCGGATTTCAGGATCCCGCGTCAGATTTCCCATCAATATCACCTTGTTAAAGCTGCTCAAATGGCTTCTCCTTCAACATCATGTGCGGCCATCTCCTCTCCCGCACCTGACGATCCTGAAGTCGATTCGGAGGAAGACTCCACTGTTGGAAGAACGAGGGTCTTACGGCGAAGATTCATGCTTTTGATAATACGTTCGTCGAGACGGGCAACACGTTCGAGTTCGATCTGATCAGCCGGGTTCTTGAATTCTGCATAGAGTATAACATAATCAGCCTTCTTCTCTTTGCGGAGTTCGTAGGCCAACCGCTTCTTTCCCAGACGCTGGGTGGCATGGAGACGTCCGCCTTTGTCCTCAACAATCTTCTCATAACGGGAGATTGTTGCCTGAGCCTCTTCATCGGACAAGGTCGGCTTCAGAAGAAGCACACATTCGTAGAAGTACATGGATGGAACCTCCCTATTTTCTATACGTTAAAGCGGAAATAAACGACATCTCCGTCCTGAATGATATACTCCTTGCCTTCGAGGCGAAGAAGTCCCTTCTCCTTGACAGCCTTTTCCGAACCGAGCCGATCGAGATCCTCGTAACGCATAACCTCCGCCCTGATGAATCCCCGTTCAATGTCCGAATGGATCTCAGCGGCCGCCTTCGGAGCTGTCGTCCCTTGGGGAACCGGCCACGCCCGCACTTCCACTTCTCCGGCAGTCAAAAACGTCACCAGGCCGAGAGAGCGATATCCTTCAGTCACAAGACGATCCAGTCCCGAGCGGTCGAGGCCAAGCTCCTGAAGGAAGGTAGCACGCTCCTCCTCCGGAAGCTCCGCGATTTCCGCCTCCCACTTGGCACATATGGGGATCAGCACGCCGCCTCTTCCCGCGATGGCTTTTTCAAGGCTCCGTACCCTCTCCGAAGGTGCGCGGAGCTCTGTTTCCGCCACGTTCGCAACATAGAGGGCCGGTTTGTCTGTCAAAAGCCCTAACCCCTTTCGAAAGGAGTTGGCCAGAGGATCCGTAGAAATGGCTCTCCCAGGCTTCCCTGCCTCAAGCCCTGAGAGTATGGCCAAAAAGGCCGGACGTTGAACTTCCGCTTCCTTGGTGGCCGTTTTCCATTGTTTTTCAAGCTTCTGAACACGACCTGACAGGGAAGAAAGATCTGCCAAAAGAAGTTCCGTCTCAATGACCTCAAGGTCAGAAACTGGATTCACCTCTCCATGGACATGAGTGATCTCTCCATCGTCGAAGCCCCGAAGGACATGGACGACCAGGTCGACCGAGCGAATATGGCCCAGAAACTGATTGCCCAGCCCCTCTCCCTGACTCGCCCCCTTAACCAGACCGGCAATGTCCACAAATTCGACGGTTGCCGGAACCGTCTTTCTTGTGGAATACATCGCCGAAAGACGGGCAAGACGGGGATCGGGAACGGGGACAATCCCTGAGTGCGGGTCGATGGTGCAAAAGGGGTAATTCGCCACAGGAACGGCCGAAGCCGTCAGGGCATTGAAAAGGGTCGACTTCCCAACATTCGGAAGCCCGACAATACCGCAAGACAACCCCACAAACTCACCCCTTGGATTTTTTTAACGAATGCGCCTCAACCCAGCGCTCGACCAGCACTCCCCCATTCTGGAGAAGTTCGGGAATGCGGAGCCTCTCTTCCCGGGTGAAGGGAGATAGAACATACTGGCTGATATCGGCTCCGATCTGGATGGGTCGGCCGATGCCAAACTTGACCCGGGCGATCGCTTCGGATCCGGCTGCCTGGAGAATGGAGCGGATTCCTCGCTGGCCGCCACTCCCTCCCTTCTCACGAAATCGAACCATGCCGAAAGGAGTATCGAGATCGTCCGACAGAATGAGCCAGTCCGAAGGCGACTCCACTCCATGGAGGCGAAGCCATGGAACCACACGCCCACTCAAGTTCATGAAGGTTTCCGGAAAGACGAGATAAACTCTCTCACCTCGCCAGACACCCTCTCCGAAACGAATCTCTCCCTGTTTTTTTTCAAGAGGGATCCCCGAAAGAGACGACACATGGTCAAGAAGGATCTTTCCTGCATTATGACGGGTCCCCTCATAGTCGTTTCCTGGGTTTCCCAGGCCAATCACAGCCAGGGACATCCGTCATCCTCCTGAGGGGGGCGATTACGCCTCGGCCTTTGGAGGAATGACATGGAGAATTACAGTATTCGGATCATCCAGAACCGTCACCCCAGGGGGAAGCGTAACATCACGCAGGTGGAGCGTTTGGTTGATGTCAAGAGCCGATGCATCGACCTGGATATGGTCGGGCATCTGAAAGGAAAGACATTCCACATGGAGCTCCCGGTGGACAACATCAAGGATTCCACCCTTTTTCACGCCCTCGGGAGAAGAGCCGATAACTTCCACGGGAACACGATTTTTCACTCGGGCCTTCTCTGAAACCTCAAGAAAGTCAACATGGAGGATCTTTCCTGTGATGGGATCTCGCTGGATATCCCGAACCAAGGTCAACGCCGTTCGGGAGCTATTTCCACCAGAGATCTCAAGGTCAAAGAGTCCGTTTCGGCCGGCATGTCCCTGGATTGCCTTTTCCACATCCTTCAGAAGCGCCGACAGGGACTGGGCCTTCCCTGAGCCATAAACCACTGCCGGAACATGGCCAGAACGCCGCAAGGTCCGGGCAACTCCCTTGCCCGTTGAATCACGGACCGAAACTTTCAGCTTGCTGTGCTCCACAACTTCCTCCTTGGACTTTTACGGTTCGATTCGATAGGGGTCACCTGACCCGGACCCGACTTCAGATAAAAAGAGAGCTGACCGATTCATCATCATGTATCCTCCGGATTGCCTCTCCGAGAAGAGGTGCTATGGAGTGCACCCGGATTTTACGGCATTGCTCGTCCTTGCCCATCATGGGGATGGAATTCGTGACGATAACCTCGTCAATGACTGATGCATTCAGACGCTCAAGCGCCTTTCCGGAAAGAACCGGATGTGTTGCCGCAGCCACAACCCTTTTGGCGCCCGCATCGATTGCCGCCTGAGCTCCCTGCGTTATCGTACCGGCCGTATCGATCATGTCATCAAGAATGACAGCGGTTTTGCCCACGACATCACCGATGATGTTCATGACCTGTGACTGGTTTGGCCCCTCTCGTCTCTTGTCAATAATTGCCAAGGGGGCCTGCAGGCGCTTTGCAAAAACCCGGGATCTCTCAACGCCTCCCGCATCGGGAGACAGGATGACAATGCTTTCCCGGCTGGCAATCGTTCGAAGGGGTTCGATCAATACCGGAGTTCCATGGAGATGATCCACCGGAATATTAAAAAACCCCTGAAGCTGGCCCGTGTGAAGATCGAGGGTAAGAATTCGCGAGGCTCCGGCCGTAGTGATTAGATCAGCGACAAGCTTGGCCGTGATGGGGACTCTCGGCTGATCCTTTCTGTCCTGGCGAGCATAGGCATAATAGGGAATCACCGCCGTTATCCTCTGCGCCGATGCCCGCTTCACAGCGTCGGTCATCACAAGAAGCTCCATCAGGTGATTATTCACAGGATGCGAGAGCGACTGTATGAGAAAAACATCGTTTCCACGGACATTCTCATCAATCCTGACCCGAATTTCACCATCAGAGAAAGAAGAGACAGTGGAGGTCGACAGAGAGATTCCAAGGTAACGAACAATCTCCTCAGCCAGAGGGATATTGGCATTTCCAGAAAATATCTTAATTTCTCTCACGACTGATTCCCATCCTCCCGATCGGCGATTTTCTCGTCCCCTCGGCAGGGATTATGGTTGGGGCGCCAGGATTCGAACCTGGGAATGCGAGATCCAAAATCTCGTGACTTGCCGCTTGTCGACGCCCCAGTCTCATAGTGAACAATGGCCCTATCTCTCAAAAGGAAACAGGGGGAGCTTCAAGAAATTTAAAGACGCCCGCCCAGCCGCCAAGGTCAGCAACGATTCTTCGACTGAGATCGTGACCTTCCTCCTGACTCATGCATCGGGCAAAGACGGTAGGACCGGACCCCGTCATCCGCACGTTTCCCGGGCGAAAAGACTCCAGAAAATCGATCCCCTTGCCAATTTGCGGACAAAGGGAAAGAGCCGGAGCCTCAAGACTATTAAAAAATTTTCCGGACTTCAAAAGACTACCAATTTTAATAGAACGGTCTTCCTCTGTCAATTCGCAGACTCCCTGTACCGGATAGGATGAAGGGTCAAGGGCCTTGTAGACGGCTGCCGTTGGAAGCGGTACCCCGGGATTCCACAAAAGAACATCTCCTGACAAGGGGGGAGAAAGAGGACGCAATACTTCTCCTCTCCCTACCCCCAATGCTCTGGGGCCGCCAAGGAAGAATGGGACATCTGATCCCAGTCCTCGACAAATCGCATCGAGTTCATTGAAGCCCAAAGGAGATCCAAGCAGTCGATTCCCGCCCCAGAGCACGATCGCGGCATTCGACGACCCCCCGCCCAGCCCCGCTCCCACAGGAATATTCTTCTCAAGGTCAACGGCAAATCCCCCCACAAGTGATCCGCCCCCTTGCCTCACCCTCTCCATCAGAGCTTCCAAAGCCCTCACTACAAGGTTCTTTTTCGGGTCACCATCAATAGTGCGGCCGGAGAGCGACAGATGAATCCCCTCCTGGCGTGTCCGCTCAAGCTTGATATTGTCGAAAAGATCAATCATCGCCATTTCGGTAAGAAGCTCATGAAATCCATCGGCTCGTCTCCCTAGGACCAGGAGGGAGAGATTGATCTTTGCAGGGCTCCGCAGGTAGATGGTCCCCATTTTCATGCGGTCTTCTCCTTCTTTTTCAACAACGACGGGAACCTCTCTCCCAACCACAGACAAAATTCTCGAGCCGTCGATGGAACCGCAACGGTTTCCAGTCCCGAGCCGCGGGAGATCTCTTCGATTGTCCCATCGTCAATCAGGGTCTCGCTTCCTTCCTTCAAGGCAATGTCGGGAACAAGGAGAAGGGTTTCCGGTGGCAGGTCTCTCTCCAAGACCTTGTCAACAATGTCTTTTGCTCCCAGCAATCCAGCGACGGTCACCGACTTCCCCATGGATCGGTTCTCGACGCCAAGGACACTGACCATTCGAGCATCCGGATCCCCAGAGGACACCCAGGAGGCGACATACTCCTTCAGGTAAGGAAGAAATCCCAATCCCGTCACGAGGACAAGAGGCCGGGGAAGATGACCGTTCAGACGACGTATCCCCGACATCCATTGCTTACGGAAAAGGGGGACAAGACCCACACCATTTCCGAGCTGCGGGAGGTCCCCATACCGGGAAAGAGAGGGGAAAGGGCTTTTTGCAAGGACGTACCATTCATCCGAAGGATAGATGAACGGGTCTCCCCAACGATCCATTCCCTGCTTCTGGAGGGAGACAATCTCCCGAATCATGTGTTTGGCAAAGGCGGCATCAATCGAAGGCACGGGCGGAAGTCCCTCACGATGGGAAGTCAGCCCCACAGGAACAACTGCCAGGGAGGCAACCCTAGGGTAAAGTGCTGACAGATCTTTCCATGTGCGCAAAAGAGCCTCACCGTCGTTGATACCCGGCATCAGGACCACCTGGGTATGGAGAGTGATTCCTCCATTGCACAGACGCTCAAGAAGGGGAAGAACGTCTTGCGCCCTGTCATTTTTTAAAATCTGCCGCCGTAGCGCTGGTTCTGTGGCATGGACAGAGATATAAAGGGGAGAGAGGCGCTGCTCAAGGATTCGTAGATAATCCTTTTCCGTTAGATTCGTCAGTGTGATGAAGTTTCCATACAGGAAGCTGTAGCGGTAATCCTCATCCCGAATATAGAGGGTCTTCCTCGCTCCTGCAGGCATCTGGTCGACGAAACAAAATGCACAGTCATTGGGACAGCGTCGAATCGGTGGGGGGTCCACCACAATCCCCAGGGACAAGTCAGGGTCCTTCCTGATCCGAACCTGTCGGGCTTCTCCCTCTCTCCGATAGACAAGGGAGATCCGGGAATCCGCCTGAAAAAACTCGAGATCGATCAGGTCTCTCAGTGCCGTTCCATTCAGAGAGAGAAGGCTGTCCCCCTGGCGAATGCCTGCCTTCCACGCGGGGCTCCCCTCAAGAACTTCCCGGATTGTCAATCCAGACCGTTCGGTCCTTCCTCCTTCAGCGACCGCCTCTTCTGCTGCCTCAGTCGACTCCATGTTTCCCCCTCTGGACCCAGGTCAGTCCCCGATGGATATAGTAGATTCCAGATACGACAGACATAATCACTGCCCCAACCTCCAGCAGGTGAATGATTCCCGGGATCATCACGCCCACAAGGGCCAACGCCGAGAGTCCCAAATAAAACACCTGAAACCCAGTCGTCATCTTTCCCAAAAAGTGAGGACGGACCGGAATGGGAGAATCAATAAGCTTAAGCAAGATAACTCCCGAGATCAGGACGATGTCCCGAGCTACGAAAAGAATGACAACCCAGCGGGGAACAATTCCATAGATCCCCAAGGTCAGGGAGGACAATGAAAGGAAAACCTTGTCGGCCACCGGGTCGAGGATGGTTCCCAGCTCGCTTCTCTGATTGAGAATTCGTGCCAGAAATCCATCGAGGCCATCGGTCAGCCCCCCCACAAAAAAAACCCAGAAGGCCCACGTCATATGCCGATAGGCCACCAGACCGAAAAAAACCGGAGCGAGCAAAATTCTGATGACGGAGAGAAGATTCGGAATCGTCACCCGGGTCAGTACCCCTTTTGTGCGAGAAAGGCCACCTGATTACGAATCCACACGGAGGTGTACCCCCCGGCCATGGCCTGTCGACCTACATGGGCTTCCATAATCGAATTTCCCATGGCACCAAGAGCTGTCATCCAATCTCGATAAAGTTCCTTGGATCGAATACCGCGAGCGGCCAAAATGCGGGCAAGTTTTTCCGCTTTTCCCCATTGTCCTTTCTGCAACTCCCGAGTGATGACCGCGTGGGCCAGAAGGAGTGAAGGGTGGGGAGCCTCCATCCAATTTTTGCTGATCGTCTTTTCGAGCCACTGATCGGCTTCATCACCACGTCCAATCCCCACAAGTGCTGCATACTTTTCCTGGGGGAAGGAAGGATGTCCTGTTCGGGATGGATTGCGGTGCTCATAGAGACGAATGGTGGCTAACGCCTTTTCATATCGTCCCTCCCGAAGATCCTGATGAATGAGTCCCGTCCAGAAGGATTCATCATTGGGATAAAGGGAAATCCCCTGAAACAGAAGATTTCTCTCCCTTCCCGAGTCCCCGGCATCACGAGAATCCCGAATCATATCGTTAAGGAGTGTAGGGGATGCCTTTTTAAGAGCCAGAGCCCGCTCGCCAACCTCACGGGCCATCTTCAGTTTGCCAGCATTCATTTCAAGACGGTACAATGAAGCGTAGAATGGGGGAGGTTGAGGAGCTCCAGACAAAAAGGTCTCCTCACCCTTCCTCATGGCAAGGTCGGTCTTCCCCTTGGCCAAAAGGGCGGCAATCTCGTCGGTGGGGTCAGAGGAATTCCCATGGTGTTGATGAGGCTTCAACCGAAGCATCATGAGCTTCACTGCCTGGTCAAAAACGGGTTCAAGCCCCCCTGATCCGACTCGATCAAGAGAAAAGGAAACGGGAACAGACGTCTCCGGGAAAAGTGGAGAAACCGACCACCGGCTCAAAACAAGAATCCCTCCTGGATGGGACATGTCTTCGTCCCGCTTGATGCGGGCCTCCAGAAGAAATTGCTTGTTCCAGCTCTGAGCGGCCCGATCATAACAAGACAGGCTTCGGCATACTTCAGAGACTTGGGCTCCCTGAAACTTCAAAAGCTTCTTCTCCAGTGCCTTGCCAAAGAGAACCTGACCTCCATTTTTCCGGGCATTATAGGCATCGGCCAAATAGAGCGTCAGGGCATGACGGTCAGAAAGCAGCCCCTGAGGATCTTCGACAGGGACAAGAACTCCTTTTTCCCCCCGATGGGGATGGAGACCTCCTCCTCCGGCACATCCGGACAGGAAAGAAGAAGCAATCATTCCTGCGACCAGAAGGCCCCGACAAGATCCTCCCAGCCACGATGTTATACCTTGGAGAGTCTTCAGGCGTCGCCAATCTCCTTGGAAGCCAGGATGTAGAGACGAAGAGGGATCATTTAGGAATCGAGTTCCAGACCTCCTCTCCCAAAAAGGAAGGACACGCCCCTTGAAGTTCAAGTTCAACTATACCCTCGCACTCATCGCATTAATTCTTATCATTATAGTTGTTTCCATTGGCAATCGGATCATGACAAGCATGTACTACATTAAAGGCTTCCATCTCATTGACACAGCCTACGAGGTCGTCCCCGGAACCCAAACCGTGAATGGGATTACCTTTACGATCTCATATATCCCGAAAGACTCCCCCTACTATAATTCCCTTCTGGCGGCAGAATTCAATGCATTCCTCGTCACAATCAAAAATGGAGGGACGGACTACATTGACTACGATCCAATGAATTTTTTTCTGGAGAGGGGGCCAAAGAAGGTCGATCGGGCAATGAGTGCCGATGAAGTTGAGGAGGGCCTGTCAAACGGTTTTCTGGGGTCGGCCAAGCCGATACGAATTGCAAAAAAACTTGTCGGAATGACATACATTCCTTCTGCGAGACTTTTCCCGGGGTACGAGCGAAAGGGTATTCTTGTCTTTCCTCGATTTATTAACAGCCCTAGGCACTTCACCGTCAGATTCGCCCACATGACCCAAAAATCCGGCGACTTTCCCGATATCACTTTTCACTTCGGGCGACCGAATAAAGGGGAGGCACCGCCCCCCCCCTCTCCAGCAAAGACCCCCTAGAGAATACCCGCTTCAGGCCGACAGGGATCCCGGGTCTTCCCCGGACGCTGATGACTCTTTCTTTTTCTCTCCCCAGATCAGTGTCGGAGGCTCTTTCGCCGTGATGGCGCCTTCGGTAATGACCACCTCCGAGAGATTGGACAGGGAAGGGATGTCATACATCAGGTCAAGCATGACCTCCTCCAAAATGGCACGAAGTCCCCGCGCACCCGTCTTTTGGGTATAGGCCTTGTGAGCAACGGCGCGAAGGGCGTCTTCCGTAAAGCGGAGCTTTACCTTCTCGATGGCGAAGAGCTTTTCAAACTGCTTTACCAGCGCATTTTTCGGTTGGGTCAGGATCTGAAGGAAGGCCTCTTCGTCAAGATCCTCGAGAATCGCCATCACCGGAAAGCGACCGATAAACTCGGGAATGATTCCATATTTGAGAAGATCGTCCGGACGAGCCTCCATAAACAGCTTCCCTGACAGGATTCGATCCTGGGCTGGCTTGGATTCGGCCCCAAAGCCCATTGTCTTCCGGGCAAGACGTTGGGAGATGATCGAGTCAAGCCCCACGAAGGCTCCCCCACAGATGAAGAGGATATTTGTCGTATCAACCTGAATGAACTCCTGATGAGGATGCTTGCGTCCTCCCTGAGGGGGAACATTGGCGACCGTCCCTTCCACGAGCTTGAGAAGGGCCTGCTGCACGCCTTCGCCGGAGACATCCCGTGTGATTGAAGGATTCTCGGACTTTCGACTGATTTTGTCGATTTCGTCAATGTAGATGATTCCCCATTCGGCCTTTTCCACATCATAATCCGCGGCCTGAAGAAGCTTGAGAATGATATTTTCCACATCCTCTCCAACATACCCAGCTTCCGTAAGTGTCGTGGCATCGGCAATCGCGAAGGGAACATCGAGAATTCGCGCAAGGGTCTGTGCCAGCAGGGTCTTCCCGGTCCCGGTGGGGCCAAGCATTATGATATTGCCCTTCTGAAGCTCCACATCTTCCGAGATCTTGTTCGCCCGGGCCCGTTTGTAGTGGTTGTAAACAGCTACCGAAAGGATTTTCTTGGCTCTTTCCTGACCAATAATGTATTGGTCGAGTGCCCGTTTGATCTCGGACGGCTTCATCAGATTGGGAACGGCCACCTTTTCGGGTTCAGCATCCCACGCCTCGGCGATAATTGCTGAGCATTGCTCAATACATTCATCGCAGATGTACACACCCGGACCAGAAACCAGCCGACGTACGTCCTCCCGTCTTTTTCCGCAGAATGAGCAGGCAATCTCCGCTTCACCCGTTCCATTCTTGTCTTTCCGTTCTCTGGCCATGCTACCCCCCGTATCTTTGGACCTTAAGTGACAGGCCCTACTTTGACGTCTTTTCTGTATCGATCCTGTGTGACGTGATCACGGAGTCAATCAGCCCATAATCCTTTGCTTCCTTGGCTGACATGAAATAATCCCGATCCGTATCCTGGGCCACCTTCTCCACCGGCTGCCCACAATGTTCCGACATCATTCGATTGAGATCTGCCTTAAGTTTCAGTATTTCCCGGGCATGGATCTCGATATCGGTGGCCTGGCCCTGAAAGCCCCCCATCGGTTGATGGATCATGATGCGGGCATTCGGAAGCGCATAGCGTTTCCCCTTGGCGCCCGCTGAGAGAAGAAAGGCTCCCATGCTGGCAGCCTGTCCGATACATATGGTGGACACATCCGGCTTGATGAATTTGATCGTGTCGTAGATTGCAAGCCCCGCCGTCACAATGCCCCCCGGCGAGTTGATGTAGAGATTGATATCCTTTGAAGAGTCTTCTGACTCAAGGAAAAGCATCTGGGCAATGACAAGGTTTGCCACCGTATCATCAATGGGGGTTCCCAGAATAATGATCCTGTCCCGAAGCAGACGCGAATAGATGTCGTAGGCCCGCTCGCCCCTGTTCGTTTGCTCCACAACCATCGGAATAAGCATTGAAAAAATCTCCCGGAATATGGTGAGGGAGAGGGACAAGTCCCTCTCCTTACAGATCAACCCTAGTGGTTATGTCCTGCATGGTCATGGTCATGACCGTGGTCGTGGTCGTGCGCATGGCCTATTTGCTCTGATGGAGCGGGAATGACACCAAACGATCCCCAATTCAGTTTTTCAAGCACTCCTCCGGGGGCAAAGAAGTCGTCCCATCCGGAAAAGGAGGAGTGCCTCAAGAGATATTCTTCCGTCAGGCGTCTACGAGCTGAGACTACCGCCTGTTCGATGTATTCGTTGCGGCGCTCTTCATTTTTTCCTGGGCTCCCGGCACGCTGAATGAGAGCATAGAATTCCTGCTCGACCCTCTGGACTCCGGGGGCAACAGGGATCTTGGCAGCGAGCTCATCAAGAATAAACCACCACATGGTGTCCTTCTTGACCCTCTCCCGGTCGATTTCCGCATCCGACATCCCGGCCTGCTTCATCCGCGCAATCTCAAGATCGATCCGACCTTCGGGAACGGGCAGGGCATTCCGTGAAAGGACCTCCACCACCAATTCTTCCATCTTTCGATTGAGGATCTCCGTCAGCTTTTGCTCTAGGACCTTCTGCTCAACAACGCTCTCAAGCGTCTGGCCCTCCACGGGCTCCTTGCCACCCAGGAGCGAGCTGAAAAGCTCTTCTCGCGTCAAGGGCTTCAAGCGACGGACCGAGAGGATTCCGATCGTGGCTTCATGCGTTTCATTGCGACTGCGCTCGCCCTTTTTTTCCCCGGGGATATTGAAGGGGATTTTTCCGGTAAAGCTGTCACCGGCCTTTTTCCCAATCAGGGACCGGGTCAGAACCTCAGGAACTCGAGGGTCGCCTACCGTCACTGTCTGGCGCCCGTCCCTGGCAAGGCCCGTGGCGGGATCAACAAAAGAGAAGGTAAAGCCGACCAAATCTCCGTCTTCAGCGGGAGTATCCTCGGGCAGATCCTGAATGAACTGAGTGGCTCCCTGCTTGGCGAGGAGGGTGATCGCCGATTCAACTTCCTCTTTGCTGACAGTGGGAAGGGATTCAGGAGAAAGCCCGATTTTTTCGTAGACGAAGCCTTCGGGAAGAGAGAAGACCTCAATGGTTCCCGTGACCGTCAATCCCGACTTTTCATTCTCTTCCGTGACGACAAAATCCTCAGGATCAAGAAAGACGACGGTCTCAGCAGATCCCTTGATCAGATCTCCGATAACTTCCGAATGGATGCCCTTCGTGACCTCCTCATGAACAGAAGCCATATAGGGGGGACGGCTACGGACATAAGAGGCGGGAACCCGACCAGGCCGGTAACCGGGCACCTTTACATCACGCAGAAAGTCCTGGATTGTCCTGTCGACCCGTGTCCGGACTTCCTCGGGAGAATATCCCCGCTGAAACTTTCTCTTTGCGCCATCACCCGGCTCAATTTTCAAACTCATGGACACTTTTCCTTCCTGGCATAGTGTGGGAATAACATAACACGGGCCTGCCCGCCGACGTGGGGAATCGCAGCCTCGCAGATCGACCTGGCGATGCCCCGGCTTCAGGATCTCCTTAAAAGATCATCTTTTTATTCTATCAGAAACCGCGGCCCTGAAAAATCATTTTGGAGAANNATTTATTTTCTTGACTCCCTATTTCGGAATCAGGGGAGAAAAATTCGATGATGCTGATCTTTCCGGAAAACATAGATGTGGCTTCTCGTCGGAGTCACCGGAAGCTTCCGGTGGCTAAACCCGGGATTTAAGCCGAGCCTAAAAAAAATTCAAAGAGGCGTTCTGGTGCGTGTCCTTTTCCATAGCGCAACACGAGAAGGCATCCGCCCGGCCGGACAAGGGCATTTCGGGCGTTGTCCGGGGGAGAAACAGCTCTCGGATACATCCGCTGGGGTCACTCTCCGAAGATCCTAACCGGCATGTTCACCCTACAGGAGGATGTCTTGCGGCACTTTTCATGATAAAGTTTTCGGGGATGTCGCCCCTGTGACGTTAGTCTGATCTGATTTTCGAGGAGATTCACTTTGGCAACAGAAGATGTCGAAACACTTGTCATCGGTGGAGGGATTGCCGGTCTGGCGTGCGCCTCCCATCTCAAACTTGCCGGTCGCACCGTTCGTCTTGTGGAACGGAATGACTACCTGGGGGGGGTGATCCGTACCCTTTCCGATAGTGGCTACCGAATCGAGACCGGACCGAATAGCCTTCTGGTAAGAACCGAAGAGCCTCTTCTCAAATACCTCTCACGCCCAGAGATTGCAGCAAGGATCCAACTGGCAGGGAGAATGGGAAAAAAGAGATTCATACTGAAAGATGGCCATCCCGTCGCCCTTCCCATGAGCCTCTCGGAGGGAATCTTCACTCAGATTCTATCTCTCCCCGCTAAGGTGCGACTCTTGAAAGAACCCTTCATCCCTCCTGCCGGTGGGGTGGATGGAGTCGATCCCGAAAAAGAAACCGTGGCCGATTTCGTCCGGCGACGTCTCGGAAACGAGTTTCTCGAATCCCTGATCGATCCTTTTGTCAAAGGTGTTTATGCCTCGGACCCCCACCTTCTCTCCATGGCGGACACCTTTCCCCGGCTAGTCCAAATGGAAAAATCCTATGGGTCTCTGATTAAGGGCGGACTGGCCTTGGCAAGACAAAAAAAGGCCCCGGCTCCTGCTTTTGCCCGAGAAATTCTTTCCTTTTCCGAGGGAATGGGTACGCTTCCTGAATCTCTCGCCAACATTCTCGATGACGACGCGGGAACCAATGCTGAGGTCATCGGGTGCGCCCCCTCGGAGAGCGGGTTCCGGACCGCCCTTCTCTTCGAGGAGGAGACTTACTATATTCGCTCGAAACACCTAGTGCTGGCCCTTCCGGCTGCCCAGACGGCAGAACTCATCGAGCCGATGGCACCGGGCATCCCTTCCTTGCTTGGACAGATCCCCTATGCACCGATTGCCGTCGTCTACCTCGGATACCCCCGGGATCGCATTTCCCACCCGCTTGACGGATTCGGACTGCTCGTCCCCTCACGGGAGCGCCGCAAGATTCTGGGAGCTCTTTTCTCGTCCTCCCTCTTTCCGGGGCGATCGCCTGACGGACACGTTCTCCTCACCGTCTTTGTCGGTGGAATGACCCAACCAAAACTTGCGCAGGCATTCGATGAAGATCTCTTGCCGATGGTGACAAAAGAGATCGGATCCATGCTTGGAGTGCTAGGAGCTCCCTCCTATGTGCGGATTCAGCGTTGGGCAGGAGCCATTCCCCAATCCGTCCCGGGACATGGAGAGAGGATCCGGTCTATCGAGTCCGCTCTTCCGTCCGGGCTCCATTTGGCCGGGTCCTATCTTTCGGGGGTCTCGGTATCTCAAACCTTTTCCTCAGGCATTCGGGCGGCAGAAAAAATTCTCGCCCAATCTCCGGGCTGACGACCCACCGGAGGCACCCCAATCCCCTTCGGTCAGGGCATCCCTACATCAACAGGGAAAACCCTCTACCGAGTGAAACTGTCCTGATTCGAGGCAGTAGGCCGACAAACGCCCCGTACGGTAGGCTCCGGTATCCACCATGACGAGCGCCTCGTGGTAAAACTTGGCCTTGCGCACAATGGTATGTCCCGAGACAACAAGGCGTCCGTCCCAAGAGGGAAGGATATGGGGAGGACGCAGGTCGACGCATTCATGGAAAATGCCGGCAGAAGAGAGCCGTGTGTCACAGAGGCCTACATCCCCAAAACGAGTTCCTGGAACCGAAGGGAGGCCTCCATGGACCACAATATGGCGAGAGTCGGACCAGGAAAGTGGCCAAGAACGGAGCCACGAGTCCAGCAACCGGCTCCGGGTATGCCCCAGTCGGCTCATGGATTCGAGGGTCTGCTCTCCCCCAAACTCCGGATCCCGGTAAAAGGGGACAGGATCTCCTTCCCGAAAGCGCAGATAGGCCTCCTCGTGGTTGCCCGCCACAGGGAGAAACCATCCTTCCCTCGCGCCATGGTAAAGGCGCTCAAGAAGTTCTCCCACCAGGCGGCCACGGTCTATCACATCTCCCGTGGCTATCAGGCGATCATCTTTGGGATGAAAATTGATTTTTTTTAGGAGATTTTCAAAAAGAGGAAGCTGTCCGTGAAGATCTCCCACCACATAGGTGGCCATAAAGCGGCCCGCCTGCCGTCAGCCGGCCGGAAGAAGGCTCGAAATGGACCGGAAAGTATTCCGAAGTGACGATGTCGCATCTCCCACCGCCGAGGGTTCGAATCCGGAGTGAACCATGCAATCACGGCACTTTGGGTTTCCGGACGAGGGGCCATACTTGCTCCAATCGGTCTCTTCCATGAGCTCACGATAGGTTGCGGCATAGCCTTCGTTTTGAAGGTAGCAGGGTCGCTGCCATCCTAAAACCGAATAGTTTGGACTCCCCCACGGGGTGCAGTCGTAGTCTTTCTCCCCTTCAAGAAAGTCGAGATAGAAGGGGCTGTGATTGAAATTCCATCCCTTCCCTGCCCGATCCGCCAAAATGGCACGAAAGAGATCCTTTGTCCTCTCCCGTCTCAGAAAATGGTCCTGATCCGGTGCCCAGGCATAGGAGTAGCCGGGAGAAATCATCATTCCGTTAACCCCAAGATCACGGGCAAAGTCGAAAAAGCGCCGGAGCTCTTCAGGATCCTCGCCTTCAAAGACCGTTGTATTGGTCGTCACACGGAATCCCTTTGAAAGGGCCGTCTTGATCGCCCGAACGGCAATGTCAAAAACGCCCTCCCGACAGACAAGCCGGTCATGGGTCTCCCTGAGGCCATCGAGATGAACACTAAATGTCAGATAGGGAGAGGGGGAGATGGTCTCAAGCCCCCGTTCGAGGAGAATGCCATTCGTGCAGAGATAAACGAACTTTTTCCGGGCGATCATTGCCGAAACAATTTCACCGATTTCAGGGTGAATGAGGGGCTCCCCTCCGGCAATGGTCACAACGGGAGCGCCACACTCTTCCACCGCCCGAATGCACTGCTCCGGAGAGAGTCTTTTCTTGAGGATCTCCTCGGGGTATTGGATCTTGCCACAACCGGCGCACTCAAGATTGCATCGAAAAAGTGGCTCAAGCATGAGAACCAAGGGGTAACGCTTATCGCCTGACCATTTCTTTTTCATGACATAAGAGCCGACCTTCAAGGCCTGCTGAACGGGAATGGACATGGGAAACGCCCTTTCATGGCGGAGAGTGGGCCGCCACCCGAAGAAAAATATCCGAAAAATGGCAAGAAAAACGATTTAAAGGATGACAAAAAATCATCGACACTTTAAGATCATACGGAGAGGTATGCATTTCTGTCAAGGAATCATGAGGACATCTATCCAGCAAGTCATCAAAAACATTGACTTTACATAAAGGAGAGGGGAGGATTTTGTGATTCTGGCCGGAGACATCGGAGGAACAAAAACACTCCTTGGATTCTTTGACCCGGACTCCGGGGTTCATTCTCCCCAAAGCCTTCACTCCTACCCCTCTCGCGATTATCCCTCCCTTGAGTCGATTCTTACCCGGTTTATGGGAGAGGTTGACCCGCGTCTGTCCGAAGGTTCCCTTGAGTCGGCAGCCTTCGGTGTCGCCGGACCCGTCATTTCCGGCCGATGTCAGACCACAAACCTCCCGTGGATCATCGAGACAAGTTCCCTCGCCAAGACGCTCGGACTTTCCCCCAAGTCGGTGGCACTGGCCAATGACCTCGTCTCCATCGCCTGGGGGATCACGATCGCCCCTCCGGAATCCTTGGAGACGATCAACGCGGGAGTCGGGAATCCCCAAGGAACGCGGGTTGTGGTGGCCCCGGGGACAGGGCTGGGAGAGGCGATCATTGGAATGCACAACGGGACTCCCCTTCCCATCCCGACCGAGGGAGGCCATGTCGATTGGGCCCCTACCTCCCCGGAGGAGATTCCTCTTCTTCTGTGGCTATGGGACAAGTTTGGCCATGCGAGTCCCGAACGGCTCATTTCGGGACCGGGGCTGGCACATCTCTATCACTTCCATGCCCAGTCACCTCCCCCCGGTGGGACACTTCTCCCTCCCGATCTTCCGGAAGAAAAGGTTCCCGAAACCGTCTCGCTCGAGGCTGAAAGGGGAAACCCTCTGGCACTGGCCGTGATGAAGCACTTCTGGAGGCTCATTGCGGCAGAGGCAGGGAACATGGCCCTTAAAAGCCTGGCGACAGGCGGAGTCATTTTGGCAGGCGGAATCCCGGAAAAAATCCTTCCTTTTCTTGACAGAACCGTCTTCATGGACACGTTCACAGCCAAGGGGCGCTACCGCCAACTCCTGACAACAATTCCGGTCACACTCTCCTCGGATCCGGATGTCGGCATCAAGGGGGCCGCCGAAATCGCCCGACGACTTGTGCGATCCGACCACTCCAGTGAAAGGAGTCCATCATGACAATCTCACCGATCACTCGCATGGGCGGATCGCATGTCTCCTTGACCCTCTTTTCCTCTCGCGAGGATTGGGCCGAAGGCGCGGCCCGGGAAATCCTGTCCCGCATCGAGGCCCATCTGTCCACGCACCGAACTGTCTCTATCGGGCTCTCAGGTGGCACGACACCAACTCCCGTCCTTCAAAATCTCGCGCACGAAATTATGGGATGGTCCGACGAAAAGAAGAGACGCATCCTTTGGTTTTTCGTGGATGAGCGGTGCGTCGGTCCGGAGGATCCGCAGAGCAATTATCGCATGGTGAGAGAAGCATTACTGACACCGGGAAAGATTCCCGGAGAAACAGTCTTTCGCATGAGGGGCGAGCATCCGTCAGCGGAAGAGGAAGCCCTCCGGTATGAGAGACTCATTACGGAGCTCCTCGGACCATCCATCCCGCACCCGCCAACGATGGACATTCTTCTCATGGGGATAGGCCCGGATGGACACACGGCGAGCCTCTTTCCAGGAACTTCCCCGGAAGATGATCACCACAGGCTTGTCATCTCGGTTCCCAGGCAGGGCGACCGGGTGGCCCGGATCAGCCTGACCTACCGGATGCTGGCTTGGGGAGGTGAGCGCCTCTTTCTGGTGGCGGGAGCCGACAAGAAGAATATTCTTCAAAAGGTTCTGTCCGGCGAGGGAGATCTTCCGTCCCAATGGGTGCTGAGGGAGGCCGGTTCCCTCGGTCGCCCAACACGCTTTCTCCTCGATGGCGCTTCGGCCCCAACATCATAACGCCTCGAAAAAAACCGAACGATCACCTGTGGGAGGAGTCGGAAAGTATTCCTCCTGCAAGGGCGCCGGACCTTCATTCTTGCCCAGATCACGAACTCTTTAGTAGAATTAACAGATGCATTCGACGAGATCTCTCGAATGAAATATTGCATCTTGGCTATGCTGTGTATTGATGGTATTGCGTTTGAGGCAAAGGGCCTTAGCAGAGGATCTGAATGACAGAACCAACTTCGGCAAATGGATCGGACCGGGAGAAGGCCCCGACGGCGGGAACTTCGTCAACCGGAAACTCTGCACAGGCCAATGGGCAGGGGGGACGGGAAAAAAGCCCGGGTGGTCCCCCGAAAAAGGTTGCATCCGCAAAGGGGGGAGAACGGGAATTCGAGGAGCTTTATAGCCCCTCCCGACCCCGCGAGGAACAGGGATTCAGCCCGGTCACGATTGCCATCTATATCGTTGTAGGGCTCCTTCTTGTAGCCGGCATTGGAGGATCCATTATCGGACTGAAGACCGGCCCGCTGGGGAAGCCCCACAAGATCGTTTCCCAGAGAAGCATCAGTACAAGAACCACCTTCCGCGTGATTCAGGGAAATGGCTGGCGGCTTAACATGTCCATGCTGCTTTCTCCTTCGGTGGCCTACATGAAATATACCCTCGAAGGGAATGCTCCGATCAAGATGCAAATGCTCGGAGCCAAGTACAAGATCGGAAACGGAGATATCGTTCCGCTCAAGCTCCCTCCGGCATACCTCATGTTCGAGCCACTCGCCCCCAAGGAGGAAACCTCACGCGCCTTCTGGCTTGGCGGATCCCCCGTTTACTCCATCACAATCCTCATGAGGATTGATGATGGTCACGAGATCCGGAACGAATCCGTCACATTCGACTAGATCTTCTCGGAAGCGAGTCTCATCAGGCGCTCGAAACCGTCAGACTCATCAATCCCTCTCACCGAAAGCCGCTTGATGCGGCTGGTGTGTCCAGAAACCAGCGCGACCGAGGAAGGGGACACACCAAGAAATTCCGCCAACGTCCTGAGAACCCCTTCATTGGCTTGCCCCTCCCGTGCGGGCTCCCGAATCCCCACGACCCATATGGGAGCGGGACCATGCGATGCTCCCCTTCTGAGGAACACACGGGACTGAGCCGGCTTGACCTCAATGACGAGAATCCACCCGGGGGACTCTTTCCCCGCCCCTGACTTCCTTGCCTTAGTGGAGGCGTTCTTCGATTCCCGGACCTTTGCCAAGGTCTGAAACCCCCTTTTCCCATCGGTCCATGGCCTCGTAAAGCGCGTCCAGCTCTCCCCTGAGCCGGGAAAGAGTCAGGGAAAGATCCTGCCTGAGCCGTCCCCGCCCCTCCTCGAAGGCTCCTGCACGCTCGCGGGCCGCTTGAAGGATCACCTCAACCTCCTCCTCAGCCTTCCGAATCCGTTCTTCCGCCTCGCTTCGGGCTTCCCGAATGATCTGGTCCGCCTCCCGGCGGGCGACAGCCTTCCATTCTTCGGCCGCACTCTGGGCCGCCACGAGCGTTGACCCCAAACTTTCCTCCCGCTTCCGAAGCGACTCCTTCTCCCCTTCAAGATCCTCGACCTGGGCAGTCAATGCGGCCGTCTTGTCGAGGATCTCGGAGATCTCGTCAAAAAGGGTGTGGAGGAAGTCGTCAACCTCCTGGGGAGAATACCCTCGAAGGCTCTTGGAAAACTCATGGGTCCGCAGCTCGGACAGGCGAGTATGGTCAATCATGTGGACTCCTCTCTTGTCAGGACATCGGGCAAGGGCCGTCCACTAGGGATCAATAGACGAACCGCTCGATCGCCTGGATGATGAAAATAAGGATCAGGGGAGAGAGATCAAGCCCTCCCATCTTTTCCGGGGGAACGAGTCGCCGGATCGGGTGGAGAAAGGGTTCGGTCACATAGTCCATGAACCGGATAATGGGGTTATTCGGATCCGGCCGGACCCAGGAAAGAAGGGCCCGAATGATGACAATCCAGGTAAACGCGTTAAGAATATGGGTAAAGAGAGAAATGGAAACCTCCTTGATTCATGAACGGGACAGTGTCCGTGAGCGCTCGGACATCACATGGACAGCCTCGATCAGGGCTCCCCGGACCCCCCTCTTCTCCAGAAGTGCCAGTCCCTCGATCGTTGTCCCGGAGGGAGAGGCCACTCGGGACTTAAGGGACTCCGGGAGGATCCCCCGGTCGGCCATCAGGGCTCCAGCTCCATATATTGCCCAAGAGGCGAGGAGGGTTGCCGTTTCCCGTGAAAGACCTTCCCTGACTCCTCCATCCGCCATGGCTTCAGCCACCAGAGCCAAAAGCCCTGGTCCGGAGCCGGCAAGAGCCGTGGCGGCATCGAATGATTCCTCCGGCAACCAGAGCGCCCGCCCAATTCCGGAAAAGAGCGAATAAATGGAGCTTTGCTCTCCATGAACGACATCGGATCCCGACGCCAGAAGAGTCATCCCCTTTCCCGCAGCAAGGGCCAGATTTGTCATCGCCCGCACCCAACGCAGGGATGGACACTCGGACTTGAGACGCTCCAAGGTCACCCCCGCCATGACCGACAGCGCGAGTGTCCCGGCGGGAAGATGGGAAAGGGTCGCAACGATTTCGCCTCCCGGGCGAAGAAAGACACCCGGCTTGACTGCCAGAATGACGAGGGAGGGGGAAGGGTCCTTTCGAAGGGCCTCCGAAAGGGAGGGAAAAACGACGACTCCTTCGGATTTGAGGGACTTCTGCGCTTCGGCACCGGGGTCGACAACGCGAACAGGAGCCAATGATCCGGATCTTTCACCAACCATATGGCGGGCAAGAACCCCGCCCATCTGGCCTCCGCCAACGATGAGGACCGGTCCGGGAATTGCCCCCCCTCCTCCTTTGGTTTTCTGTTTCCTGCCCTCGGACTTCTCCATCTTGCTCACCGTAACATCCCCTCGAAAAGGCTTCGTCCAATCCTGACCTCGGTCGACCCCCAGCGGATCGCTTCACGATAGTCCTCCGACATTCCCATGGACAGCGTTCCCATTGACGGGATCAATCGTCGGGCCTCCTGAAACAGAGCGTTCCCCTCACCAAAAACCTCCGAGGACGAGGGGGACTTGGCATCCCCGGGAATGGGCCCCATGACCATGAGCCCTTCGAGACGAAGCCCCGGAAGAGCGGCAAGGGCTTCAATCTCCGGAAATAGATTTTCGGGAAGGACACCGGTCCGCCCCGGAGCCCGGCAGACATTGACCTCGAGAAGGACACTCTGTGGGGCACCCGACTCCAGTGCCAGCCGGGAGAGGGCGGTTCCATGAGAAAGGTTATCGAGCGACTCGATACAGAAAAGGGGGCGATAAAACCGCTTGAGGGCCCTTCCCTGAATCGGTCCGATAAAATGCCAGAAGATGGAAGGCCAAAGATTTCCAGGAAAGGCCAAAAGACGCTCGTGCCAGCTCTCCCATCGATTCTCCGCAAGATGATCAACCCCGGCCAGGATGAGCGCCCGGACATCTTCAAGTGATCGTGTCTTAGTCACGCCGACAAGACGAGGAAGATCGGATCGGCCCGAGGCCTGGGACACCTCCCGGATGTCTGCTCGTATGGCCTCAACATTCTCGGCGATCGTCGACACGGCTATGACCGGGGCCGAATATAGTTTAGCATTGAACGCCCCTTCCGATCGGCCCCCATCCCACGGTGGGAGAAGAAAAGATCCGGATGGCAGCGGGTGCAGAGGGCCAGGCTTCCGATGTTTTCCATGAGAACCCCGGACTCCCTCAACTGAAAGGAGACAAGCTCCCGAATATCAAGCCTTACCTGTGACACAGGACGATAGTCGGGAGTTCCCTCTCGGACGGCCGACCAGACCTCGGGGCCCACTTCATAGCAACATGGACCGATGGAGGGTCCCATCACGGCACGAATCTCACCGGGATGGGACCCTGACTCCCGACACAGCCTCCGGAGTCCTTCCCTTGCAATCCCGGCAGCGGCCCCTCGCCAGCCGGCATGCAAGGCGGCCACATGACTTCCCGAAGGGGTGGAAAGGAGAACCGGAAGACAGTCCGCAGTCCACACACCGATTCGGCGCCCTCCCGGACCGGAGAAAAGGCCATCTCCCTCGGGCTTGGACTGCTCGGAGAGACACTCCCGCTCCGACACGACGACGGTCTTGTGGATCTGGGCCAAGGTCACCGTCTCGGAGAGTCCCTGGAAATCATTTTCCCGAAGCCGCGTTCCGAATCCATGCTCGACCCCCAAAGACTGGAGGAGACAATGGCGGAGATGCATCAGGGATCGCCCCGCTTTCTCCAGATGGCGGGACGTTCGGAAAGACCCTCATCGGACGAGGGGGAAGCCGGAGGGACGTCCTTCAGGGGAAGGCGCCCAAGAGTGGGAGCCTGGCGCCGGAGATAGGTCGGCATCTCTTCCTGCCCCTCCGGAGAGGGAAACGCCTCCTCGATCGCCTCTTTTTCTTCGGGCTCGACCGGACGATCAAATCCTGTGGCGATCACCGTAATGAAAATCTCGTCCATGGGATGGTCCTCCACCACCGTCCCGAAGATAAGATTGGCCGATCCCTTCTCCGCCTCCTCCTCGATAAGGCGGGAGGCTTCGGTAATCTCGTTGAGGGTCATGTTCGATCCTCCCCGGAAGTTCACGAGGATCCCCTTGGCTCCCCGAATCGAGCTGTCCTCAAGAAGAGGGCTGTTGATGGCCGCACGAGCCGCCATCAAGGCACGATCAGGCCCCGATGCCATCCCGATTCCCATCACGGCGCGCCCCATGTTCGCCATGGTTGTCCGGACATCGGCAAAGTCGAGATTGATCAGACCCGGCCGGGTGATGATGTCGGAGATTCCCTGAACACCTTGCCGAAGCACATCGTCGGCCTTCTTGAAGGCATCGATCAGAGGGGTTCCCCGATCGACAACCGACTCGAGGCGGTCATTGGGGATGACAATGAGTGTGTCGGTATAGCGCCGAAGCTCTCTGAGCCCCTCCTCGGCATTCCGGCCCCGTTTTGGCCCTTCGAAGCCGAAGGGGGTCGTCACAACCGCCACAGTCAGAATTCCGGCCTCCCGGGCCACCTGAGCAATGACGGGGGCCGCGCCCGTTCCCGTTCCGCCCCCCATCCCCGCCGTGACGAAGACCATGTCCGCACCGACGACAACGCTCCGGATCTTCTCCATGTCTTCGATGGCCGAACGCCGTCCGACTTCGGGATTGGCCCCGGCACCGAGGCCCCTGCTGACGGCGCTGCCGATCTGAATTCTTTGGGCATCGATCCGGTTGAGGGCCTGGACGTCGGTATTGACCGCCACAAATTCAACCCCTTTAAGGTCGGACTGGATCATCGACCGGATGGCATTGCACCCGCCTCCCCCCACCCCAATGACAAGGATGCGGGCCCCCAGGATTCCCGACTGCTTATAATCGATGATGGGCTCTTCGCTCCACTCAGACTCCATGATGCCTCTCCCCACAGTCCGGATGAACTCTCCCGGAGCAACGTCTTCTAAATGATTTCCCTGAGCCAGTTCCAGAGACGAACCCCGGCGGGGGGTCCCTCCCGCTCTTTTTTCACCGGCACGGGAGAGGCCGTCTCACCGATCGGCAACTCCCGAACCGGAACCTCTGCGGGACTCCACTGGTCTCGGGCAAAATAAAGGAGGCCCACCGCCGAGGCGAATTCGGGCCCGGATGTCTGATCCACAAGACCTTGCACCCGCTCTCCCGGATGGCCTACCGAGACAGGCATCTCAAAGATCTTTTCCGCAAAGGAGACTATATTCGGCATTTTGGCGACTCCTCCCGTCAATACCACACCTCGGGCCAGAAAGGCTCCCTGGCGAAGACGGTCGAGATCGGACTTGACCTTCCGCAGGATTTCCTCAAGACGGGCTTCAACAACCTCCCGAACCTGGACCCGCCGGCCNNCGCCGACATGGCTTCCTCGGACGGGGCTGGAGCGTCTTCCTCCTCCGGAGCCGGGGGTTCACTATGTCCCGGAGTAGCGAAAACCTCCCGCTTGACCCTCTCCGCATCGGCCTGGGAAATCCGGAGAACAGCCGCAAGGTCCTTTGTCATCGCCGCGCCTCCGAGAGGAACCACACGAACTCCCGAGAGGGCCCCATTCTGATAGAGGACCATCCCTGTCGTTCCTCCGCCGATATCGACGACACAGACCCCCAGCTCCTTGTCGTCCTCCGTCAGCACCGCCCGCGCACTGGCCAGAGGTTGGAGAACAAGATCGCCCTCCCGGACGGTGAGGCCGGCACGCTCGACGCTTCGCTTCAGGTTGGCGAGCACCATATCCGATCCGCGGATAACATGAACCTGGGCCTCAAGCCGTGCCCCCACCATCCCGATCGGATTGAGGATTCCCCCCTGCTCGTCAATGCGATATCCCTTGGGGATCGTGTGAAGAAGCTCGGATGGAGCGCACCCCATCATCGTCCGGGCCTCCTGGAGGATGCGGTCGATATCTGATTCCTGAACCTCCCGATCCTTGAGGGCGATCATGACCCGCTGGTCCTGCCCCTCGATCTCTCCGCCAGCAAACCCCACGACCACGTGAGTTAAGGGATGGCTGGCCTTTCGCCCGGCAATTTCAACGGCTTTTCGTATGGCCGCCACCGTCTGCTGAACATCCACGATCGTCCCGTTCCTGATCCCATGGTGAGTGGAGGCTGTTCCAATCCCGACGATCTCAAACCGGTCTTCCTCGAGGGCCTGCCCGACAAGGGCGCAAACCTTCGTTGATCCAAGATCGATTGCAGCAAAAATCTGTTGGTCCGACATGGGAAATCCTCAAATCAATTTTGACTGTCCCGACAACATGAAACCACCCTGAGCGCGTGCCCATTTTCGCACAATCCGGGGAGCGCCTCAACAGCAGCAAACTGCCAGCAACGAGGCGAAGATGGGAAAAGGTGAAGATTGCTCCCAGCTCCCTTGCCCTTAAACATAAGGAGCTTGCCAAATAAATGAGGAAAGAGGAATCAAACGGGCCTGTCAGGAGGAGCTAGGATCGGACAGAGGCATGAGATTTCGCAGGATTCTTTTTCGGGGGATCGAGCTCCGGACGCAGTATCAGCATTCCGGAAAAACGAAGGTCCACCGCCTCCGGAACCTTTCCGGAAACGAGTCCTCCCTTCTGCTTCATGAACGAATCGAAGAGGCGAAAGGGGGCACAGCCCAGATCGGTTCCAAGAATGAGGACCGGGGCTCCGTGGCCTGGATAGTAGCGGATCTCATGGGGAGAATTCAGGCTGTACCAGCTTCCTTCGGGAGAGCCTTCCTTACGGCACCTTTGGACGATGTGGATTGTCCGGACAAGACGGCGACCCACATCGTAAGTCAGTGGGGAGCGGACAATGACCTGAGGGAGCGTTCCCGCCCCGGGAAGGCTTTCACCCGAGAGAACCTGCCCTCCGTCCACAAGAAACGATGAATGGATCGGGGCCGCCTGAGGGCGTTGGAACTGAAACGCCAAAAGTCCGTAGGAAGGAAGAAGAACTGCAACCGGGGCCTTCAGACGGACCCGGACAATCCGCCCTTCGCCTGGCAGGAGCTTGATGCTTGCCCGCAAGATCCATGGGTGCTCGCGGACCAGAGACTCCAGGAGACTTCGGTTGGAAGAGGGAAGAGTTTTGAATGCCAGAGGAGTGACCCACCCCCGCACCGTATCGTCGGAGACGACCGGAGGACCGGAGACGAATGTCCGAAGAAGATGGTGAGGCATACGGGAGAGCCCCGCCACGACGACTCCGGCCCAGCCTATCCAGAAAAGAACAAAGAGCACATAGCGACCGGATTTGGGACGGATCTTGCGTAACGACCCAGTCTCCGGAATGGCGGGGTCAGGGACCGGCTTGTCCATTATCGGCCGGATACGGCTGGGAACTCCCTCTTTTCATCGAGGGAGGCCGTTGCGATGAGCTCGATGATCAGATCGGTAAAGGAAAGGCCTTCGTGGGAGGCAATCTCCGGAAGAAGGGAGGTCGGGGTGAGTCCCGGGAGGGTATTGATCTCCAGGATGACAAAGACCCCTTCATCGTTCAGGATCGTGTCGAGCCGACAGGCACCACGCACATCAAGGACCCGGCAGGCTTCAATGGTAATCCGGGACAGCTCCGAGGACTCGTCCGGGGTCAGCGGGGCCGGACTGATATGGCGAGAGCCTCCGGGAACATACTTGGAGGCATAGGTATAAAAAGGCTCGGCCTTGTCTGGAATGATCTCGATGGCCCCAAGATAGCGCCCTGAAAGGATGGCGGACTGGATCTCCCGACCTGGGATCAGCTGCTCCACAAGAACCCAATGGGAATAGCGGCCGGCTTCGGAGACGGCATCCGCCAGATCCTCGCGTCTCAGGACCCTTTTGACGCCGATCGAAGAGCCCGCAGCTTCAGGCTTGACCATATAGGGGGGATCAAAGGAGATATAGCCGGGATTAAATGACTCTTCCGTTCGATGGGCATAGGTCAGGGGAACCGCCAGCCCTCTCTCGCGAAAGAGGGCACGCGAGCGCATCTTGGACATCCCGATCGCCGACGCCAGGACACCCGACCCGGTATAGGGAATCTTCATCGTCTCGAGAAAGCCCTGGAGTGTTCCGTTCTCTCCGCCGCCTCCATGGGTTGCCAGGAAGGCCACATCCGGGGAAAAGTCTGTCAGCGTTTTGGCCAGAGATCGATCCGCCTCGAATTCCCCGACCTCGAAGCCGGCCTTTCGGAGCGCCTCCGCCACCGCCTTTCCCGAAACGCGGGAAATCTCCGCCTCATCGGAATCTCCCCCCGCAAGCACCGCCACACGACGAATCCCTTTTGTGGTCAGATACTCACGGCTCACGCGTTCCATACTCTCACCTCAGGCTCCAGAATGACTCCCCATTGTTTCAGGACGGCCTCCGCCACTATGGCCAAGAGCTCTAGAAACTCGCTGGCCTTTCCCCCTCCCGTATTCACAAAGAAGTTGGCATGGCGGGGAGAGACCATCACCCCCCCTACGGATCGGCCCTTCATGCCGCACTCTTCGATCAGGCGGCCGGCGGAATACCCCGGAGGACCACCTGAAGGATTCCGGAAGACCGAGCCCAGACTGGGCTCGTCAAGCGGCTGTGTCGAACGGCGATAATCAAGATGGGACATAAGTTTGGCCTGACACTCCGCCGGATCGGCCAAGGTTCCGCGCAGGCGGGCGGACAGGACAACGGATTTTTCCTGAATATGACGCTGGGGAGCTGACGGATCCCCTGCGGAGATCTCGAGCAAGGCCGAGGTTCGATAACCATACCTTAGATCCTGAGGAAGGAGGATGTCGCTTCCCCCGCTTCCCGTTGCGACCACGAGGCTTTCGCAAAGATCCGACCACTGCCCGCTTCCGGCTCCGGCATTCATGACGGCCGCCCCGCCCACCGTCCCAGGAATTCCGGAGAGGAATTCAAATCCGGTGACGCCCCGGCGAGCCGCATCCCGAGCCAGCGCCGGAAGGGAGAGCCCGGCATCGACATCCACACTCCCATCGGGGTGCCATCGGGACCCGGATCCACCATCTCCGTGCTCGAAGCGGACCAGGGTTCCTCCCAGCCCGGCGTCGGGAAACAGAATATTGCTCCCCCTTCCCACAAAGGCTAGGGGGCCAGGGATTTCCCCCCGGTGATACATGTCGAGCACATCCCCAAAAACCTCGCTCGAAGAAAGGGAGACAACCGCCTCCACCGCTCCCCCGATGCGAATCGAGGAAAAACGGCTCAGGCGCTCACGGCATCGGAGGCGTGGGCGGAGACGGATCGCGGTTGCCACAGAAGATAGTCCTTTCCAAGTCGAGTGATATCACCGGCTCCCAAGGTCAAGAGAAGGTCGCCCGGCTTGAGCATTCCATTGAGACGCTCAACCCAGCGGTCCCGGCGAGGCTCATAATCCACCCGGTCGTCCCATCGGTCCCGCATCTTTCGGTAAAGTCCCTCGCTCCCGATTCCCGGAATGGGATCCTCTCCCGCCGAATAGATTTCGGTCACAAGGATCTTGTCCGCATCGGAAAAAGACTCAATGAAGGCATTCTGGAGGTCCCGAACCCGGGTGAAGCGATGTGGCTGAAAGACGGCCACGATGCGGCGACCCGGATAGGCCAGACGTGCCGCAGCGAGAGTGGCCCGAATTTCTGTGGGATGGTGGCCATAATCGTCCACCACGATGACCCCGTCACGCTCCCCCAATAAAGTGAAGCGTCGACCGACACTTTCGAAGCGAGACAATGCCTGCCTCATGAGATCCGGCGAGATTTCGAGGCAAATTCCTGCACAAATGGCCGCCAGGGCATTCAGGATATTGTGCATTCCGGGGACATGAAGAGAAAAGCGCCCCCAGCAGGCCCCATCAACCCTTACGTCGAAGGATGAACCCACACCTTCATGGACGATATTCTCAGCGCGAACGCGGGCGGCCGAAGAAAGGCCATAGGTCAGAGGGATGGTGGAGATTCGCTCAATGAGGGCGGCAACGCCGGGATCATCGATACAGAGAATTCCGATACCTCCCTCGTCTCCCGTATCGAGGTAAGTCGAAAACGCTTGAATGAGGTTGTCAAAGGTTCCATAAAAATCCATGTGCTCGCGGTCGATGTTTGTGACGATCCGGAGACGGGGCGCAAGCTTCATAAAAGAGCCGTCGCTTTCATCGGCCTCCGTGACAAAGTAGCGCGACCGCCCCACCAAGGCACATCCCGGAAAGCTTGAGACCCTCCCTCCCACGACACACGTTGGATCAAGACCCGCGGACACAAGAAGGGAGGCCACCATCGATGTGGTTGTCGTCTTGCCGTGGGACCCCGTCACGGCAATCCCGTAGGAGGGGTTCACGAGGGAGGCCAGCATTTCTCCCCTGTGGACAATGGGGATGCCTCGCGTCACGGCGGCAATCCATTCGGGATTGCTGTGGCGTATGGCCGAGGAAACGACCACCTTCCCGACATCCCCAGAAAGATGGTCGGCCGAGTGGCCCGAAAAGATTGTGGCACCCTTCTCGGCAAGTCGCCGGGTGCACTCGTTGGCACCCTGATCAGAACCCGAAACAGGAATGCCTCTTTCAAGCAAGATCTCCGCAATCGGAGCCATTCCCGCTCCGCCGATCCCGATAAAATGAACCATGGCCCCCTTTGCCTTCCTCATCCGGTCCTCCAGCGTTTCGGGTTCATTGTAGCGGATCTCCCTGAAATTTCCAAGGTTTTCCGTGTGACGGAAATCAACCCTTCAAAAATTTTATGGCCTGTTGTTTTTTCACAATCGTGACAACCACTCCGAGGCAGGAACACCCGGAGAAAGCTTCCAGGCTCCCATCCCTGTCGCGTACAGGAGGGAGCTATCGGACAGGATTCGGGCAAGGTCGGCCGCACAAGACTCTATGCCCAAAAGTCGCTCCTCTTCCCAGCACCACCCTCCTCCACTCTCTTCGACGGCTCGCGCATTTTCCTTCTGGTGGCCTCCCGCAGAATGGGGGAAAGGGCAATAAATCGCAGGGGTTCCTGAAGCCGTTATCTCCGCTACTGTCATGGCTCCCGCACGGGCAATCACAAGAGACTGGCTCCCCAGGAGAGAGGCAATCTCCGGCAGAAAACCTTCGACACGAACAGAAAGACCCAGCCTCTGATATCGCTCCCGCGTCGACTCAACCCATCTTTCCCCCGATTGATGGATGATCTCGACGCTCCGCGACGGAATGTGCGGGAGCGTTCGGGCCAGGATTTCCGGTACACGCTCGTTCAAAACCCGAGCCCCCTGGCTTCCTCCCATAACAAGAATTTTGAGGGGTCTGCCTTCAAAACGATCCCGATCCGGAGCCGGGCGGCGCACATCAGGGGCCAGGGGGATTCCCCCATCCGAGCTCCATCCGTAAACCACCCGCCTGGCCAATGGCCCCAAAACCCTGTTGGCAAGTCCTGCGACCCTGTTTGGCTCGATGAGGACGATCGGAATCCCTAAAATCCGGGCGGCAACAATGACAGGCACCTGAACATACCCGCCCGTTCCAATCACCAGCCCGGGGCGAAAGTCTCGCACGAGCCCCAGGGCCGATCCGGTTCCCCTCAGTATGGCAAGGACCCCTGAAACTTTTCCGGACCAGGACTTCCCCACAACCCCCCCGGCACGAATGGGAGAAAAGGGGATACCCGCCCGAGAGGCGAGTCGCTCCTCAAGACTTCCGGGCGTCCCGGCATAGAGAACGGGACGTGAGGAGAAGCGCTGGTGAGCTCTCGCGATTTCGATCGCCGGAACGACATGGCCACCCGTACCCCCCCCTGTGATGAGGAGGCTCTTTTGGGGTTCATAGAGAGGGGGCAAGGGACCGTTCCTCTTCCTGATGCGGCTCGGAGTCGGGAGGCTGTACCTTTCGGTACCGCGAAACAGAAAGGATGATCCCCACTCCCCAGGCATTAGACATGAGGGATGAGCCCCCGAAACTCATAAACGGAAGGGGAATCCCCTTTGTCGGAAAGAGACCCGTCACCACCCCCAGGTTCATCAGGGCCTCCAGGACGATGGACATCGTCAGCCCCTGCACGAGGATTCTTCCCAGAAAGTCCGGGGCCCGGGCCGCCGTCTTCATCCCCACGAGAAAAATGGTGAGAAAGACTCCCACCACGGCAATCGACCAGAAGAACCCCAGCTCTTCTCCGACCAATGCAAAGATAAAATCCGTCCCGGGTTCTGGGAGAACCCCTCCCCCAACCCAGTCGTGGCCCAGCCCCTGCCCCCAGAGCCCCCCCGAACCGATCGCCACGAGGCTCTGGCCCAACTGGGTTCCCAATGTTTGGGTCGCATTATGGGTCCGGGCAAAGTTATGAAAGCGGGCAATGGCATAGGCGTGATGCAAAAGGAAGAGTGCGGCGCTGACCCCCAGAATCCCCAGAACGACGCCGATCTGCCGGAAGCTGACCCCGGAGAGAAACAGCATCGCAAGCATCACGATCACAATAAAGAGGTCGGATCCAAAGTCCGGCTCATGAAGAATCAACGCCAGATAGGGGATCATCAAAAGTGCAAAACCGGCCGCCTTGTCGGGACGAATCCTGAAGCCTGCGCTTCCCCCGACGTCCTGGACCAATTTTTCCCGGGCCAGGAGGGCCGCCATAAGGATGACGAGGATCACACGCGCAATCTCCGACGGCTGCAGGGTCAAGACCCCAAGGTGAACCCACCGGCGAGCCCCATTGAGAGTCACTCCGATATGGGGCACCAGAAGCAGGACGAGGGAAAAAAGGCCGGCCCCCCAGAGGAGCGCCCTTTTGCGGACCCACAGATGGTAATCGATGCGGCTGACCGCCAGCATGACGAAGAGAGCGATAAGGGTGGAGACGATTTGACGCCAGAACAGCTGGTAGGGGGAGTGCATGGCAAGGCGTGCCGACATGACCAATGTGGTTCCCAGCATCATCAGCAGGAAGACGACCACGGCAAGAATTCCATTGATGGGGCCGGGCTCCACTCCATCCTGCCCACTCCCGTCGGAGACCTTCCCCGTGTTACTGGCTTGAATCTGAGCCATGGCTCCCCCTCTCTCCCCCGAACTTTGCGGAGAGTCGTCGAACCGCTTCCCGAAAACGCTCTCCCCGCTCCTCATACCCATGGAACATGTCATAGCTTGAACAGGCGGGAGAGAGCAGAACCATTTCCCCGGAATCCGCCACAGAAAAGGCCCGGGCCACCGCCTCAAAAAGATCCTGGGCTTCCTCGATGGGAATCTCCTTCCCAAGATCTCTCCGGATCTTTTCCCGGGCTTCCCCGATCGCGACAACCTCCCGAACGTGATTCTTGAGCCAGGGGATAAGGGGGCGATAGGATCCTCCCTTGTCCCGGCCTCCCATAATCAGAACGACATGAGGGTGTCCGACATCGGAAAGACCGGCAAGGGCCGCCTCGACCGCACCGACATTGGTCGCCTTGGAATCATTGACGAAGGTGACTCCACGAACGGTCGCCACCCTCTCCATCCGGTGAGGGAGTCCCGTAAAGCTGGCTATCGCTTCCTCAAGGATCCCGGGATCGATCCGGCGCCCCATCGTCTCTCCGAGGAGAATAGTGGCCAGCACCGAAAAGGCAAGGTTCTGAAGATTGCCGCCGCCAATCAAGCGGTATCCGGCCGTCGAGACAGAAAAAGAGTCTCTCAGTCCATGGCTTTGCAGATGGGAGCCGCTCAGGACCACCCCAGGCCCGGGAAGCTCAGCCGATCCCACAAAGACCGATCGGGCTTTCGTTCGAGGCCCCCATTCGCGCCAGTCATCCTGGGAGGCGTTCCATATCACGGTGGTGGATGGAGAAAAGAGGCTTGCCACATGGAGCTTCGCCAAGCGATATTGGGCGAGGGAGTCGTAGCGATCGAGATGATCGGGAGTAATGTTAAGCAGGAGATAAATGTCAGGAGAAAAGGACTGCATGGATTCTGTCTGGAAGCTTGACACTTCGATCACGGCCACATCAAAGGGATCTCTTTTTCCTTCTTTCCGGGCAGTTCTCATCAATCTGACACCCTCGGAAAAGGGAACCCCGAAGTTTCCTCCAATAAATGGCGAGAATCCCGCGCTTTTGAGAAGATGTCCCACAAGGGCCGTCGTGGTCGACTTTCCATTGGTTCCTCCAATGGCCACGACCGGGCGATCCCAAAGCGACGCCGCCCATTCGAGCTCTCCCCGGATATTGGAAAGAGGAGGAGCCACAGCCTGTCCACACCATGCCACCGGAGGAATCCCCGGGCTCATGACGACCGGCCCCTTCCAGCTTCGTATCCAGGGGCCAAGCCGGACTCCTGTCAGGACCCTGGCACCTCGCTCCCTCACGGGCGCCCACATTGGCCCATCAAAGGCGCCTGGGTCATCATCTGCCAGAACGGGTATTCCCCCCAGGTCTCCGGCAAGAAGCGCTGCCTGGAGACCGGATCGTCCTCCTCCGACAATCAGGACCTCGGCCCCCTCCGAAATGAAGCGTTCCGTCATCTTTTCCTGCCTCGCTATCTCAGCTTGAATGTGGAAAGTGCCATAAGCGCCAGCACTACGGAGACGATCCAGAAACGGACAATGACCTTGGGCTCGGTCAAACCTCCAAGCTCGAAATGATGATGAAGCGGAGCCATGCGAAAGATTCTTTTTTTGCGCAATTTGTAGGAACCCACCTGCAAAATGACAGAGACAGCCTCCGCCACAAAAATTCCTCCCACAAGCAAGAGAAGGAGTTCCTGTCGCGTCACGATCGCGGTCATTCCGATCACCCCGCCGATGGCCAGAGATCCGGTGTCTCCCATGAACATCTGGGCGGGGTAGGTGTTAAACCACAGAAAGCCAAGGGCCGCTCCCACAAGGGCTCCCATGACAACCGCCAATTCTCCGGCCCCGGGAACCTCCAGAACCTTCAGATAAGACGCAAAAACGTGGTTGCCCACGAGGTAACTGATCACGACAAAGGTAAGGCCAACGACAATTGTTGGCCCGACGGCAAGGCCGTCCAGTCCGTCGGTGAGATTCACGGCATTGGCAGAGCCGACGATGACCGAGACAAGGAAAGGAAGCAGCAGGACCCCCAAATCCGGATTCAGGCTCTTCATGAAGGGAATCCCGATACGTCCGTCCCCCCCAGTCACGCCCATATACCACAGGGCCAGGAGCGTTCCTGCTCCCAGCTGGAGAAGAAATTTCTGACGGGCGGAAAGTCCTTTCGATCGCTTCTTGATGACCTTGAGATAGTCGTCGACAAATCCGATTCCCCCATTGGCCAGAAGCGAGAGCAGGACCATCCAGACATACTTGTTGGAAAGATCTGCCCAGAGAAGGACCGAGACAAGAAGGGCTCCGAGAATGAGGACACCCCCCATTGTTGGCGTCCCTTTCTTCGAGAAATGGCTCTGCGGTCCATCATCCCTGACCTCCTGGCCAATTTGCATCCGGCGAAGCATCACAATAAGAGAAGGGCCCAGGAGAAGCACCAGCGCCAAGGCGGTCAATGTGGCATAGATGGAACGAAAGGTGATATAGCGGAAGACATTCAGGACGGGGAGCGAATGGTGGAGATAGAAGAGCTGATAAAGCATCGGCTAAGCCCCTTCCAGAAGTGTGGCAACCACTTCTTCAAGCTTCATGCCCCGTGACCCCTTCACCAGGAGTATGTCTTCTGGCCCAGGGCCTCGTCCCGATTTCAAATCGCTCTCAAAGACGGAGGCATCTCGAATTTGGAACTCCTTCCCGCCTCCTCGTAGGAATCCTTCCACAAAGGAAGACTTTTGCTCGCCCCGATACCAAACACCCGCCACACCGGCCATGGCCGCCCTTTCTCCGATCTCCCGATGAAAGCCCTGACTCCCCTCTCCAAGCTCCAGCATGTCTCCCAGCACGGCATAGGCGCGAGCTCCCTGGCGAATCCCTCTCTCGCGGGAAAGCCACTCGAAAGCCTCGCTCATCGATGCCGGATTCGCATTGTAGTGGTCAAGCAGGAGAAGAAGTCCCGAGGAATGACTTCGTCTTTCCATCCGTCCGGAATACCCCCGATAGAGGGAGATCCGTTCCGCCGCGGAGGCAAGGTCCACCCCTTCTGCAGCAAGGGCGGCAAGGGCCATCAGGGCACACCATCCCAGGGCCCGGGAAGGCCAGGGAAGAGGGAGACGGAGGGGAGGTCGCCGAAGCGAAAGAACGGCCTTCCCCTCGGGCGACAGAAGCTCTCCCGACACATCCGCCTCCGGAAACCGATCGAGGGAGACGCCGAGAAGTCGGCGGGTGGGATCCGAAAACAGGGGATCCCTGCCCTCTGTCCGCCGGATCTCTTCCGGGACAATCCGACAGCCTCCCTCCACGACCCCCCGCAAAAGCTTCGACTTTTCCTTCCACACTCCCTCGAGGGTCCCGAGAGTTTCAAGGTGGACAGGCGCGACGGCCGTCACCAGCCCGGTATCAGCGGAGAGAAGCGGCGCCAAAATGTCCATATCCCCGGGGTTTCGGATTCCCACTTCAAGAACGCACCAGCGGGCAGACGGAGGCCAGGAGAGAAGGGTCAGAGGAACACCGATCTCATTGTTCTCGTTTCCGCTGCTCCCATGGCTCGCCCCGGGAGGAAGCCCGGTACGTATGAGCTCTCGAGTCGTCGTTTTGCCGACCGATCCCGTCAGGGAGATTAACCGATGGCCGGCCCTGCGATGAGCGGCCAGCACCAGAGCACCCATCTTTCTAAGGGCAACAAGGGTGTCCTCGACAACAATCTGGGGAATGTTCACGCCGGGGATTCCCCGTTCGACAACGGCCAGAGTGGTGCCCCTTGCCGCCGCTTGCTCGAGGTGGTCGTGGCCATCGGTCCGAAGGCCTCGCAAGGCGACAAAAACATTTCCCGAAAGAATCGTTCTCGAATCGGTTCCTGCATTGATCCAGAACAGCTCACCCTTGGGCGGGGAGGAAAACCAGTGGCCTTCCACACCTTCAAGAAGCTCGAGGGCCGAGACGGTCGCGCTCACAATTCCTCCCCCATGGAGCGGAGAATCTCTCGGGCGGTCTCTCGATCGTCAAAGTGGCTCTTTGCATGGCCGATGATCTGATAGGGCTCATGGCCCTTTCCGGCGATGAGAACGGCATCGCCGGGCTGGGCCAGGGAGAGCGCCCTGGCAATGGCCGTCCTGCGATCGACCTCACGCAGATAGGAGCGGCCAGTCATGTTCAGCCCCGGTTCAATTTCATCGATTATGAACTCGGGATCTTCCGTGCGGGGGTTGTCTGAGGTCACCACAACAATGTCGGAAAGCTCCCCGGCCACCTTTCCCATGCGGGGACGCTTACCCCGATCCCTGTCGCCGCCACATCCGAAGACAGTGATCACCCGCCCGGGGGTCAGAGGACGAAGGGCGGAGAGAATATTCTTGAGGGCATCGTCGGTATGGGCATAGTCGACAATGACCGCAAATTTTCCTCCCGGGTTGGCCCGCTCAAATCTCCCGGGAACTCCCGGGAGGCTTTGGATGCCCGCCTCCACTGCCTCAGGTGAAATGCCCAGGGCCAGCGCACAGCCGACAGCCCCCATGATGTTCTGGAGGTTGAAGTCTCCCGGGAGGGTCGAGTCCACGCTGATCCGCCTTCCCTCCACCGAAAGGGCGCCCTTGATCCCGTCGAGGGAGATGACCGATTCCAGGGGATGGATCGACAGACGCTCCGAATGGCCGTAAGTCAGGAGCCTTCGGTCTCCGCGGCGGGCAATCTGCTCTGCCAGAATCCGACCGTAAGGATCATCGGCGTTGATCACCGCCGGGGGAAGCGATCCGTCCGGATTGACCCAGTGGAGAAGTCGGGCCTTGGCGTTGAAGTAGTCCTCAAAGGTCTTGTGGTAGTCGAGGTGGTCCCGGGTGAGATTGGTGAAATGAACGGCAGAAAAAAAGGTCCCGGCCACACGGTCTTGGGACAGGGCATGGGAGGAGACCTCCATGGACATGGCAACGAGGCCATTGTTCAAGGCTTGCCGAAAAGATCTCTGAAGGAAGAGCGCTCCGGGGGTGGTCTGGGGGGCTTCCGAAAGACCATCGCCCAGGTCGAACCAGACCGTCCCGATGAGACCGGCCCTCAACCCTGATCGATCAAGCATGCTTCTCACAAGGAAGCTTGAGGTGGTTTTCCCATTCGTCCCGGTGACCCCCACCACCTTCATGGAGCGGCTCGGCTCCCCGTACCAGGCCGAAGCGATCACTCCGGCCGCCTCCTGAATGTTTTCGACGACACAGACAGGGACTTTTCTTCCGGAGACCTGACGTCTTTCCAGAACCGAGGGCAAATGTCGTCGGGACGCAACCAGAAGGGCCGCACCCTTGGCGATGGCCTCGTCGAGAAACTTTTCCTGGAGGGGGCCATCCATCCTCAGAAGAAAGAGATCCCCAGGAGAGACCTTTCGGCTGTCATCGGAGATGCCGGAGAGTCTCTCCGGCAAATCGCCCTCAAGGACCGGGGGAAGAAAGCGCTCCATCCATTTTCGTCCTTGACCCTCTCCTGATGTCTCCGTTACCACCATCTTCGACTCCCATTCAGAGGATCCACCATGTCTGCCATCACGTTCATCCTCTTGCGCGGGAGAC